>DAIPYU010000055.1:0-25235 GCA_036782635.1 Nodosilinea sp. CTOTU7353
CCCTTATTGCCTTCCTGAATGGCTTGGGTGTGGGCTTGGGTACGCTCCGCGCTGGCAAACCGGTGCAAGACGACATAAAAATCGTTGCGATAAAGCATACCTTCATGGATGCCGCCCCGCCAAAATTTGAAAGGGGCCACTAAATCTTCAACGACAATCAGGGGTAACACGGGGAGTTCGGGGGTAACGACTCCCTCACTGTAGGCAAAGAAAGTGACAGCCCTGTGAACGCGCCGCCCCAATCTATCGCCCTAATCTAGCGTCCCGGTCTACTAAAAGACCTCAGCAATGCTACCACCCCAGCGCCGTCTCAATTTGACTGCCCAAAAGCCCTGGATCAAAGGGCTTCACCAGGATGGCTTTAGCCCCAGCAGCGGCATAGGCAGGCTGGGTGGCCAGCCGAATAGTGGCCGTCAGCAGTATCACAGGAATATGGCAGGTGTCCAGATTTTCCCTAAGCTTAATCAGGGTGGCCAACCCATCCACCTGGGGCATCACTACGTCTAGGAGAATGGCGTCGGGATGGCAGCTAGAGGCTAGGGCTACCCCCTCATCCCCAGAGGCCGCGGTGGTCACCTGCCAATGTTTGGTAATTTCTAGGCTGACTTTGGCGATCTCGCGCACATCGGCTTCGTCATCAATGATCAAAATGCGCTTGTCGGTCATGGCAAAAAGTTCTGGCGAAGGTTCTGGCAAGGACTTAGGCGATCCGCTGGGAGCTGGCTAGGGAGACAGCGATAGACGGGCGATAGGGCACTGGGCCTGACGGTAGAGCAGCGGTAGCGTCTGGCCATCGACCGGAAAAGTTGCTGTACCGACTGTGATGGCGTCTATTTTGGTGGCGTTCATAGGCGTGGCATTTACTGTCGCGTCTATCCTGCTTAGAGTGCCCAGGGCATCAGAACTTGAACTCAACTTATCCATCAGCGGCAATTGAAGGGTTTGACCCACTAGGGCTTGGGCTGCGGCCCGATCCGTTGCCCAAAGACCCACAATCAGCTCGTTTGGTCCCCAGCAGGCTAAGACATCGCCGGGGCCGAGCAGCTCCGTTAAGCTCTGACCCAAAGACCGGCTCGGGGTGCCCCCCCCAGGCAGATTTTTGGGGTTGAGTTGAATCACCAGCAGGGTGACGATTTCACCCTGGCGCTGGGCTAGGGCCAGCAGCAAATTTAGCTCAATGGTGCCCTTCTGGCGATTGGCTAAACCAGAGCGGGGGTCGACACCGGCCAGGGTTTGGAGCAGGCGACCCCGCTCCACCCGATGAAAAATGCGGCTGACCAGCTCGGGTTCGATCACGGGTTTGGGCAAGTAGTCGTCGGCCCCGGCCTGGTAGAGCTCGTAGAGGGTGGCGGCATCGCAGCAGGCGGTGAGGCAAACAATAGGTAGAGTCTGCCAGCGGTCGATTTGGCGCAGCTGGCGGCACAGGTCAAGGCCGCTCAGGGGTAGCATATCTAAATCTAGCAGTAGCAGGTCGGGGGGGCTGGCCTCTAGGGTAGCTAGGGCCTGGCGGGGGTCTTGGAGGCCCAGCACATCTACCCCCCACGGGGGCAAGAGGCTCTGGAGCTGGGCCAAAATCATGGGGTCGTTGTCTACGGCCACTACCGCGATCCGATCGCCCAGCGCGGCGGCCGGGGGCAGCGGCACGATCGCCGCCTGGCTCTCGGTGGCGGTCGCGACGGGCGGCGATCGCAGCAGCCCATCGAGCTGGTCTACCAGGCGGCTAAAGGTCTGGCCCTGGGTTAGATCGGGCTGGTCTAGCCAGTCTTCAAGGCGGCGGGCCAGGTGCGACCCGGCCCCGTAGCCAAACAGCCCCAGCGACCCGGCCAGCTTGTGGGCGGCCCCCTGGGCGGCGGTCTGCACGGCGGCGGGCAGATGGTTGCTCTCTAGGGCCAGGGCCGCCGCGCGCAGGGCCGCCATACGTTCTTCAATGGTGGGGCGAAAGCGATCAAAGGCGGCGATCGCAGCCTCACGGGCGGCGACAGCTTTATCGGTTTCGTCTGGGGGCGGGGCCGCATCGCCAATAGGATCGCCAATAGCTGCGGGCCTGAGCCGATAGCCCATGCCGTAGACGTTTTCAATCATGTCGTCTATGCCGGCCTGCTTGAGCTTGCGCCGCAGCCGCTTGATGTGGGTGCGAATGGTCTCCTCGCCGGGGGCCTCTTCTACACTCCACAGCCGCTCCAGCAGCAGCGTATTGCTGAATATGTGATCGGGGTGGCGCAAAAACAGCTCCAGCAGTCCGTACTCCTTGGGCGATAGCTCCACTGGTCGGTCGGCCACCGTCACCAGGCTCCCGTTGGGGTCTAGCCGTAGCGAGCCGTAGCGCAGCGTCGGGCTGCTCACCAGCTGGGGGCGGCGCAGCAGTGCCCGCAGGCGAGCCATCAGCTCTGCCAGGGTGTAGGGCTTGACCAGGTAGTCGTCGGCTCCGGCATTTAGCCCCATTACCTTGTCATTGCTGCTGCTGCGCCCCGTCAGCAGCAAAATTGCCCCGGCGTAGCCCCCCTGCCGCAGCCGCTGGCACAGCGATACCCCGTCTAGCCCCGGCAGATTGATATCGAGCACAATCAGGTCGTAGGTGGTGGCCGTGGCATAGTCCCAGCCCAGCAGACCGTCAGAGGCGGTGTCAACCACGTAGTTTTGGGCCAGCAGGTCAGCGCTCAGCTGCTCAACCAATAGATCATCGTCATCGACGACAAGAATCTTCATAGCGAACACCTCCTGCCCCTGACCGGGCGATACCTTCTTCGTATACCCCTGAATCGATCAACATACGACTCTGTGTCGCTTTAGGTTTTGCCACCGGGCAGGGGGTCTAAGCGCAATGACTGACGCGGTAGATGTAAAGCCCCCGAAAGTCACAGGTTTGTCACATTGGTCGTTGATGATGGCAATGTTCCTGCAATTAAAGACCGCTTTAGCAGGCGGGCAGGGGTTCCTGATCCGAGCGGTCGATTTAGCATAATCGACCGAAAAATCCCCCCGCTGTCGGTAGTCTGCCGACAGCGGGGGGATTTGGGTTAATGTGCTTAGCCAGCCTCTACAGAAAGTGGTCAATGGCCACAGCAGAGACGGCGGCAAACGCTGTGATCGCCAGGCCCATCAGCGGGTTTTGCCCCTGGGCGACCGCAAAAGAAGTGATCACACCAGCGCCAAGGGCTGCGATCGCAACAGAGCCAATCCAGTCTTTTTGTAGGTTATGCATGGGTTCTCAAAAGTGGGATATGACGCAGAGAGAATGGGGCAGTAGCTGTAGAAACGACTACATACCCAACCCTAGGGCTGCTTTTCAGACCCTTACGCTATCACCCTGGTCCTGGCCAATTAAGGTCGCCCTGGAGAACTGACACCAAGCTTAAGGCTTAGTTATATTGGTTAACATTTCCCCTCAGGGGGGATAGAGTATCTGGGGCACAGATAGCTGTAGCCCAATATTTGCCGCTATTCGGCGCGGCGCGTGTTGCCTGAGCGCACCCAGCCTTCCTGGCCGTTGACCACCACTCGCACCCGCATCCATGACTGGTCGGCGGGCTCTTCGAGCACTACGATGGCCTCGTTTACATCGACCCCACCCACCTGGGGATACTCGACCCCAGGGCCTTCGCGCATTACTAGTCCAATGGGCTGCACTACCACCGCATCGTAGGCATCCGGCTCTAAAACCGGATCGACGGGCGCTGGTTCTACTGCTGGAGGGGGCTCCACGGTCGGCACTGGGGCTTCGGCCTGGGCCGCTGTTGCTGCTGCTGCCTCGGCTGGGGGCGGTTCTACCGGCACCTCTTCGCCGTAGAAAGGCTTGGGCGGCAGTACCGAGAGTCGGCCCATCAGGTAGCGGGCCGTGGCCACCCCGGCCATAGAGAGAAGAATCAGGGCGATCGCAACGCCCAAAATTAATTTCGACAGGCCAACAAAAAATCCTTTCATGGGGCAGCAGGCCAGGGGCAATCGACTACAGCTTGCTAATGGTACAGCACCTCTTGATGATCGGCACTGGGGCCAATTGGCATCGGGGGCTAGTCGGCATCGGGGAGAGTGGGGCGCAGCCGTGGGTCTAGATCGCTGCGCGAGGCCATGCGGGCTTTACCCGCCGCCGCCCAGGCCTGCAGGGCTTCGATCTGCTCCTGGGCAGTGCGGGCCAGGGGCACCATTTCGCTGGCGGCGGTGAGAATATCGTCGGTGGTGAAGTCGCGGTTTTGGCTAAAGCCCAGGTGCATCGCTTCAACGATCGCCTGCTCGATCTCTGCCCCCGAGAACTCTGGAGTTTCGTAGGCCAGCCGGGCGGTGTCAAAGCTTTTCAGGGTGTGGGGCCGCAGCCGCGACAGGTGGACCTCAAAGATTGCCTGGCGGTCGTTCTGGCTGGGCAGCCCGACGAAGAAAATCTCGTCAAAGCGGCCCCGGCGCAGCATCTCCGGCGGCAGGGTGAGAATGTTGTTGGCGGTGGCCACCACAAACACCGGCGAGGTTTTCTCCGCCATCCAGGTGATGAAGGTGCCAAACACGCGGCTGGCGGTGCCCGCGTCGCCCCGGCCATCCATGCCCCCAAAGGCCTTATCGATCTCGTCAATCCACAGCACGCAGGGGGCCAGGGCCTCCGCCAGCTGAATCATCTGCCGGGTGCGGGCCTCCGATTCGCCCACCAGGCCGCCAAACAGCCGCCCCACATCCAGCCGCAGCAGGGGCAGGTGCCAATGGTGGGCGATCGCCTTTGCCGTCAGCGACTTCCCGGTACCCTGAATGCCGATCAGCAGGAGGCCTCTGGGATGGGGCAGCCCGTACTGGCGAGCCTTCTCAGAAAACGCTGCCCCCCGCTTCAGCAGCCAGTCTTTGAGGTTGTCTAGCCCGCCGATGTCGGTGATCTGCTCCTTGGCGGGGTAGTAGTCGAGAATTTGGGTCTGGCGAATGCTTTGGCGCTTTTCGTCGAGAATCAGATCGAGGTCGGCGGGGGTAAAGCTGCCGTGGTCGGCGATCGCCCGTCCCAGCACCCGCCGAATCCGTTCCAGCGACAGCCCCTGGCAGGTGCGCACCAGCTCCTCCACCATGGTCGCCGGCAGGTCGGCGTTGGTGGCCGCCAACAGCTGCCGCACCTCCTGGCGAATGGCGGCGGCATCGGGCAGGGTAAACTCCAGCACCGTCATGGTTTCGCTCAGCTCGTCGGGAATGGTGAGCTGGGCCGCCAGAATCACCAGGGTCTTGGGCTGAGAGCTGAGGCGGCGGGCCAGATTGCGCAGCTTGCGAGCAACGGCAATGTCTTCTAGAAACCGATGAAAGTCGCGCAGCACAAACACCGCTGGGGCGGCGGCGGGCAGTTTTTCCACCAGTTCTAGCGCTTGCAGCGGGTTGCGTTTGCCAAACCCGGCATCGTTGAGGTTGCCAGAGTAGCCATCGACAAAGTCCCAGGTGTAGAGGGCGCGGTTGCCCTGGGCGGCGGCGCAGGCGGCAATCTCGGCCTCGGCCCGCTCTTCTTCGGCGGTGGCGATGTAGATGATTGAGTAGCGGGCGCGAATCAGCAGGCCCAGGTTGTCGGTAAAGCTCATGTCAGCAAGCCTAAGACGGCAACGGCAAAATCCCTCAGCGTGCAGCCGCATTGATAGTCAGGGCCACCGTGTCTGTAGGGCTATTATGACCGATCGCCGCCAACCTACGATTACCGAATCAGCCCGAGCCGCAGAACGCGACAGCTGATTCGGTAAGATAAAAGACCACCCGTTGACAACCCGCCATGCAAACCCAAGACCGTCCCCTTGTTCAGACTCCCAGCCCGGCCTGCCTCCGCAGCGCCAGCGTCAGCCGCACCACCGGGGAAACCGACGTGCAGGTGAGCTTGAACCTAGACGGCACCGGCCAGTGCGAAGCCCATACCGGCATTCCCTTTCTCGACCACATGCTGCACCAGATCTCATCTCACGGTCTGATCGATCTAGAGGTGCGGGCCACAGGCGATATTGAGATCGACGACCACCATACCAACGAAGACGTCGGCATTACCCTGGGCATGGCGCTGCACCAGGCCCTGGGCGATCGCAAGGGCATTACCCGGTTTGGCCATTTTGTCGCCCCCCTCGACGAGTCGCTGGTGCAGGTGGCCCTAGATTTTTCCGGTCGGCCCCACCTTAGCTATGGCCTAGAGATCCCCACCCAGCGGGTGGGCACCTACGACACCCAGCTGGTGCGCGAGTTTTTTGTCGCCGTGGTCAACCACAGCCAGATGACCCTGCACATTCGCCAGCTCGACGGCCTCAACTCGCACCATATCATCGAGGCCACCTTCAAGGCCTTTGCCCGCGCCATGCGCATGGCCACCGAGGTCGACCCCCGCCGAGCGCACCTGATTCCTAGCTCTAAGGGTGTAATCTAGCTTCCAGACACTTCCCTGGCCTACAGCGTCAAAGAGCTTAGCGATGTTTAGACAGGTCACACCGGGCACTGCGAGCCGTCTCACCACCGTTGACCATGGCGAAACCTATGGGCGACACATCTTAAAAGAGGTGTTGTCATCCATGGTGGTCGACACCTGCGTCGACCTGGGCTGCGGCGGCGGGCAAGATTTGCAGGTGGTCTTGGCTCACAACCCCAAGGCCCAGTGTTTTGGGGTTGACTATGGCGATTGGAATGCCCCAGTTCTAGAGGCCGCTGGCATTAAGCCGATTGCGGTCAATATCGAGTCTGAGCCGCTGCCCTTTGCGCCCGAGTCGATAGATTTGATCATTGCCAACCAGGTCTTAGAGCACACCAAAGAAATCTACTGGATTAATCATGAGATTTTTAGAACCCTGAAAGTGGGCGGCCACCTATACCTGGGAGTGCCCAATGTGCTGTCGCTACACAATAGAATACTCGGACTGCTAGGCATACACCCTACCTGCAATAAAATGGTTTCGGCCCATGTCAGGCCCTTTTCTAAAGATGACACGCTGCTTTTCTACGGAGAAGTAGCGGGAGAGTTAACCCGCTGTGCTGGCTTTTATGGGTCGCAGTTTTATCCTTTCCCCAAGCGCCTATCGCGACCCTTAGCTCGTCTGCTGCCGGGCTGCGCGTTTTCAATTTTTTTCTTGGTTAAAAAACTTAGACCCTACGATGGGGAGTTTCTCAACCACCTGTCTAAGGTGCATTTAGAAACCAACTTCTTTAAAGGTCCTAATCGCTAGGGAGATTTCCAGGAAAGAAGATACTGGCTTTAATTCAACCTGAGTTCGGGATGAAAAAAGTTCCTAGTGAAAGAGGCTCACCATCCCCTCTTGGGAGGGGTAGGGGTGGGTCAGGCTATGCCATTTGGGCCACTGACTGCATCAAAAGACTTGTGCTTTGCCGTAGGTTTGACCCACCCCGCCCTCCGGGCACCCCTCCCAAGGAGGGGACGGCGTTATCCCGAGCTCAGGTTTAATTCAGCTACTGTAGCCGCTGTAGGGTGGGCGCGGCCCACCATTGGGGAAACTATTTCCCAGAAGTTACCTAAGGAGCAAATTTCTAAAAGAGTAATCAGCCACAGCGGCACTGGGTAGCGATAGTTGGGTCTAAGTGCTGGGGAGGCCATGATTAGGCTGGGTGGCGCGCAGCAGAACCCAGCAATCCCGAGCCAGGCGTGGGGTTCCACTTCGTTTCACCCAGCCTACTCGTCTCGGGGCAAGAACTATTGTAGAAATTGTCAGAGCTTTGAAAACGCTGCAACCTTTGGCGGCCAAGGCTTTTGTAGAGCGCTATCTGGGCGAAGAAATCAAAGACCTGTAGGTATGCCCTGCCCGCCCTGTGGACTCACTCGCTCTGGGTTGGGTTTGATAGACTGAGGAGGTCAGCATAGGTAGCCTGCTCCAATGCTTAGAGATTCGTCGATTGTGAGTATGTCGTCTGAGGTGATGGGCGGTGCGCTGGTGTTTGCGGGTACCCGTGTCCCTGTAGAGACGCTGTTGGACTATCTCAAGGCGGGAGAGTCGGTTGACGATTTTTTAGAAGGTTTTCCGACTGTTAGCAGAGCACAGGTGGTTGGTTTGCTGGAGGAAGTTGGCAAGCAACTTATAGATGCCGCCGCTGCCTAGCATGAGACTGATTTTAGACGAGTGTATTGATCGCAGGCTCGCTAAGGACTTTGTTAGTTACGACGTCAAAACGGTGCCCCAGATGGGTTGGGCGGGCATCAAAAATGGTCAACTGCTGGCTTTAGTGGAGCCATCCTTCGACGTTTTCATTACGGTTGATCGCAACCTGGCGTTTCAGCAAAATCTGCCTCAGTTTGATGTTGCGGTGATTGTTCTGCAAGCCCGCTCAAACCGTTTAGCCGACCTGCAGCCGTTAGTACCGAGACTTTTGGTGGCTCTTCCGCTAGTTCAAAAAGGCAAAGCCACAATAATTACCTTATAGCTGCGTAGGGTGGGCACTGCCCACCATTGCCCACAGCAACTAATGATCAAAGGCCGACTCCTAGAGTTACGGGAAACCTAAAACCGCTCCTCCTTTTCCATCTACTGACTGCTATTTTGGAGGTAGTTAGTAGTGGGACTGAAGCGATGGACGATACTCTCACGATTCCTCTGACGCCAGAATTTCGGGCTGCTGTGGATCGCCTGACCGAGACGGAGGGGGTGTCGCCGGAAGGGCTGGTGCAGAGGGCGTTGCCAGAGTTTGTATTTGTGCATCAGTTTAGGTCGCTGCGGGATCAGCTTTTGCAAAGGGCGCAGGCTGACTACACTGCCGATGACATTTTTTAAGGTAAAACCGCTATGCAAATCAAAGACTTGACCGTGGATGAGTTTAAGAACTTGATTCGGGAAACCGTCGAAGATGCTCTACAAGATCTATTGCTAGACCCTGATGCTGGGATGCCGCTAAAAGCCTCGTTTGAGCAACAACTGTTAACCCTGCGAGAAAAACGACGGACTGGAGCAACCCAAACATTATCTTCTAGTGAAGCGCTGAAAGAGCTTGGGCTGAGTTAGCAATGGCGTACACCGTTGAGTACGACCCTGAAGCCATTGCTGATTTGAATCGGCTTTCTAGCACCATTCGCAAGCGAATTGTGGTCAAAATTGACTGGTTGGCGGCAAACTTTGAACAAATTCAGCCCCTACCTTTAAGCGCTAACTTGGCTGGCTTCTTCAAACTTAGAGTTGGTGATTACAGGGTAATCTACGAATGCGATCGCACTCTTAGTATTCTCACTATTGACCGAGTTGGACACCGCAGCGAAATCTATGACTAACGATGCCTTGCAATCGCTTAGAGGTGTGTGTCTCAATAAAGTGTGCAGCTTTGCGTCGACTGAAACCCTGGTCACGCAAGGGATTGAAGGCTGGCCAACGATGTTTTGTCATTCAGTCAGGGGTATTGCCCAGGCATGGAAAAAGTCAAGTAGTAGGCGAAGCAAATGGTGGGAGTGCTTTCTAGCCACCTCACCCTCAATTGTAAGCTAAAGGACTATCAGGGGATTGGGATCAGTCTCCTCACCGACGGGGATGATTGTGTCTCCCGTTGCCACCACCAGTCATTCGTAGTCACCGTCGTAACGGTGCTACCGTTTCCGTTTTCGCTGTCAATGGGGCTGTGCCGCATACATCCTAACGTCGTCGCGATGAGAACGCAGACCTGGGTAAAAACGTGGTCACAGCATCAGCGATTTGGTCATACTGGGGGATGTAGACTGACGATGAGGGGCATGGTTTCCCCCGGAGGCGACTGGCTTCGAGGTGCTCCGACAGCTTGCAAGCATCGCGCTTATCGGTTTTCACTCGGTTGTGCGCGGCAATCTCTACTGCCGCAGCATGCACGACCCGATTGGCGATCCCCTGTCAAACTAATGCTCGATGCAGGCCAAACCCCGAAAAGCCCGCTTCATAGGCCGTATAAAGGGTCGCACCCGCAAAAAACTGACGCAGGTGTTCGCCCAATTTCGCTGGATTGGCGGGCATCGTCCACCGTCTTACTTCGGTCTGCTTTACGCGCGCTACCACGGTATAGGTGTGTTTATGCACTTCAATGCCGACATATACAGACTCGCCAGCATAGGATGGTAGAGACGGTGCGGTGCTTGTCATGGCAGTAAACCTCGCTTGGTTTGTGGTTAATTCAAGCTTAGATCTGACAGACTTCGCCGCACTTCCTTTTTCAGGATAGGAACATCCTACGAAGGTTTTATATTTAATTGTGCCTTCCTGCTTATACGGTTCAAGGTCGGCCGTAAACCGTGAACCCTAAACCGTGAGCCGTACACCCCAGATTTCTCCTGCCACTATCAGCTTGGTCACGGCCTATGACGGCCTAGGGCCTAAATTCGGTCTCATTGAACAGCGCCAGGGCCGTGCGCCACACCATGTAGCCATTTTCGTTGAGGTGCAGGCCGTCGGTGCTGAGGTCGGGGCGCAGGTAGCCGTCGCCGTTGACAAATAGGGGGTAGAGATTCAAGAAATCAACCTCGGTTTCAGCGGTCACTAGCTTGAGTTGGTCATTCACCTGGCGAATCAGATCGGGGGGAATGGTAGAGAGGCGATCGCGCCCTTCCCAGGTGGCGGTCTCGCCGCCGTGGGGCAAAACCGACTGCACTACCACCCGCGCCTCAGGGTGGGTCTGGCGCAGGTAGTCGATCATGCGGCGCACGTTGTACACCAGGTCAGCCTTCGAGCCACCCCAGATCAGATCGTTAATGCCCACCATAATGAACACCGCCTCGGGGGATGTGTCATCTAGCAGGTAGAGGCGATTGCGCAGCCCGCCGGAATTTTCCCCTGAGATCGCCTGGTTGATCCAGGTTTTGCGCCCCGGCAGCATGCTGCCGGGAAACCACAGGGTGAGGGAGTCGCCCAGCAAAATATTTTGGCGCGGTGCGTCAATGGCCACCGCCGCCTCGGCCTCGGCCGCCAGCAGGGCCACCCACTGCTCATAGTCGAGGCTGTGGCGAATGCCTAGCTCAGGCTCAAAGGGGGCGATCGCGGCATACTGGTCAGCGGCAAAGGCGTTGGAGTGGGGCAGACTATTACCCGCTCGACCCACCTGCCGCAGCACCACGATCACGGTAATAAACAGCAGCCCGTTGAGCACCAGCGACAGCAGCGCCCAGGGGGGCACTCCTTGCAACCGCTGCAAGCCTGAGCGAACCTGAGAATACGATAGAAGCGGTAATGCCACAGCCGTGTACCTACGAACCTGGGACGAAAGGACTCGCGCCCCGATGGGTCAAATTGTAGATAGATTTTCCTATACAGACCACTCCTGGGTCACGAGTTTTTTTGCTCACCCCGGTGGCTTTATGAGATTGAGCAAATCTGAACTGGGCCATATGGCTATAGCCGACATCGTTAGGACGTTTTGCTCGCAACGATCCCTGTCTGTCATTCCCGTGCGAGCCGTTACGAGCTGCTGGATTCCCGCCTACGCGGGAATGAAGACTCTGTCCTAACCTGAGTGGCTATAGCTAGACATTAAACCGAAACAGCATCACATCGCCCTCTTGCACCACGTACTCCTTGCCCTCGCTGCGCACCTGGCCCTTGTCTTTGGCCCCGGCCATCGAACCCGCCGCCACCAGGTCGTTGTAGGCCACGGTCTCAGCCCGAATAAAGCCCCGCTCAAAGTCGGTGTGAATCACCCCGGCGGCCTGGGGGGCCACCATGCCCGCCTTGATCGTCCAGGCGCGGGTTTCTTTGGGGCCGGTGGTGAAATAGGTGCGCAGGCCCAGCAGCTCGTAGGTGGCGCGAATCAGGGTCTTGAGGCCCCCTTCTTCGACCCCCAGGGCTTCGAGAAAGTCTTTGCGCTCGGTGTCGTCTAGATCGACTAGTTCTGACTCTACCTGGGCCGAGATCACCACCACCTGGGCCTCCTCTGCTGCCGCCACGGCCCGCACCTGCTCGACCCAGGCGTTGCCGCTGGCCAGGTCTTCTTCGGAGACGTTGGTGGCGTAGATCACCGGCTTGCGGGTGAGCAGCCCCAGGGGCTTGATGATTGCCTCAGCTTCCTCGTCTAGCTCGACCTGGCGGGCGGTTTTGCCCTCGTTGAGCACCGGCAAAATTTTCTCTAGAATGGCTAGCTCAGCCTGGGCCTCTTTGTCGGCGCGGGCCAGCTTGCGCACCCGGTCAACCCGGCGCTCAAGCTGGGCCAGGTCAGAGAGGGCCAGCTCCAGGTTGATCACCTCAATGTCGCGCACCGGGTCGACCGAACCCGAGACGTGGATGATGTCGTCGTCGTCAAAGCAGCGCACCACGTGGACGATCGCATCCACCTCGCGAATGTTGGCCAAAAACTGGTTGCCCAGCCCCTCGCCCTGGCTGGCCCCCTGCACCAGGCCCGCAATATCGACAAATTCGACTCGGGCGGGCACCGTTTCGTCGGAGCTAGACAGGTCGGCCAACACCCCTAGACGTTGATCGGGCACCGCAACGATCCCCACGTTTGGCTCAATGGTGCAAAAGGGAAAGTTTGCCGCCTGGGCCTTGGCGTTGGCCACCACGGCATTGAACAGGGTAGATTTGCCAACGTTGGGCAGCCCAACAATGCCAGCTCGTAACATGGGGTAACTCTAGATTTAGATCAGGTGTTTGCCGCCAGCGGCAAACACCTATCTAGCATAGGAGAGGATGGGGTCATTGCGGAGCTGTTGCTATACCCTTGAAGCTAACAAGATAAAGCTGACAGAACCTGAGACAGCAAAAGGGTGGCGCTATGGCAGGGAAGAACAGTGGGGGACAGCAACGGTGGCCTGGCCTGGCCCTAGTTGCCATGATGGCTCTGGGCCTGGCCGGCTGCGGCACCCTGGGTCTATCGCGATCGCAGTCTGACTCTGCCGCCATGACCAATCAGCGTGTCGATCAATCCTTTCGCGGCAAAACCTTGGTGAGCCGGCTCAAGCCCGTGCAGATGAACCTGCCCAACGGCTGGGAGGCCGCCCCCACCGGCAGCCTCCACGGCAATGCCGACCTAGAAGCCTACAACCCCAACGAAACCATGTTTCTGGTGGTGCTGGGCGAAGATCGCGACGCCGTGGCCCAGGGCAATCTCCAAGACCAGGCCAATATCTATCTGCAAATTCTCAAGGGCGGTCTCGACTCCATCGTCGCCAACCAGTCGCTCACCAGTGTTGATCGAGTCGGCAGCTTTCCGGCGGTGCAGTACGAGGTGCGCGGCGACTTGTCCCAGCGCACGGTGGCCTACCTGCACACCACCATTGAGATGGGCGACAACTTCTACCAGGTGGTGGTGTGGACCCCGGACGATCTGCGCATCGCCAACAATGAGGCCATGCGGGCGATCGTGCAAGAATTTCGCAATGCCCAGCAGTAAGCACCGCCATTCTGTGGCCTAATAGAGTCTGTAGCCCTGGGAGACGTAACCCAGTCGACTAATCATCACATCAACAGATGCCAAATCAGAGGATATCCACCGCAATGCTGCCCCCTTGCTCTATTTTTCCGGCCCGATCAACGGCGACTCATCGCCTGGGGCAGGTGCTGGGGCTGGCCTGCGCCGCCCTGGTGCTGTGGCTGGGTCTGGGCGGGCAGCCCGCTGCGCTGGCGGGCCTCACCGACGACAAATACGACGGCAACATCTTTGCTCTCTACGCGGGCAATGGGTCGCTGGTGCCTCCCAAGGTCAGCCTGGAGCAGTCGCTGCGCTACGGCAAAGTTGCCCTGATGGTGTTCTACGTCGACGACAGCAGCGACTGTAAGAAATTTGCCTCGGTGATCTCCCAGCTCCAGGCTCCCTACGGCCGGGTGGCTAACTTCATTCCGATCATGGCCGACTCGATTCCGGTCAAGGACAGCTACGAACCCAACGAGCCGGGCTACTACTTCAAAGGCGCGGTGCCCCAGACCCTGGTGTTTGACGCCGAGGGCGAGCTGCTGTTTAACGAAGTGGGCACGGTGGCCTATGAGGCGATCGACGATGCCATGCGCGAGGCCTTTGACCTGCTGCCCCGCAGCGAGTCAGACGAGCTGCGCCGCCGCCCCCTCAACGAAGTCAACACCGAGCTGGTGCCCGAGCAGTAGATCTCAACCAATTCAACGAGTTGGCTGCGGGCTTGCTTTTATGCCAGCACAGCAATTCTCATTTATGGGTAAGCTGCCCTGGTGAGACCTTGGTTATCGCCACGATGGGCCGCTGAGCCTTGGACTTCTAGTCCAAGGCTCAAAGCAGAAGCCCTCTCAAGAGGGCTACCCGGGTCGCCCAGTCTGCTTTAGCAGACTTCCGCTATGAGCCCTTGAGTTCACTCATGGGCGGTCTGGGCGATAGTCCAGTCCAAGAGTCAAAATGAGAATTGCTGATGCCAGCAGGCCTGACTTGATCGGCGATCGCTTTCTAAAGCTAGTCCCCATAATTTTGAGCGTTGTTTAAAGCTCTGATGGTTATCGTGCGGAAAAGGGCCGTTAGGGACTGTAATTGACCTTAACGTGCTAAAAAGATGCCTAGCACCCCCTGCTATCGACCAAAATTTTGGAGAACTGGTTTATGAAATGCTTGAAGCTCAGCCTGGCTGGCGGACTGCTGCTCTGTAGCACTGTTGGCTTCGCTGCCCCCGCCCGGTCTGACCAGCCCCTGGCCGCACCCAGGCAGCGGGTTTTGCTGACCCAAGGCTCCACCCAGCCCCAGGAGCGCATGCGGATTGCGGTGCTAGATTTCGACTTTGCTAGCACTGGCACCACCTATCGCTCGGTTAGCTTCTTTCGACTGAGCAGCCCCGAAAAGGGGGTGAGCGATCTGCTGACCAATGAGTTGGTCGGTTCTGGGCGGTTTACCATGGTTGAGCGCAGCCGCATTGACGCGATTTTGCAAGAGCAAAATCTGGGCCTGAGCGGTCGGGTCGATGCCGCCACCGCCGCCGAGGTGGGCCGCATTTTGGGGGTAGATGCGGTGATCGTCGGCTCCATTACTCGATTTAATCTGGGCTCTGGCAGTTCAGGGGTGAACCTGGGGCCGTTTTCGGTGGGAGGCGGCAGCCGCAATGCCGAGGTCGCTCTTTCGGCCCGATTGATCAACACGACAACGGCTGAGATTCTCTCGGTGGCAGAGGGCAGCGGCACCGCGACCGAAGGCGGTGGGTCGGTGCGCCTGGGTCGAGTCGGCGGCAGTACCGATTCGAGAAACGAAGATGCCCTGCTCAGCAATGCTGCCAACGACGCCGTGGCTGAGCTGGCCAAAAATATCTTGGCAGCGGCTCCTGGGTCACCGGCAGGAACCGCGTCTTCGGTGTCAGCCCTGGTCGCTGACGTGGATGGCAGCACGGTGATTCTCAATCGCGGCAGCCGAGATGGGTTTCGGGCGGGGATGGTGGTGTCGATTGAGCGAGTTGACCGCGAGGTCACCGACCCCGACACCGGGCGGGTGTTGAGAACGATCACCACCTCAGCCGGGAGAGTGGAGCTGACCGACGTTGACGCTAGCTCCAGCATTGGCACCATTGTGCAAGGAACCGGGATTCAGGTCGGAGATCGCGCTGTGATCGTTCCCTAAAGACGGCTCTGACCACGTCTGATCGCTCCGGTGCAGCGGGCACTAGGTCTTATGCTAAATCCGCCTTGGCTAGCCCCGGTTGGGCTGGGCAAACACCGTTTGCCCCTACGCAAGCCACCTGTTTTGAATCGGGGTCATACGATTCTCCAAAGGTCAAACCGTAGGGGCGAACCGCATTCGCCCTTCTAAATCGGGGGTTAGACAAGAAAGATTTAGCTAAAACCGGCCGCCGCCGGGGCAACTAGTTCTACCTCTGGAAAGGCGGCGGCAAGCAGTTCGTCCATCCACCCCGCTCGTCGTCATGACTTGCTGGCGAGGACCTCAGCCCTGCCGCCTTTGACCTACCCCGCCTGCTGGTACGAACTGGACTTATCTAATATTTTGGCTAATTCTGCTCAGCTACGGCAACATACGCCCCTAGCCCAGTCATGGTGAAGCCCGATGTAATGCGCTGCCCCCGCCTAAATCGGTAGTTTGTGCGTAGCCTTTGCCCGATGGACCCTGCGAAGGTGGCAACAACCAGATCAGTAGCCAGGTTTAGCACGTTTGTAACAAGGCCCAAAACCAAGAACTGAGTAAAGATATGGCCATTCTCAACACTGATAAATTGCGGAATAAAGGCCAAGAAAAACAGGGCTGTTTTCGGGTTTAAAACCTCAGTAATGATGCCCTGATAAAATATACTTCCCTGACGTTGTGCCCGATCTTGAGATTGTGTGTCTGCATCAACAGGGTCAGGTAAGGTATCTCGACTAAAAAGCGTTTTGAGCCCGATACTAATGAGATAGGCCGCCCCCACATATTTCACGATTGTAAATGCCAGAGCCGATGTCATCAGCAGGCTAGAAACCCCGATCGCCGCCGCAACCACGTGGACTAGGCCACCTGTGAACAGCCCCAGGGCCGACAAAATTCCTTCGGATTTTCCCCCGTTGATGCTGCGGGCCAAGGTGTAGAGAATGCCTGGCCCTGGCGTGATGCTAAGAATAAACGCCGCGGTCAAAAAAAGCGTAAAAGTCGCAAAATCGGGCATTTTTAACTCCCAAAAATGTAGTGTCTTGTCTGATGTAGCGATGCCAGCTTGGGCAGGATATTTCCCATCCGGCTCTTAGATAAGAGCTGGATGACAGAGCATTGCCCAGGGTTGCAAATGGCAATAATCTATGGGTTCGCACTAGTATTAGCTGGCAAAAATATAATAACCCTTGCAGTGGGTTTCAGGTGCTGAGCTTCAGGTGTCAGGAACAGTTGGCTGACTTAGGCCGCAGAGCATTAGCTAATGTTAGGTTACCTAGATCTATCGTTCGGCTACCTGCTTCACTAAAGGTCGAAAGGTCTCTGTCAGCGATGCTTGGGCGACTGCCAGAGTGGGGTAGGGATGAGTGCTGTAATCTTTGCCCACCTCTAGCGGGAAAGGTGCCGTGTGATCCAACGGCACCCAGGTGGCCCCGGCGGCCTGGGCGATCGCCCACACCGCCGCAATATCCCAGATTTTAGGCGTCGCCTCCACCGCGCCGATCGCGCCGCCCGCCCCCACCAGCAGCAGGTTGTAGGCCGCCGACCCCAGCATGCGAATCTTGCAGGGAAAGGGCTTTTCTAGCACCGCCGTGCTGCGGGCGCAGAGGCTAAAGCACTGGTTTTTGTCGGGGGCCGCATCGCTGCTGTGGATCGGGCGACCGTTGCAGAAGGCTCCGCTGGGCATGGCTAGGCCGCTGGCCCCCGGCCAGTAGCCGTAGAACGATTGGCCCAGGGGCGGCATCGCCACGTAGCCAAACACCGGGGTACCCCGGTACAGCAGCCCCAGGGAAATGCCCCAGACCGGAATGCCGCGGGTGAAATTTGTCGTGCCGTCGATGGGGTCAATGATCCAGCACCATTCAGTGGCGGGAAAGGTGTGCTCCGTCTCTTCGCTGAGCAGACCGTGGTCGGGGAATTTTTCACGGATGGCGGCGCGCAGGGTGTCGTCGGCCCAGCGATCGCACCTTGTCACCAAGCTGCCGTCGGCCTTGGTGTCGGCCTGCACCTGGCCAAAGTCTGCCAGGAGCTTTTGCCCCACGCTGGCTGTCGTAGTCTCAGCAAAGGCCAGCACCTGATCCCAAAAATTCTGCATCTCAGTACTCAAAGAAGAAATACTCAAAGAGGAAAGTAGCCCTTCTATAGGCGCTTTGGAAAAGCGTTAAGGGACTAGCCCATAGATAAAGTCCCAGCATCATTCCCGCGCAGGCAGGTGTCTAGACTAGAGCCAACCATTCCTGAAACCTGACACCTAGCACCTGACACCCCCAGCAAGGGTTGCCCTATTTCTGCCAGCCAGTACTAGTCCATATCGCTTTCTAAGGCAGCGGTAATTGCCGCCCTAGCGTTGGCTTGAAATTCTTGAATATTGACCCGGCGCAGCAGCACCACCGCCAGCACCATGCCCACCGACTGCACCATAAACACCAGCCCGTAGGCTAAAAAGGCTTGGGAGGCAGGCACCGCTCCGCCGTGGAACAGGCCCAAAATGCCCCGGCCCAGGTCGAGCACGCCGCCCCCCATGACCGTCGCACCGCCGCGGGCGATCGCCTGGGCCAGCCCCCAGGCCCCGATAAACGTCCCCGCCGTCTCGGCCACGGTCAGGTCGAGCATCAGCACGATTGCCCCCAGGGTAAGCACCCCTGAGGCAATACCAAAGCAAAACACCGCCCCCAGCAGCACTGGCGGTGACCCGGTTAGCCCAGACAGGGTAATGCCTAGCAGGCTCAGGGCCGCCCAGCCGCAGCCGATGGCCACGGTGCGCTTTTTGCCGATGCGCGGCACCACCAGCAGCCCGGTGACGATGATGCCCAGCAGCGTGCCCAGGCCAAAGGCGGCGTTGAGCTGGGTGGTTTCGGCAATGGTCATACCAAAGACTTCGCCGCCGTAGGGTTCGAGAATGGCGTCTTGCATGAACAGGCTGAGGCTGAGCACCAGCAAAAAGCCAAAGAACAGGCGAGTCTGGGGGCTGGCGGTGAGAATGCCCAGGGCCTGGGGCAGGGTAATGCTGTCTTCGCGGCCGGCCACCATGGAGCGCTGCGATCGCCGCGAATACTTGCGCTCAATGCCCGCCGTGCTAAATATCGACAGGCCAATCACCACCGCCGGGGCAATCAAAAACAGCTGATTCACTGATTGCCGCACCTGCTCAATCGGCGCATCCAGATCGATGGGCCGCAGCACAATCGACACAATCACCACCCCGGTAATGATGCCCACCATCAGCATGGCCCAGCCGATGCCCACCAGCCGCGATCGCGAGTCTTCGTCGGAGACATCCACCAGTAGGGCGGTAAAGGGGGTCGAGGTGGCGCTTAGGGCCAGCCCGTAGACCGCAAACAGCAGCGCCAGCAGCCCCACCCAGGGATACACCGCTGGCCCCCAGCCGGCGATCGCCATCGCTTCCCCCAGCTGCCACACCACCTGCACCGCAAAAAACGAGGTGATGGCCACGACCGAAATGCCAATCCAGATGTAGCCGCTGCGGTGGTAGCCCAGCAGCGGCTTAGAGTCAGACATCTGACCAAACCACACCCGCGCCGGGGCCATAAACTGGTGCACCGCAATGGTGCCCGCCGCAATCAGCGCCGGCACCTGCAACTCTTCGATCATGATGCGGTTGAGCACCCCGAGGGTGAGCAGCGACATAATGCCTAGGCCCATGTTGAACACCCCCAGGCGCAGCATGGTCAGCGTGCCGAGGTTGGGCTTGGGGGAGGCCGATGAGCCAGGAACCGAAGGCGAGACATCGGGGCTAGTCATAGCAAGAGATAAAAATCGTCAGGAGATATTACTACCTTAGACCCTAATACCGCAGAAACAAGGCGATGAAAGGGCGGCCCCTAGGCGATACCAGGTCATATTGATCGCCTCACCCCTCGATGTATCCCATGCTCCATGCACCTATCCCCCTCCCCCCCACAGGCATTGAAAGATCATTTTGGCCGTGGTTTGCTGATAGACCTATGGGCGGATCTGGTTCTACAGCCCCATAGAGCCAGCGACCTCGCCCTGCCTATTGATTTCTTGTTTTGCCCCCATCGACTATACCTATGAAAAAGACACTGCTTCGGAGCACTCTGATCATTGCCCTGCCGCTGTTGGCGCTGGGCTGTGATACCACCCCCCAGACAACGGTGACCGAAGACGCCCCTGACCCGACTACCGAGGAGATCGCAGGCGGCACCCTGGAGGTCTTTGCTAACGCTGAAGAGCGTCCCCAGGTCGGGTTTACTTCCAGGGACGGCTGGGATTTGAGCTTTGATAACCTCTACGTCAACTTCTCAGAAATCAAGGCCTACCAGACTGAGCCACCCTACGATTACACCTCGCTAGCCCCCATTCAAGATGCTATGACTGAGGTCAGCTTTGACCCCCAGTCAGTCGATCTGGTCACGGGCGATGAAGCCGACCCAACGGTGTTTCTCGGCTCCCAGAGCGATGTGCCCGAGGGCCACTACAACGCCATTTCCTATTACATAACCCCTGCCACCGACGGCCCTGGTGAGGGCTATGGCATTGTCATCATCGGTACTGCCGAGCGCGATGGCGAGACCGTCGACTTTGTGCTCAATCTAGAGCAAGAGCTGAACTACTACTGCGGCGAATACATTGGCGACGAGCGCCGGGGAATCTTAGCGGCTGGCGACGAGGCCTCGCTGGAAGCGACTCTGCACCTCGATCACCTGTTTGGCGAAGGGTCTAAACCCGCCGATGACCCCCTTAACCAGACTGCCTTTGGCTTTGCTCCGCTGGCTGCCCTCGCTACCGATGGCCGGGTTGAAGCCAATATGGCCATGCTGCAAGCGGAGCTGTCGGCAGAAGACTACGCCCGCCTAGAGTCGAGCCTGGTAGAACTGGGCCACGCGGGCGAAGGCCACTGTTTTGAGGCGAACTCAGGGCTGACCAGCTAGGTCAGCAAAGCCACCGGGCGGAGAGCAGCCCTAGTCATGGCGAAGAGATCTTCGTCGTGACCCCATACCAAGTCCGAGGCCAAAAAAAACGGATCAAAACAGGTACCCCGTAGGGGCAAACGGTTGTTTGCCCTTAACCAGTCGGGGGTAGGCAACTAGGATCGAGTACACCCCCGGAGGAAGACCGGCTGATACCAAATCCTGCTTGGATACCCTCGATACCTCTGGGCAAATGCCATTTTCCCCTACGGTTTGGCCTCTTGGGAATCGGGGGTATGTGATTTGTACTGGCTATGAGTCCTCCCTAGTGCAGCGGTTCAGTATTCACTGCCCCTCGTTCCAATGCTCTGTATTGGAATGCTCGTCGGAGGCTCTGCCTCCTCGAAGGAGCGGCAGAGCCGCAAGAGCAGGATGCCCAGGCGGAGCCAGGGCACCAGGGTGAGTGCTGTGATTTAGATACTGTACCGATGCTCTAGGGGGGGTATAGTCTGGCCCTCTGGTGATCGCCAAAAAATGACCCAGGCAGAGCCTGGGTCGTCGAGTGTAAGACTTGGTTTTGCTCTTAGCCGAAGCGGCCCGAAACATAGTCGCGGGTAAACTGCTCGCGGGGGTTGTTGAAAATTGTCTCGGTGCGGTCAAACTCCACCAGGTAGCCCACCTTGCCGCCCTTAGGGGTAGGCTCAGCATTGTAGAAGGCGGTGCGGTCAGACACCCGCGAGGCCTGCTGCATGTTGTGGGTGACGATGATGATGGTGTAGTCCTCCTTGAGGTCTTTCATGGTTTCTTCGATCTTGATGGTCGAGATCGGGTCGAGGGCCGAGCAGGGCTCATCCATGAGAATGACGTCGGGCTGCACGGCGATCGCCCGGGCAATGCAGAGCCGCTGCTGCTGACCGCCAGAGAGAGAGAGGCCGCTTTGCTTGAGCTTGTCTTTCACTTCATCCCACACCGCCGCCTTGCGCAGCGAGGTCTCGACTAGCTCGTCCATGTCACCTCTGTAGCCGTTGATGCGGGCACCCCAGGCGATATTTTCGTAGATTGACTTGGGGAAGGGGTTGGGCTTTTGAAACACCATGCCCACCTTGCGGCGCAGCTCTACCGGGTCAACGCTGTCGGCGTAGATGTTGTCGCCATGGAAGGTGATTTTGCCCTCGACCCGGCAGGAGGCGATCAGGTCGTTCATGCGGTTGAAGCAGCGCAATACAGTACTTTTGCCGCAGCCTGAGGGGCCAATGAAGGCCACAATCTCGTTGCGAGGAATTTCGAGATTCACGTCGCGCACGGCCAGGCTAGAGCCGTAGTAGACCTGGAGATCTTCAGCCTTCAGGGCCACATCTGCGGCGGGCGGAGCATAGGTATTTGACATTGGGGCACCGGGGTCGCGCTACGTCTGAGCAAATCTAACACCATAATATTGCAGCCTGGGGGCACTTTGTGGGTTAAGGATAGGCTAAGAGGCTGGGGCTAAGGTTATCCAGGAGCATGGTTCCGGGCGGTGAATGCCGGTTAATGGGTCAGACCGCTCCTAGAAGGCAAACTTCATCATGCAGAAGCTAGAACGCAGAAAGGGCGGCTAAAACTGCTTTAAATCACCTTGTGAGCCTTGATGGAGTGCCGCAATGGCTGTTTAAGATCACGGGCTTATCCCCCGGCTAACGCCTAGGATAGGGCTACTGCGCCAGGCCCGCAGCTCGATGGCCCTAAACATCTGGCACAGAGAGTACTTCAGCGCAGGGCGGGGCGATTTATCCTAGAAGATCAGGTAGGGTGCTTTGCTTCACTTAATCTTGCCGCTTGAGCCAGTGCCAAAACTTCCCCTCTACCGACTGCTAAGCCGTTTGCTCAGACCCTTTTCGCTCAGAACGGTGTTAGTGGCGGTGTTTGTGCTGCAAATTGTTTCGCTAGTGGGGCTGTTGGGGTTTTTGACCGTTTATTTGGGCAGCTGGCCGGTGGCGCTGCTCAGCCTGGGGGCAATTGGCAGCTCGGTGGTGGTGGGGCTAGCGGTAGTGCACCGCATTTTGCAGCCCATTGCCCAGCTGCGGCGGGCCATTCAGGCGACGGCTCAGGGCAACTGGCAAACGCCGCTGCCGATCGATCACCTCGATGAGCTAGGGCAGCTGGCGCGGGCTTTTAACGCAATGGCGGCTAAGCTGCACGACTCGTTTACGGAGCTAGAGCATCTCAACGCTGAGCTACAACACCTCAACGGTGAGCTCCAGCGCAGTGAGCGGCGCTGGCGACAGTTTTTAGACGCCATTCCCCTGGGCATTGCGGTGTACGATCGCCAGGGTCAGATGGTGTTTGCCAGCCAGCAGGCGCGGGTTTTGCTCTGCCTCGAAGACATGCCCTCGGTGCCGTCCCTCAGCCTGGAGGACACTTGCATTGCCTACCGAGTCAGCAGCGGCGATCGCTACCCCACCGAGGCGCTGCCCATTGCCCAAGCACTGCGGGGGCAGCCTGGCTGGGCCGACGACATTGAGCTGCGCCCCGGCAACCAGCCCGTGCCCATTGAGATGGCGACTACGCCGATTTTTGACCAGGCGGGGCGGGTAGAGTATGCGATCGCCGCCTTTCAAGACATCACCACCCGCAAACAGGCCCAGACTCTGCTGGCCAACTACAGCCAAACCCTAGAGCGCCAGGTGGCTGATCGCACCGCCGCCCTGCGCCAGGCCGAGGCCACCCAGCGGATCATTCTCGAGGCCATTCCCGACCTGCTGATGCGCGTCTCGGGGGAAGGCATTTGTTTAGATGTGATGAATGCTGGAACGGTGGATTTGATCGCCTCGCCCGAGGCTCAGATCGGCAAGCCTATGGGCGATGTGCTACCCGCCGATATGGCCGCCGAGCGCATGCACTACATTCGCCTGGCGCTGCAAACGGGGCAGCCCCAGGTCTATGAATATCGTTTTCAAGGCCCGGCGGGCTGGCAATACGAAGAGGCCCGCCTGGCCCCGAGCGGCCCCAATGAGGTGCTGGCGATCGTGCGCGACATCACCGAGCGCAAGCGGGCCGAAGGCGAAATTGCCCGCCAGCGACAGTTTTTGCAAAACGTGATCGACAGCATCCCTAGCATTATCGTGGTCAAAGACCGCCAAGACCGGGTGCAGATGGCCAACCGGGCCAGTGCGGCCCTGCACGGCATTACCCCCATCGACATGGTGGGCAAGGTCGACACCGACTTTAACCCCAATGTTTCAGTCTTTGAGGCCAACCAGCAGCATCACATTCACCAGCAGGTGATCGACACCCTAAGGCCCTACCAGGGCGAGCAGGCCATTGTCGACCGGGCGGGTATTCGCCGCTGGTATCAGGTGGTGATTAGCCCCTTTCGAGACGCCGACGGCATGGTCAATGGCGTGATCACCAACTGTATCGACATCACCGATCGCAAGGGGATGGAAACCGCCCTCACCGACGCCAACGCCACCCTAGAGCGCCTGGCTACCCTCGACGGGCTGACCCACATCCCTAACCGCCGCCGCTTTGACGCCTACCTCGCTCAAGAGTGGCAGCGCCTGGTGCGCGAACAGCAGCCCCTGTCGCTGATTATGTTTGACGTCGATTTTTTCAAGCCCTACAACGACTGTCTGGGCCACCAGCAGGGCGATGAGGCGCTAATTGCGATCGCCGCCGCCGCCACCCGCTCGGTCAAACGCGCCGCCGACCTGCTGGCCCGCTACGGCGGCGAAGAGTTTGCGGTGGTGCTGCCCAACACCAGCCGGGCCGGAGCCGAAAGCGTGGCCAAGGCCCTCCAAGAAGAGATCGCGGCCCTGCAAATCGTCCATCCCCAGTCAACGGTCAGCGACTACCTCACCGTCAGCATCGGCATCGCCAGCGTGGTGCCCACGGCCAATCAGGCCCCCGAAGACCTGATCGCCGCCGCTGATGCGGCGCTGTATCAGGCGAAGCGGAGGGGGCGCGATCGCTACTGGATTCGCCTGATTTAATCTCCGCCACCTGTAGGGTGGGTTAGGTGGCCCTTAGACCTTGACCCACCCCGCCCTTCGGGCACCCCTCCCTGGGAGGGGACGGTGCTGCCTTCGCTATACTGTCGCTAACGTTAAGTAAATCGCTTATCGCCCATGTATGAAGTCGTGCTGGCTCTTCCTGAGGAGACGGGTGATGCTCTGGTGCTCTCTCTAGAGGCAATGGGAGCAGAAGTTAGACTGGCCGCAGCCGTGAAGCTGTTTGAGTTGGGGCGCTTATCCTCGGGTGCGGCGGCGAGTTTGGCTGGCATCCCTCGAACCTTGTTCTTAGCGAAGCTGGGTGACTATGGCGTCAACACCTTTGAATTAGACGAAGCGGCTTTGATAGACGATATCGCCAATGCCTGAGGTCATAGCCACCTGTAGGGTGGGTTAGGCGGCCCCTAAATCTTGCCCTCCACCCATCATCTCCGCTCCGCCGTAACCCGCCGCCCACCCATGGCAAGAGTCTCGATATCAGAGAAACCGGGTTTCTGCGCCGTAGCCGCAAACCCTGAAACCCCGCCAAAGAAACCCGGTTTCTGGCGCGAGAGAAACATGCTCAATGTCGGGGTTTAGTGTGTGACCGAGCGGGGGTGGAATGACATAGCCCGGTGGGGTGGCGGGCGATCGCACCCTACGGGCGGGCGATCGCGGTACTGAGGAAGGCGCGGACGTTGGCGACCCATTGCAGCGGCCCCAGTGCGGCGGACTGGAGCAGCGATAGGGGCAGATAGCCCTCGCACAGGGCTTTGTCTTCGGTGGGGGTAGTGGGGTTGGCCATATAGTCGCGCAGCCAGTTGCAGCTTTTGGCCATCAGGTCATCGAGGTCAAAGTTCCAGAGGATGATGGTGCCATCGGCGCTGGCGCTGGCCACCGTCTGCCCATCCGGGCTGAAATTCACACTCCAGACCCA
>DAIPYU010000055.1:25335-27939 GCA_036782635.1 Nodosilinea sp. CTOTU7353
CGCTGGCGCTGGCCACCGTCTGCCCATCCGGGCTGAAATTCACACTCCAGACCCAATCCGTATGGCTGGTGAGGTTGAGCCGGGTGAGCAGCTCGTCGGCCTGGCCCTCGCGGCCAAAGAACAGATGCTCTTCGTCGAGTTCAAAGGGCCGCAGACCGGGGAAAGGGTTGGTTCGGGGGGGAGATTGCACCATGTCAGGCCAACTGCTCTAGAAAGACGTTCAACAAATCGGGCTGAAAGCCGCCAAAGCCGTCGATCACCGGTACCTTGGGGTCGGAGAAGCGCTGCTTAGCCGGGTTGACGGCATAGATGGCTTTGGCTCGCAGGGGCTTGGGGCGACCGTAGAGGGTTTTCTTGAGGGCCAGCAGGCGGCGCTTGAGCCACAGGCCGCTGGCCTCGCCGTAGTAGATCAGCACCGCTTCGCACTGTTTGATCAACGCCTTAGACTGGGTCAGGCTGCTGTCTTGGTAGTCAGGCAAAATGACGTGAAAATTTTGCTCCAGCCAGTCGTAGAGGGGTTCGATCGCCGCTGTTTCCAGGTCGCGCTCGTCGCAGTCGAGGTAGACATTCACAATGCCGTCTAGGGAAGTTGCTGTCGCCGGGGGCGGTTTGGCCAGATGGTCGCGAATGATATCTTTCAGCGACTCCAGATTGGTGCTGACAAAGTCAGGCTCGTTTTGCAACCCCTGCACAAACTCATCGAACTCGCGGTGGGCAGCATCGGCGGGCATCCACAAAATGCGCGAAAAGTCAGGGCGCTCTTGGCAGCACTGATTAGCTAGATCAATTTGGTCGCGGGTGCGTGCTTTCGCCAACTGCTGAAAAATTTGCTCCTGGGTTTGGGCTGGGGACGCAGTTTGGCTAGGGGGATAGGGCATAAACAGGTGCACCGAGAGAGCCGACTGGGCCAGGTGGTTGCACACCGTAGACTCAAAGGCGGGGGGATTGGGTAGAGGCTGGTCGGGCAGCACTCGGTGCCCAGCTTGCTCCAGCTCTCGCCGGATTTTTTCTCGTTCGGTGCTCAGGTCGGGGGTCGTTTCCGCCAGGTAAATGACCTTGCCCTCTGGTGTGCCTACCTGGGTGCTTTCCCCGGTAAGGGAAAAAGAGTCGGGCAACACCACCGCAGCATCGCCATCGGGGAGTGCCTCTAGCACCCTCAGCGTTTGGTGAATGTCGTAGGCTAAATCTTCGAGCTTGGCCCAAAACTTGCGCTCTGCCTCAGGGCCATAGACTTTGTTGAACTCGCGAGGGCGACCAGCCGCATCAACGTCAAAAAACTGGTAGCCCAGTAGGTCTTGTAGCCCTTGGGGATGCCTTTCGGCCTCTAGAAAAGTTTTAACTACCTTAAAGACGCGGGTGGTGCCGCAGATATTCACCCCGCCCCTAGCCTCGGCAGCCTCCAAAAAGCAGGCCAGCTCGCGGGTACACCAGTCTGACTGGATGTAGCGCGGCGACAGCACCGACACCAACAGCGCCAGGTTGGGGAACTGCTTGAAGATGCTCTCATCTAGAGCGTCGTTGCCCTGGAGCTTGATGTCGCGCCAGATGTCGATGGGGGTGCCCCGCAGCTGCTCCAGGCGAATCTCTAGACCCCGATGAAAGGTCGAAATCCAGCCGTCTTGCCCCTCAACCAGAGACTTGTTATCGACGTGGGTGTAGCTGATAAAGATGTCGCGATCAAACTGCATGCAACATGGGGGCGGCTGCCAAAGCTTATGTACTCATACACCACGCTGCGTTGAAATCGCGCAAACTTGAGAAAGCCTTAAGGTAAAGCGGCATTGCTGAGGCTAAGGGCAATTTTGATCTGCCTTTTGCAGAGAGGCGCGATCGCCACTGAATTCGCCTCATACATCCCAATTTTCCGCAGATTTTTGCCTACCGCAGGGCCGACTCCAGCTAGTGCTGATCCCACAGATTGCGGTAGAGGCCGGGCTGCTGCACCAAATCGCGAGGGTGGATGCGATCGTTTGCGGTAGGCCAAGCGGTTCTTCTGGTAGTGCAGCAACTCCACTAGTCGCTGCTGCACCTGGGCCATTTCCTCGTAGCTCTCTTGGGCCGTCATCGCCAGGTACGCCTTCTCTTCGGCTGCATAGTTGGGAAACCGAACCTCCACGGCTAGCCCGTCAACCCGCTGACGATTGGCCACCGCCGCAGTCATCACCGTTTGATAGGGGCTCATCCGCTTCTCCAGATAATCATAGGAGCGCTTCGCCCCGTCGATCTGCGATTGGCAAGGTCTTATGCGCGCTCAGCCGCAACCCGCTGACATAGCGACTGATGTGCTCAAAGCCCGCATCTCGGCAGAACACTGACCGATAGGCGGCCATGCCCTGGGCAATTACCTGCGGTATCCCCACTAGTGGCCACATAGGGAGTCCTCATCTGGATGAATCCCTTAATCTTGGAGCCGATTCTCAGTGATGGCACATTAACCTTCCAAGTCGTGTCTCTGGTCAGACGAGTGGCAACGGGTGGAGCGGGTCGCCGCCGCCTTGCGCCACGAGCATCCTGAGAGTTTCCGGCCTTATTCCGTCCCGAGTCGCAATGGCACGGTAAAGGCCTATTGGGCGTTCACGAAGGTGGTCCGACTCAAAAAGTATG
>DAIPYU010000056.1:0-27643 GCA_036782635.1 Nodosilinea sp. CTOTU7353
GGCCAACCGGCTCTACGAGGCGATTTCCCAGCGCGACTACCCGGTGGTGCAGGGGTTAATGGTGTTTTTTGGCATGATCGTGGCGGTGATGAGCATTGCCATCGACATTTTGAATGCCTATATTGACCCCCGCATTCGATATTGAGTAGGCCGCCCTCAGCTGTAGGGTGGGCACTGCCCACCATTAGGAAAACTATTTTCCAGAAGTCGCCTTAGGTCATCTCATTATTTATTGTATTTGAGCAATCTTTCATGGATGGCCCCACCCTGCTCCGTCGCTATGCCCAGGGTAAACGAGACTTTAGCTGGGCCGATCTAGCAAAAGCTAATCTGGCCCAGGCCCAGCTGTCGGGCATTAATCTATCCCGCGCCAACCTGTCGGGGGCGACCCTGGTGGGGGCCAACCTGAGTAAGGCCAATTTGACCAAGGCCAATTTGGCCAGGGCTAACCACCTGTTCTATGGCGTGGTGCTGAGGGTGCAGCAGGTAGCTTGGCCAGGGTGGTTGCTGGTGAGTCTGCCCCTGGGCCTGGGGCTGTGGCAAGAGGAGCTAGTGTGGTTTGTGCCGCTGGTGGGACTGGTGGGGGCAATGGTGGCCCTGGGCTTATCGGTGGGGGTGCTAATTTTTGCGGTGCCTGTGGCCCTGGGCATTGGGGTGGCGCTGGCCATCGGCGGCAGCATTTTGGGCTGGGGCTGGGGCCAGACCCTCAAGACCACCGCCTGGTTTAGTGGGCTGGCCTTTGTGGCCATGCACAGCTCGATCTGGCTGTTTGACGGCAGCAACGCCTACGGCGGCGGCGGCATCGTAGTGAACCTGTCTGGTATTCATACGGCGGGGCTGCTGGGGCTGGGGCTGGTGGCGGTGGGGCGCGGCACCTTGGCCTACGGCCAGCTGATCGACCAGGGCTACCCAACCCGGCACCAGGGAATGCTGATTGGCGGCGGTGGGGTCGTGGGGCTGCTGCTGGGCTGGCTGGTGGGTGGGTAACAGTTTACCTGGGGCGATCGCCCTATGCTGTCTTGAGCTAGCGTTGGGCTCGGCTGCCATCTATCAGCCGGGTCAGGCCAGGCCCCGCGCCCAGCTGATATACTGAACGCCTAACCGTTACAAAAAGCAAAGCTCACGCCGGCCCGCCCACGGAGATTATGCAGCCAACCGACCCGGATAAGTTTACCGCCAAAGCCTGGGATGCCATTGTCGAAGCCCAGGACGTGGCTCGCCGCTGCAAACATCAGTATATGGAGGTCGAGCATGTGATCATTGCCATGCTCGATCAAGAAGAAGACGGGCTGGCCCACAAAGTGTTGACCAAGGCCAACCTCGACAGCGACCTGATTCTCGATGAGCTGGAGACCTTTGCCCAGCGCCAGGCGCGGGTGCGCCCCGGCCTCGACAGCAACCTCTACCTGGGCAAGAGTCTGGATCGCATGCTCGATCAGGCCGAGGCGGCGCGGCAGACCCTCAAGGACAAATTCATTTCGGTCGAGCACCTGCTGCTGGGCTTTCAGGAAGACGAGCGGATTGGGCTGCGGCTGCTGCGGGGGTTCAATGTCGGCGGCCCTGAGCTAATGGCGGCGGTGCAGGCGGTGCGGGGCAGCCAAAAGGTCACCGACCAAAACCCTGAGCAGCAGTACGACGCTCTCGAAAAGTTTGGCATTGACCTCACCCAGCTAGCCCGCGACGGTAAGCTCGACCCGGTAATTGGCCGCGACGACGAGATTCGGCGGGTGATTCAGGTGCTGTCGCGGCGCACCAAAAATAACCCGGTGGTGATCGGTGAACCGGGGGTGGGCAAAACGGCGATCGCCGAAGCCCTAGCCCAGCGGATTATCAATGGCGAGGTGCCCGAGTCGCTCAAGGGCCGCACCCTAATTTCCCTCGACATTGGCGGGCTGATTGCCGGAGCTAAGTTTCGCGGCGAGTTTGAAGAACGGCTGCGATCGGTGCTGCGTGAAGTCACCGACTCCGCTGGGCAGGTGGTGCTGTTTATTGACGAGCTGCACACCGTGGTCGGGGCCGGGGCGGGCCAGGGCACCATGGATGCCAGCAACCTGCTCAAGCCTATGCTGGCCCGGGGTGAGCTGCGTTGCATTGGCGCTACGACTCTAGATGAGTACCGCAAACACATCGAAAAGGACGCCGCTCTCGAACGTCGCTTTCAGCAGGTGTACGTGGGCCAGCCCAGCGCTGAAGACACCATCTCGATCCTGCGGGGGTTGAAAAAGCGCTACGAGTCGTACCACGGGGTGGATATCGCCGACAGCGCCCTGGTGGCAGCGGCGGTGCTTTCAGACCGCTATATTGCCGACCGCTTCTTGCCCGACAAGGCCATCGACCTAGTAGACGAAGCCGCCGCCAAGCTCAAGATGGAGATTACCTCCAAACCCGAGGAGCTGGAGGGCATTGAGCGCCGCCTGATGCAGCTGGAGATGGAAAAGCTCTCTTTAGAAGCAGAGAACGGCTCGGCAACCAAGGCCTCCCTCGGCCGCCTGAGCCGCATTGAGCAAGAGATCACCGAACTCCAGGCCAAGCAATCTGAGTTTAGCGACCAGTGGCAGAGTGAAAAGCAAGCCCTCGACGCCATCCACGCCCTTAAAGAAGAAGAAGACCAGATTCGCCTGCAAATTGAGCAGGCCGAGCGAGCCTATGATCTCAACAAAGCCGCCCAGCTCAAGTACGGCAGGTTGGAGGCAATTCAGCGCGATCGCGAAGCCCTAGAGGCCCAGCTGATCGAAGTGCAGGCCCAGGGCAACACCCTGCTGCGCGAGCAGGTTACCGAGGCCGACATCGCCGAAATCGTCGCCAAGTGGACGGGCATTCCGGTCAATCGGCTGATGGAATCAGAACGGCAAAAACTGCTCCAGCTCGAAGGCCATCTGCACGAGCGGGTGATCGGCCAAGACGAAGCGGTGGAGGCCGTCGCCGCCGCCATTCGCCGCGCCAGAGCGGGCATGAACGACCAGGGCCGGCCCCTGGGGTCATTTCTGTTTATGGGGCCGACGGGGGTGGGCAAAACCGAGCTGGCCCGCGCCCTAGCCGAGTTTCTCTTCGACACCGAAGACGCGCTGATCCGCATCGATATGTCGGAGTACATGGAGAAAAACGCCGTGTCGCGGCTGGTGGGGGCACCCCCCGGCTACGTGGGCTACGAAGACGGGGGGCAGCTGTCCGAGGCGGTGCGCCGCCACCCCTACTCGGTGGTGCTGCTCGACGAGGTGGAAAAGGCTCACCCCGACGTGTTCAATATTCTCTTGCAGGTGCTCGACGATGGCCGCATCACCGACTCCCAGGGCCATCGGGTCGACTTTCGCAACACCGTGGTGATCATGACCAGTAACCTGGGCAGCGACCACATTCTGGAGCTGGCGGGCGACGACGATCGCTACGACGAAATGCGCACCCAGGTGCTCAAGGCGCTGCAAAAGCAGTTTCGCCCTGAGTTTCTCAACCGGGTCGATGACCTGATTTTGTTTCACTCGCTGCGCAAAGCCGAGCTGCGCAAGATTGTCGCTCTGCAAGTGCGCCGGGTGCAGCGCCGCCTGGCCGATCAGACCATCGGCCTAGAAATCAGCGATGGGGCAATCGACTTCATCGCCGAGAGCGGCTATGACCCGGTCTACGGGGCGCGCCCCCTCAAACGAGCGATCCAGCGGCTGCTGGAAAACCCAATCGCCACCAAGATTTTAGAAACCACCTTTGCCCAGGGGGCCACCATTGTCGCCGACTTTGAAAACGACAAGCTGGTGCTGAGTCACCGAGAGCCTGAGATGCCCGAAGTTCTAGCCGCCGGCGATGCTGAGGCCGAAGACACCAAGGTTGAGTCAGTTGTTGGCAGTTAGTAATTGACCAAGCTGATTGTGACCAGCTCTAACAGCCTGGTGCTGAGGAATAGGGCAATCCTTGCTGGGGGTGTCAGGTGTCAGGTGTCAGGAACAGTTGGCTGACTTCTGCCGCAGAGTACTAGGGCTTAGGATTCAGGGTGTACGGTTTAAGGTCTTGGCCGCTGCTCTCTCAATGTCCGGCGATAGACCTTAACGGCCTGGGTCTGGCTGGTGCTATCGACATAACTCACGAGCTGGGTCATGTCGAGCTGGGGCAGGCATTGACTTGTCTCTAAAGCTTGATACCCGATACCTCCGTCGGTCAGACCGTAGATATGCATCTGTTGGTTTTGCCAAAACCAAATTTCTTGGACTCCTAACCCTCTATAGACTTCAAGCTTATCGATGCCGCCGCTGGTGATCACGATCTCTAGGGCGATGTCCGGCACCTCGTGCAGCTCGCCTAGGCAGTAGCATTCGTCGGGTTCTAGGCCACGGGCCGCGGCTTCTTGGCGAAAGGTGGCGGAGCCATAACCATTGAGATCTAGGTCAAGTTCTTCAGCAAAAGCTTCGATCAGGCGGGCAATGATTTTCTTGAGGCGTTCGTGCTCGGGAGAGGTGGTCATAAGTTCAAGCCTGCCCTCCAGATAAGTCATCCGCAGGGCAGGAAACTGGTTGATGAAGAGGGCGACTAAGGTATCGTACTGCTGCCAGGTCACGCCTTCTAGCACGAGGCGTTGCTCGTTGGCAGGTAGTGCTTCAGGAAGATTGATGAGTGATGCCGTCACGGTGGTCTCAATAGCCTCCTGTTAGCGTTTGCAGATCTGACGCGTCTACAGATCACAGAATATTTTGATTGTAGCGATCTGCATTCCCCTACAGTTCTTAAGCTCTCGGTGAAGATGCCACCTGCGGTATGACAATAGCCACTCAGATTGGGACAGAGCCGTCATTCCCGCTTAGGCAGGAATCTACTAGCTTGTAACTGCTCTCGAATGATTCCCGTTTCTGCGGGAATGACAGGCCGCGATCGCTGCGAGCAAAAACGTCCTAATGATGTCGGCTATGGCCATACCACTGACCCGAGTTGAACTGCGCTGAGTTGGACTGGCGAGAGGTCAGAGCGTGGGGCCGCGTTCAAGAACTCCAACGGGCCAAGGGGGGATGCTTAGAGATCTGCCTCAGGTGCTGCTGGTGATCGCTTGCGGAGCAAAATCACATCCTGCCCCAAAATCGTGAGTTCAGCCTGCCAGCAGACCGCCAACCACTCAAAGGTCTGCACCGAGAAAAAGCAGATGTGGGTGGGGTCAGACTTGTAGTGCCACCGAGCAAAGGCCGCATCGTCGCGGGAAAGCTTGGTCATGATTCCCAATACCGCGCCCGGCTTTAGGCAGTCCCAGAGACGGTCTAGTTCGAGTTGGGGCTGACCGAGGTGCTCGACCACCTCGGTCGCGGTAATGAAATCATACCGACGCTCAAACACAGCGGTATCCACTGCGTAGAACGGGTCGTAAATGGCGACGGTGTGGCCCGCCTCTGCCAGCATGACCGACAGGGTTGGCCCAGGGCCAGAGCCAAAGTCGAGGCCCTCGCTACCGGGGGCCAGCCGTGCCAGCAGTGGCTCGGCTAGGCGACTGAGAAAACGGCGATAACCAGGGTCATAGGGATGATTTTGATGCCGGTCGTACTCAACTTTTTCGGCCTCTGCAGTGAGAAAATAGCTCGGCGGCACAAAGATCAGATTGCAGCGATCGCAACGGTAGTAAACACGGTGTTTATCAAGCACCCGCTTTCGTTGATCGCGGTAGATCTCGCGGTTGTGCTCGCCGTAGCACAGCGGACACCGCCGCTCGGTCATCACCCATCCCCCAGCCGCTCAACCCCAGCGTTGAGGGGCGGCAGCACCTCTCCAGAGCAGACTCGCAGCCAAACCACGAACAAAGCCCCAGGATTTTGCGGGTAGGCGGCGGCCTCGGGCGGAAGCCAGGGGGTGCCCTGTACCGGGCTAATCAGATCGATGTGCCCCCCCATACCCTGTACCAAATCTTGCACAATGGCTAGCCCTAGCCCCGTCCCCGGCAGCTTGCCCTGGGCCTGCACGCCGCGAAAGTGGCGGGTAAACAGCTGCGCCTGATCGCCTGCGGGAATGCCCGCCCCCGTATCGCCGACCGCAATGCCTTGGAACACCTGCTCTTCAATCCGCTGCACCAGCCCGGCAGTGACCCACACCAGCGAACCGGGAGAGGCATACTTAAGCGCGTTGTCGAGCAGATTGTGCAGCACTTCGCCCAGGGCAGCGGGGTCAAACCAAGCAGCGGGCAGCGGCGTGGGAATATGGTGCACTAGGTGCAGATCGCGCTCCTGGGCCAGGGGCAGCGTAGACTGCACCAGGGGGAGGGCTACCTCGGCGATCGCCCCCGGTTTGACGACCAGCGATCGCCCTAGCCCCGATCGCTGGGCTGGAGCAATCTCCAGGGTTTCAGTTGGGCCTTCTCTATATTTTTGGGTGGTCAGTGCGCCTGTCTCGGCATCGTCATCGGCGTCATTCGCCACCCCAGGCAGCAGTAGACCGCTCACCGAGGGCACCGTAGGCCGGGCTAACGCCTCATCGCCCTCAGCCACTGCCGTGTCAAAATGCTCGGCTAAATCTTGCAGTCGCCGGCTTTCTCGCACAATGCCCTCGGCAATGGGGCGATTGGTGTCTTCGAGGGGCAGACGCTTGACCATGAGCTTGCCGAAGGTTTGCAGCGCCGTTAGCGGGTTGCGAAACTGATGCAATAGGTTTTGGAACGTTTCAGACTGATCGACCTGGTTAAGCTGGCGCTGGTTGAGCTGACGCTGAAGCCACTGGCTGCGCTGATCCATCACGCAGGCGATCGCCAGGGTGCTGGCCACCTGCTCTGCCTGCTGATAGTCGCTGGCGGTCCAGGGGGGCAGTTGGCGGGTGCTAATCACCATGCCTACAACCACTCCCTCATGGGAAAGCGGCAGCACTAGCGGATAGGTCGAGGTTTCAGCGCCCACGGCCTGAGATGGAGCATTGGCATACATCCCCCGGGGCACAGAAACATCCCCATCTACGTAAGTTGCGCCAATTGGATCTGGAAACCTAGGGAGAATTTGATCAGAACCGGACGATGGTCGAAGCCCAGCACCTTGGTCAACACCCCCCTGGGAAAAGCGCTGTGCGTTCTTCCCCCTCTCCTCTTCCGCCTCCGACACAGCCGCTAACCCATCCCGTAGACCAATCCAAAGGTCAGCGGTCTCTGGATAGGCCACCAGCGGCACCAGGGCCGGATTCATAGACTCTGCGGTAGTTTCAGCCAGATAAACTACGGTCGAAACCGCCCCTAAAGCCTGGGTCAGCAGGTGTACCTGGGCCTGACACAGGGCAACAAATTCGGAGCTAGGGGAGCCAATCATGACAAGGCAGCATTAAAGTGTGACGGAAGAAAGATTAAAGTTTTGTCAATTTTTTAACAATTCTGTTCAAGCTAGATTCCATTAAAACCCCTTGTATCCGTTACAGGCATTGGTGTTTGGCACTTTTAGGCCAACTTTGAAGAGAAGTTGAAATTCTGATTTTGAGCCTATATACTTGGCCTGGTTAACAAATTTTGTAACCGAAACTACATCCAAATATCCAAAGAGAGGGAGGTAGGCAACTTGGCAAGGAGACGCAAACGCAAAAGTCGTCGTCGCTTGGAAGGCCGTCGCATTCTAGAGGCTGTTCCTCAGTATAGTATTGAGAGCGGCGAGGAAAAACCCGTAACCGCAGCTCGGAATTTTATTCATTCCGAGGGCATCGCCCCCCCAGCCCTGCTGCTGGTTAAACGGAACGAGCATACCACCGACCGGTACTTTTGGGCCGAGAAGGGTTTGTTTGGTGCCCAGTACGTAGAAGAGAATCACTTTCTCTTTCCCAGTCTGCGAGTGCTGCTTGGCGAAGACGAGGAAGAGAACGCCTCAGCTTTAGAGACTCTGGCTCACTAGGCTACTGATAGGCCAACATTTTACCGGCAAGACCGATAGAATAACGGTCTAACAGGTTCTAAGTAGATTTAGAAAAGGCTAGCTTGCAAGCTAGCCTTTTTTTATTTTTAATCCAGCGATCGCCGCCGATGTGGGGTGAGCACTGCTACCCCTGCTGTGGATGCTCTAGGTTGGATTCCCGCCTGCGCGGGAATGATGCTAGGACTTTATTGAATGACTAGTCCCTAAGCGCGATCGCCATCGGGTTAGCTCTGGCGGCCCAGAACTTGCTCTAGGGCAATGAGTTCATCGCGGTGGGCCGTCACAGTAACCGTAGCTTTGGCCTCAGTTAGTGGCTCAGCGGCGGGGGTAGAGCGCACCTCTAGCTTGATCTCTTCGTCTCGATCAGAGCCGCGCCAGTAAAACCAACCCGCCGCTGGGGCTAACGCCAACAGACCTAAAAACCCAGTTCCGTAGGTGGGCCAGAGATTGGTTAACACCAAGGCAAAACAGAGGGTGCCAATCGCCGCCAGCACCGTCAGAAAGCCAGCCATAAATAGACTTGGGCGCACCCGCCCACGCAGAGTAATGCGCTGGGGTTCAGCTTCAGCGGCGGTTATGCTATAGGCGCGTGCTTCAAAGTAACCGGTTAGCTCTTGTAACAGGGCCAACGGCTCCACCGGGCGGACTAGGGTCAGCGTTTCGATGCGGTCTTTGGTAGAGGCGCGAATAAAAAAGACTAACCCTACCATCATCAGCAAGGTTAGTAAGAGAGTGGAATAGGTTACGGTTTGGGTCACGGCTGAGACAAGCGGAGGAACCCTTCTAGGGTACGGAATGTTGGATCATTCCGGTAGCTATAGATCCCTCGGATTATCGCCGGGGAGAGGAAAATGCAGGGCTATGGGTGGAAGCAGGCCGCACCGGATCACCCATGTAGGTTTTCCAGAATTCGGCCAGCTCTTCGGCCTGCAAGCGCCAGTCGGGGTTAAGACGATACATGCGTCGGGGACGACCCCGGCCCTCTACCTTCTTCCAGTAGCCGTCAATGACGTTTTCATCTTCTAGAAATTTTAGTGCTCCATAGAGCACTGTGTCCGACAGACGATAGTGGGGATAGTTATGAGTTAACCGCTGGATCAGCTCGGTGCCGTAGGAATCTTGCTGGAGCAGTACCGATAGCACGTAGCAGACGGCAAGCTCTTTATTGAGGTAGATGGGCGGTGGATCCTCAAAGAACTGATAGATATCCTCAAATTTCATTGGATCGCTCCAGATATTTTAAATTTCGCCCACCCCAGGGCAGGCCAGAGTTAAAGGCAAGCTGCTCAGCAGCCAGGTGCAGTTACTTGTGAGATAGGCTAATTCTAAGCACAGGTGATCCCAACGGTATCGAAGTCGGGGTAGATAGTAACTATCTGCAAATTTTTTTAGACATTACTAAATATTCGCCACCAACGATAATTAGCACTGGATCCTTTAGGGAGGTTAGCGCTGATCGAAATTGCGCGTTTTGCTCTCTTTTTGCCGCGGCGCTACTCTGGCAGCGGCACTAGGGGGTTATTCGTTTGAAATAGGATGCGACCATCGCGCACCGCCGCCAGGTTGACCTGCACTGGCCCGGCGGTAAAAATATCGGTGGCGGCAATGGCCTGAAGATCTACAGCCTCCCCCGACTGCTGAACAGTTTCCAGAAATTTGAGGATAGTTTCGGGCCGGTTGTCAGCCACCTGGAGCGTATCGCTGACAACGCCATCTTGGCGGGCGCGAAACTGCGTTGCTGCCAGCAGCAGGTTAAGGCGCTCCACCAGCTGGCGCTCGTCTAAGGGCAGTGATTCTAAAGCCACGGTGGCTAAACGCTCACCCCGGTCATAGACTTGCTCGTTGGGAGTAGCATCAATAAAGACCTGGACGCAGGGTTCACCCCGCTGCACCACGCAGGGTTCGCCCGTAATATAGTTGGCCGCAGACAGCAGGCGCACCACATAGTCTTCGCCGGTAGCCAGGCGGTTAATCAGCGCTTCGACCTCTCGGCTGCCGATCAGCAAGACCTGTTGATCGACTAAAGCTCCAGGGGCGATCGCCCGGTAGACCAAACGATTGGCTTCCACTAAAAACCCCGTCACAAACTCTTCGGCCTGTTCACGATCCTGGGCCCGCCCCTGCCCCACCAAAATTTCCTGGTTGCGGTTGAGGGCGATGTTGCCGCGAAAGAGACCCTGAAACTGATTTTGGAGGTCGGCGACCTGCTGTTCTAAAAACGCTTGCTCAGCCTCAAGATTGATTAGCAGCAGCTCCCGCTGAGTAATTTGCTCGTCGCGCTGGGCGATCTGCTGGTCAAGCTGGGCAATTTGCTCGTCGCGCTGGGCGATCTGAGCACCAATGGTCGACTGCTGCTCAATCAGGCGATCGCGCTGCACCCTGAGTTCATCGGTGGACTGGCGCAGGGTGGCCGCTTGCTGCGACACCGCATCGAGCTGGTCACGGGTTTGGCGCAGCTGGCCCTCGGTGGCTTCCTGCTGGGCTACGGCCTGGTTGAGCGATTGGTTAATGTCTTGCAGTCGAGATAGGGCGCGCTGGCGCTCGTCGGTGGCCGACTCTAGATCGGCTTCCACATTCTCTTGAGTGGCCTGGGCATCAGCCAAGTTGGCTTCGGCATTGGCCAGGTCGGCTTGAATTCTACCCAGCTCAAATACCCCCGTGCGCAGCTGGCTACTGACCCCAAACAGCAGCGCCAGGGTAGAGGCCGAAATCACGCTGCCGGTGGCAATGCTGACTAGAGTAGCCGTTTGGCGAGGACGCAGATTAAACAGGCTCAGGCGAGCCTTGCCCACTCTGGTGCCCACGCGATCACCCAGAGTGGCAATCACCCCCCCCAGCATTAAAACCGCCAAAATTAGTACGTAACCAGAAACCATGCACCTGCCACAGGGGAGTTTGCATTTACTCTACTGCATGGGTTACGGCCTTGTACGTCTAAATCTTGCCGGCAGCTGAGTTGACCACCGAGGCCGCTGCGCTCAATCCAAACCGTTGTCCACATCCAGTAGTCTGTCAAGCTAAAAGTGACCGGTGAGGTAGGTATACGGTTCACGATTTGAGGCAAGCCGTAAACCGCATACCTTAAACCGCATACCTTAAACCGCGAGCCCCTGGCACAATCAGCTTGGTTAAGTACTAGGTAAACTGCTGGCTCAGGTTAACCGGGTCGTGCACGGTAATTTTCTTTTTATAGATGGAGATCATGCCCTCCTGGCGTAGATCGCCCAGCAGACGGGTTACGGTTACCCGGGTCGAGCCGATGGCCTCGGCGATCGCCTGGTGAGATAGCTTTAGGTCAATGGTGATGCCATCTTGGCTAGGCACCCCAAAGTCGCGGCAGAGAATCAGCAAAAAGCTCACCAGGCGCGACCCCATGTCGCGGTGGGCCAGGGTCTCAATCATCATTTCGGTTTGCAAGATGCGCGATGACAGACCTCGCAGCATCAGCAGGGCTAGCTCTGGATTTTCTTCTAAAGCCTGCTCGACCTGCTCAATCGGCACCGACAGCAGCTCGACGGGCGTAAAGGCAACGGAATGATAAAAGCGATCAGACCGATTGCCGGTGATCAGCGACAGTACCCCAAACACGCTGTTTTCGCGCAGCAGGGCCACGGTAATTTCTTCTCCGGCCTCGTAGACCCGCGACAATTTGACGGCCCCTTTGAGCAAAAAATAGACCCGTTCCGCTGGGTCACCGGGGAAGAAAATGGTCTTACCCCGCTCGTAGGACTCAACTACCGGGGGAAAGGCTCCCCCAGACAGCTGACGAAAGACATTGGCGAGGGGCTTATCTTGGGTCAATACCATAACGTTCTGCTAAGAGCATCACAGAAACAACATGCACTGCATTGCTTGGCTGCGAACCTACACCGCTGGCTGGGCCGATGATACAGGGCGCTATTGGGCAACAAGCATAGAGCAGTTCTAGCAGTCCGGCACATCGAATAATGCAAACGTTCCATGACTTTAGATCACTTAACCTCAACTGCCAGGGGAGAGTTTGTATAACACACTACTTTGTTGCGCCATCAGCTGAAATTGTAGTTCCGGCCTATACCCGACTTTTTTGGTCGGGTATATTTGACTCGGTATTGTTACTAGTGCTACGTTCTTGTTCACATCGGTAATTAATTAATTCGCCAGCTAATTCATCAGCCACTCGAAACCCGCAGAGAAAGAGAACCCAGAGAAAACGCCATGACGCAGTCCCTCGAACGCTCCATCGCTACCACGCCGACGTTTTCAGCGCTCAAGTGCCGAGAGTGCGGTGAGACCTACGACCTAGGTCCTAAGCACGTGTGCGAAGACGTGTGCTTTGGTCCCCTAGAAGTGGCCTATGACTACGACGCGATTCGCCAGCGGGTGAGCCGCGAGACGATTCAGGCGGGGCCGCTGTCGATCTGGCGCTATAAAGACTTTCTGCCGGTCACTGGCGAAAACCCCATTGATGTCGGCACGGGGATGACCCCTCTAGTGCGGGCCAACCGCCTGGCTCGGCAGCTGGGCCTTAAAGAACTCTATATAAAGAACGATGCCGTCAACATGCCCACCCTGAGCTTTAAGGATCGGGTGGTGTCGGTGGCCCTGACCCGGGCACGGGAGCTGGGCTTTACGACGGTTTCCTGCGCCAGTACGGGCAATCTGGCCAACTCTACGGCGGCGATCGCCGCCCACGCCGGCCTCGACTGCTGTGTCTTTATTCCGGCTGATCTAGAAGCCGGCAAGGTGCTGGGCACCTTGATTTACAACCCCACGGTAATGGCGGTGCAGGGCAACTACGACCAGGTCAACCGGCTGTGCTCTGAGGTGGCCAACACCCAGGGCTGGGGCTTTGTGAATATCAACCTGCGCCCCTACTACTCGGAGGGGTCTAAGACCCTGGGCTACGAAGTGGCCGAGCAGCTGGGCTGGCGCTTGCCCGACCACATTGTTGCTCCCCTGGCCTCGGGCTCGCTATTCACCAAGATCTACAAGGGCTTCCAAGAATTTGTGAAGGTGGGTCTAGTCGACGACAAGCCGGTGCGCTTCAGCGGTGCCCAGGCCGAGGGCTGCTCCCCCATTTCCCAGGCTTTCAAGGAAGGTCGCGATTTTGTCACCCCGGTGAAGCCCAACACCATCGCCAAATCGATTGCGATCGGCAACCCCGCCGACGGCATCTACGCCCTCGACATCGCCCGTAAGACCAACGGCAACATTGAAGATGTCACCGATGCCGAGATCATTGCGGGCATGAAGCTGCTGGCCGAAACCGAAGGCATCTTTACCGAAACCGCTGGCGGTACCACCATTGCGGTGCTCAAAAAGCTGGTGGAAGCGGGCAAAATCAACCCCGATGAGTCGACGGTGGTCTATATCACCGGCAACGGCCTCAAGACCCAGGAGGCCGTCCAGGGCTACATCGGCGAGCCATTCACCATCGAGCCTAAGCTGGACAGCTTTGAGCGCGCCCTAGAGCGCTCTCGCACGCTGAATCGCCTAGACTGGCAGCCGGTATCGGTGTAAGGTTCACGGTTTACGGTGTGGGGCTAAAGGCGGGTTCTTATCCTTAAACCCTGTACCGCAAACCGTAAACCTTGTACCCTCCCATCCCTAGATTTTTTAATTCACGTTACCCAGTGCCATGGCTGTAAAAGTACTCATTCCCACTCCGCTGCAAAAGTTCACCAAAGACCAGGCCACCATTGAGTGCGATGGCGGCAACATTATCGAGCTGCTAGATTCTCTAGAAACCAGCTGCCCCGGCATCAAAGCCCGGCTCTGTGATGACACCGGCGAGCTGCGTCGCTTTATCAATTTCTACGTCAACAGCGAAGATATTCGCTTTCTCGACGGCAAGGACACCGCCCTCGGTGATGGGGACGAGGTCAGCATTGTGCCCGCCGTCGCTGGGGGCTGAGGCATTTTGGCCCAGGCGCCAATGAACTGTGTGAATCGGTTTGATCAGGCTCTAATGCCGAGCGACAGGAAAGTAAAAAACCCTAAAAGGTCTGACTCCCTAGGAGCTTCTATGGGTGAGGCCACGTACAGCGCCCCTAGTGCCAATATTACCCACAGGGTGCTTTTGAGGGCTGACAACATTGATCGACCCATTGAGATCAGGCTGCTGCCGCTGACAAGCTAGCGTCGACGACCTCGGGCACCTCGGCGACTGCCTCTGCGGATCGAGTCAACAATAGCGACCATAGACCCCAAAATCACCGAGACCGAGTGAGGCAATGGCGTTGACTCTTGCGCCCCGCTCAGCAGTGCACTGCGGCGGGACTGAGCAGGAGCAAGGGTTGGGTCTTCAGCCGCTTGTTCTGATTCGAGTCGCGCAATGTCTTCTACATGTTCGTGGCGGGGAATGCCCTGCTGCACCCGCCCGTCGTCGGTCAGGGGTACCGCAAAGTCAGAGGTACGGATACGAGAGCCGTAGCGGCGAGTATACACCTGGGTGAACTCTGCCCCAAACAGCAGTATTTGCGCAGAATAAAACACCCAAACCAGCAAAACCACCAGCGAGCCAGCGGCACCGTAGGCCGAGCCCACCGCAGCGTTGCCTAAATAAAGCCCAATCAACGTGCGGCCAATGGTGAACAACAGCGCTGTAACTGCGGCACCCATCCAAACATCGCCCCAGGCAATTTTGACGTCTGGCAAGACCTTATAGATGGCAGCAAATAGCAGGGTAATAACGCCAAAGGAAACCAAGAAATTGACTGATTCCCACAGCACCGCTAAAAGCGGCGCAATGTCAGCCACATAGGTACCAGCGGCGGCAACCCCGGCACTCACAACCAGTGAAACCAGCAGCAGAAACGCAATGATTAGCACCATGCTGAAGGACAAAAAGCGCGCGCGAATAAAATTGATCACGCCCTGCCCAGGTTTGGGAGCTACTTCCCAAATGGTGTTCAACGCATCTTGCAGTTGACCAAACACCCCCGAAGCACCAAACAGCAGGGTGACAACACCAATAATGGTGGCTATCAGTCCTCCCTGCACCTGGTTGGCATTGGCGATCATGCTTTCAACCGCCGCTGCTCCCTCTGGCCCCATCAAGCCTTGAATTTGGTCAACAATTTGCCCCCTGGCGGCCTCTTCACCAAAAAAAAATGCCGCTACCGAAATCGCGATGATCAGCAGCGGAGCAAGCGAGAAAATTGTAAAGTAGGCCAAGGCTGCTGCTAGACGAGAGACTTTATCCTCTCCCCATTCCTTAAAGGTTTCTTTGAACAGGGGCACGAATGCAGAGACTTTCATAGCTTTGACGGAAAAAAGAAGATTTAGGTCGGCGATCCAACCCGAATTAATCTATCAAAACGGCTATTTTTTTGCGTCTGCCCACAGAGGTACTGCTGCTCACGGCAGTTTTAACCTCGACAGCGGCCTAGAGCATCGATACAGTATGGCTAAAAACCCGGTTTCTTCATCGCTGACTAACGGCAGGACTTGCGTTCTAGCCAAGAAACCAGGTTTCTGTACCGGCGTTCTAGCGAACGACAAAATCGACAGCCGCCAAAAAAAGAGACGCCCAAAGGACGCCTCTTTTTAAGGATGGCTTAGTGATGGCATTTTGCCTCTTAGCCAGGGATAAACTAGCCCAGCGGTCTGGAGCTGACCATGGGTCTAAATGATGGCAGCCATGCTGACATCGTTGGTGGCCAGCAGCTGCTGCAGCTCTTCAGAGTCCACGGTTTCTTTGTCGACCAGCATGTGGGCTAGCTGATCGAGCACGTGGCGGTTGTTGGTGAGTACCTGCTTGGCGCGGGTGTAGGCCTGATCAACCAGACCTCTCACTTCAGAGTCGATGGTGGCGGCGGTTTCTTCAGAGAAATCGCGCTCGGCGGAGATGTCTCGGCCCAGGAACATATTGCCCTGCTGGCGGCCGAGGGCCACGGGGCCGAGCTTGTCACTCATGCCGAAGCGGGTGACCATCTGGCGGGCGACGCGGGCCACCTGCTGGAGGTCGTTGGAAGCTCCGGTGGTGACTTCCTCTTCACCGAAGATAATCTCTTCGGCGATCCGGCCACCGAGGGCCACGGCCATTTGGTTTTGCAGGTAAGAGCGGGAATACAGACCCGATTCAAGACGGTCTTCGCTGGGAGTAAACCAGGTCAGACCACCAGCGCGGCCGCGGGGGATGATGCTGATTTTCTGCACGGGGTCATAGTCGGGCATTAGGGCACCGACTAGGGCGTGACCGGCCTCATGATAGGCAACCAGCTCTTTGCGCTTTTCGCTCATCACCCGGTCTTTCTTCTCGGGGCCAGCCAGTACCCGGTCGATCGCATCGTTGACCTCATCCATAGAGATCTCAGTCAGGTTGCGGCGGGCGGCGAGAATGGCGGCCTCGTTCAGCAGGTTCGACAGGTCGGCCCCGGTAAAGCCAGGGGTACGACGGGCGATCTTTTGCAGGTCGACATCCTTAGAGAAGGTCTTGCCGCGAGCGTGGACGTTGAGGATTTCGAGCCGACCGGCATAGTCGGGGCGATCTACTACCACCTGGCGGTCAAAGCGACCGGGGCGCAGCAGAGCCGCATCGAGCACGTCGGGGCGGTTGGTGGCGGCAATAATAATGATGCCGGTATTGCCCTCAAAACCATCCATCTCGGTGAGCAGCTGGTTGAGGGTCTGCTCGCGCTCGTCATTGCCGCCGCCGACACCTGCGCCTCGCTGACGACCGACGGCGTCAATCTCGTCGATAAATACGATACAGGGGGCGTTGGCCTTGGCCTGCTCGAACAGGTCGCGGACGCGGGAGGCACCCACACCAACAAACATTTCAACAAACTCAGAACCGGATATCGAGAAGAAGGGTACCCCTGCTTCACCTGCTACGGCCTTGGCCAGCAGGGTTTTACCGGTACCGGGAGGGCCGACCAGCAGCACGCCTTTAGGAATCTTGGCGCCGACGGCGGTAAAGCGATCAGCATTTTTCAAGAAGTCGACCACTTCGGTCAGCTCGAGCTTGGCCTGCTCAATACCGGCCACGTCGCCAAAGGTGACCTGGGTCTGAGGCTCCATCTGCACGCGGGCTTTGGATTTGCCAAAGTTCATCGCCTGGTTGCCGGGGCCGCTCTGGGCGCGGCGCAGCACAAAAAACAGCACCCCTAGCAGCAAAATGGCAGTTAGCAGGGTGCTAAAGGCCCGCACCCAGACACTGTCGTCGTTCTGGGGGGTGACAATTATATCGACGTTGTTGGTTTCCAGGGTGCTAATTAGCTCCTGGTCATTGGGCAGGTTGACGATCACTAGGCCGTTGCCCTCGGGGTCTGTGAAGCGGGCGCGAGTGCGATCAGCGCTGATGCTGACGCGCTCGATCTGGTTGTTTTGCACCGCGTCTATAAACTGGCTATAAGGCCAGGTCTGGGTTTCAGGGCCAGAACCGTCAAAAATTGCGGTCGCTAGGGCAATGACTACAACGACCAGCAGGGCGTATAGGCCTGCATTTCTCCACCGTTTGTTCACCGGGCTTATGCCTCCACTAATGTCTTGGGATGAACCGTTGCTTAAACCTGTGCCTAAGGAACTGTTCTTTTAGGGCTGAATCTTAAGCAAGCCACAATACTGAGAAAGTTATTAACTTATGTTAACGTCATCTGTCGGAATGGGCTAATCGAATCTCAGGGTTAGGACTATTTTTCCTCAAAAGCAGCCCGCAAAGTCGCTAGGGCGGGGTGCCGAGGGTTAATCTCCAGTCTACTGCGATCGCCTAGAACTGTGTGTATCGGCACCACCTGCACTGCTGAGTTGCTGTAGGCCAGGGCTTCAAACCGTTGAATGATTCCCGGTGGCCAGGGGGCTTGGTTAGCTCGTGCTCCCTGCTGTCTCAGGTGATCGAGCAGGTGCGATCGCCCAATCCCCGGCAGCAGGCCCGTCCCCAGGCCGGGGGTGTGCCACTGGCCGTTGGCCCAGCCCCAGAGGTTGCCGGTGCTGGTTTCGAGCCACTGGCCTTGGGCATTGACCAAAATAGCTTCCCTCGCGCCGTGCCGCTGGGCGGCTTGCAGGGCCAGCCAGGCCCCCAGGTAGTTGCCGGTTTTGTAGCCGGGCAGGGGGCGATCGTAGGTTTCGCCCTTGGCTACCCAGGCGGCAATGCCCTCAGCCTGCATCTGATCTAAATCTGCGGGTAGGTTTCGCCCCGTCACCAGTTCGCGGCCGTCGGGGAAGACGGTGAGTCTGAGCACAGGGTAACTATTTAATAACGCCTCGGCCCCCTGGCGCAGGGCATCCCAGTCGGGGCAGGGCCAGCTAAAGTCTTGCAGGGCCTGGGTGAGGCGCTGGTGATGGGCGGCCCAGTGGGTGAATGGGTGGTCGAGGCTGCCCCCGTAGACCCGCAGGGTGGTGAACACCGTCGCGCCGTAGAGCAGGGCGGGGTCGCTGGCGGCTAGGGTGAGGTCGTCGCCAAGAGAATAGGTGCCGTTAAACCAGTGGGGCATGGGGGGAATGATGGGTGGAGGGAGATCAACTAGATGTAGATGGCACTGCTTCCCTAACAGTGGGATGCCTTCTAAACCCCTCGACTAGCGAGAGGGCCTGCCATCTCCCATGGGAGGTTGCATGTAATGAACCAGGGCTGGGGGGTGTAGATGGTTTTTTTTCGACGTTGGCGAGTAGGCCAACAGCTGCGCGTGGGTGGTGCGGCCCTAGGGGCGGGGTTGGTGCAGTACCAGATTAGCCAAGCAGGGCAGAGGTTGTTCGCCCAACAACAGGTGAGTCGAGGCTCGGAATTGATGGCAATTGGGCTGAGTTTGGGGGTTGGCCTCCTGGCGGTGACCGGCTATCGACGGCTCAATCTGGGGCAGTCGTTTTGTTTACGGGGATTTCTCACGCTGTTTTTGTTGGTCAATGGTCTGTTTTTTGCCCTTTTTGCCGCGTTTTTTCTGGGGCAATCAGCCTCTGAGTTAATTTTGATTGGCCCCCTCCTCACGTTCATTCTGGTGATTACTTCCACAGGCCTCATTGCCGAGATAGTGAATCGGTATATGTCGCGGCGACTCGATCTACCCAGCGTGGCCCTGCTGTTCTACGGGTTTAATGTCTTGGTTTGGGTGGTGCTGATTGGCCTAGTGGCACCGCTGACCGCCCTGGGGCTGTGGGTGGGATGGCTAGCGGTGGGGCTGGCGGTACTGGCTACCGGGGCGCTGCCTCTGGTCTTGGGGGGGGCGGCAATCGCCTCCTTGGCCCTGGTAATGGGAACGGCCCTCTTGACTAACCGGAGCCTGGATGCGACTTGGGCAACGATAGTCGGCAGGTCGCTAGTGACCACTCTCAAGATGGCTGGCCCAGTGGTAGGGCTCACAACCATTCTGACCCTGGGGATAAACCGTCAGCTTTGGACTCACACCCATCCCCTCACCCAACCTCTACAGAGTCTGGCCCAGGCAATCCAAGTGTGGGGAAGCTGCGATCAGTAGCAGGTTTTAGGAGGCAGCGGGCGGCGATTGAGGGCTGGCCCCTGGTTGTTAGCGGTAGGCCTACCCTCCCTGCTGAATGTATTGCAGAATGCCTCGGGCGATCGCCTGGGCCATGGTTTCGCGCCAGGCGGGGTCGGCTAGGCGGGGGGCATCTTGGGCACCGGTGACAAAGCCCACCTCCACCAGGGCGGCGGGCATATTGGTCTGCCGCAACACTAGGAATCGGGCCTGCTTAACGCCGCGATCGCGCATGCCGGTGGCCGCCAGCATGCTGGCCTGGAGGGTTGCCGCCAGTCTCCGCCCGCTCTCAGAGGCGTAGTAGGTTTCAATGCCGTTGACATCGGGGCGGCTCATGCTGATGGCGTTGGCGTGGATGCTGACAAACACATTGCCCTGGGCGCGGTTGGCAATATCAGCCCGGGTCTGGAGGTCAACCGCCACGTCTTCGCGGCGGGTCATCACCACCACGATTCCCTGAGCCTCAAGCAGCTGAGCCACCCGCTGGGAGATCGGGAAGATCACCTGTTTTTCTTGCAGACCGCCGATGCCGACGGCCCCAGGGTCGCGGCCCCCGTGACCGGGGTCGATGACGACTACCGTACGCCCGATGGTCGACTGCCGCACCTGAGGCAACTCCACCGGCTGGGCGGGGGGAGGCGGCGGCGTCTGCTGCACCGGAGGAGCCTGAGTCGGCGGTGGGTTCTGCGGCTGCACCGGGGCAGTCGGGGTCGCCGAGGCGGTGACCAGGGGCGGTGGCTCGTCAGACACCGTGCCAATCAGCACACCGCTAGGGGGCAGCACCAGCACACCGCCACTGCTGCGCTGGGCACGCCAGTCAGGGCTAGTGGGGCCAAGGCGCAGGGTAATCCGCGTGGAGGGGGGGCTAGTGGGTTGCTGAGCTACATCCCAGGCGAGGATGCTGTAGCGGTAGTTGGGCAGGTCGTCGGGGCTGAGATTGTCTGCCACAGAAGTGTTGGGCAAGTCGATGATGGCGAAGCGGTTGTCGGCCCCGTCGGTGGTGTACTGCACCGCCGGGGTGGGAGCATCGCCGCTGAGCTGAATGACAAAACCATCTCGGCCGGTGACCACGCCGTTGATGGTGGCCGAGGCGGCAGCCCCCGTATTGCCCTGCACCCGGTTTGCCGTGGCGGTAGGGGTCGGAATCGCCCCCGTCGGTGGCGCAGCGCCGGGGCTGAGGGAGGGCAGCTGCACCACCCACTGGTTGGGGCGCTGGCCCTGCACCCGAATATCTTCAGGATTGATACTGTAGCCCGGTGCCAGTTCTATTACCAATCGGGCGGTTTGGTGGTCAAACTGCCCGGCCCGCACTTCTCGAATAGTACCGCCCACGGTCTGGCTGGTGCCGGTGCTGCCCATCTGGGTATTGGGTAGGTCGACTACAATGCGCGTGGGGTTGATCAGCAACTGCGCCCGAGGCTGTATCTCACTGTCAGTGGTAAAGACCAGCTGGTTAGTCTGGGCGTCAAATGCCCAATACTGTAGGGTTGCTGCCCGGACGGGGGCAACGATAACCAGGGCCGCCACGGGGGCGATCGCCCCCGACATAAGCCACCTTGACACCATAGGCACAACCAAAACGAACGACCAACACACAAGCCACAGCACAGTATAACGATGGTGGCCCCAGTAGCATCCGTAGGGGGGGCATTCGGGGCAAATTTTTCATCTACAGCGTTCTAGAACGCTGTAGATGAAAACCGGTTTCTAGGGCAGAAGGCTAGTCATGTCCTTAGAGTAGCGACGAAGAAACCGGGTTTTTAGCCATACTGTACCGAGGCCAACTCCCTCAATGCGACGTTGGGTAAGGTGGCAGGGGTGTTCACGGCTACGCTGCTTTTTCTGGGGCCTGGGGTGCTGCTGCTATCGCTGCTGGGGTTGGCGATCGCCCGTTACCTATGACGGCGGCTGGCGGCCAGCCGGCTAGTCGTCGGTATAGTCCTGTCGTCAGCTCCCAGCTGAGACAGCCCAGACAAAAAAGCCCAACGGGGATTTCCCGCTGGGCAGAGTCAGGAACAAGCTAGCAATGACCCTAATGGGCGCGATTGTCGATCAGCGCCTTTGATAGACCTGACGCCTTCTCCATCACAATCATCAGCAGGGCGGTGAGAAAGATCAAAACACCGGAAATGGCCGCCGCCCGCACGTCCAGGTCATTCTCAATCATCGACCACATGCGGATGGGCAGCATTTCGGTTCTGGCATCGGACAAAAACAGCGTCACCGCCACATTGTCGAAGGAGGTGAGAAAGGCCATAAACGCCCCAATCAGCACCCCCGGCTTGATCAGGGGCAGAGTCACCTTAAAAAAGGTGTAGGCCGGGTTGGCTCCCAGGGCCATAGAGGCCTCTTGGAGGGATGAACCCAGCTGGGTGAGACTGGCCAGCACGTTACGCACCACGTAGGGGGTGCAAATGACGATGTGACCCACGATCAGGGTAAACAGCGACAGCCGCACGCCCATCATGGCAAAAAACGACATCATCCCCAGACCTAGGGCCACCCCCGGCAGGGCCAGGGGCGACATCACCAAGGCATCCATCGCCGACACCCAGCGGGCCTTGCTGCTGATCATGGCCAGGCAGGCCGCCACCCCCAGCACCACGCAGACGATGGCCGTGACCAGCGCCACCTGAAAGCTATTGAGCGCCGCTGCCCGCAGTTCAGGAAAATTAAACAGCGACAGATACCACTGCAAGGAAAACCCCGGCGGCGGAAACTGAAGGGTGGCCGACGAACTAAAGCCAGCGAACAAATACAGCTATTGAGAGGCATACTCAATAAAATATAAAACCTTCGTAGGCAAAGCAGCGCGTAATCACTTTATGTTTAATGACTACCTATCTGTAGCTAAGTACGTCCCCTAAAAATGCGTTGCCTGACAGCTTAAGGCCGCAGTTTTTCTAAAAAAACTGCGGCCTTGGGGTTGCCGAGATTGGAATTGCCAAAATACAACGGGTTGTAGAGCTTACCTCTGCGGGCTGGGGACTAACGCTGGGTATAAAGATTGTCAAGCCACGTGCGTAGGGCTTGATCGGAGACGCCGCAAACGGTTTGCCCAGTGATGGGGTCGATGGCATGCCACCGGGTTTGACCTTCAGCATAGGTGGCCCAAGCGTAGGGCTCTTTAGCGGCTCCAAGGCGGCCGGCAACGGTGCGGCACAGGGATTTGACCAATTCGCTCAGCGCTTGCAGGGTGTAGACCGACCCATTCGAGACATAGAAGCGGGGATAAGCTTGAGCTGTGTAGGTGGACTTCATCGGTAAACTCCTTTGTTAGCAACACTGCCAGCTTAATTCTTCTGTATCTAAAATTACAAATCATGGTTTTCATGTAGCCATGAGCAGATTTGATAGTTAAGATTGCCCAGGGTGGTCATTGGCTTGACAGAGCCGTACTGTCGGAGATGCTAGTAAGGCAGCTTTAGCACCTCAGAGGCAATGAATACCCGATGAAAATTAAAGTGATCAACCCGAATACCACGGCGACTATGACCGAGAAAATTGGTGTAGCCGCTCGTCAGGTGGCCGCACCTACCACCGAAATTTTGGCCTGCAACCCGACCATGGGACCGGTTTCAATTGAGGGGCACTACGACGAGGCCCTGAGCGTAATTGGCGTACTCGACGAAATTCGGCGGGGGGAAGCCGCTGCGATCGATGGCTATGTGATTGCCTGTTTTGGCGATCCCGGACTGGGGGCGGCGCGAGAAATGGCCCAGGGGCCGGTGCTTGGCATCGCTGAGGCGGCAATGCATGTGGCTAGCCTGGTGGCCCCCCGGTTTTCGATTGTGACCACCCTGGGCCGCACCAAGGGTATTGCTCAACACCTGGTCACCAGCTACGGTATGGCCGCCCACTGCGCCAGCATTCGAGCCGCCGAGGTGGCGGTGCTGGCCTTAGAAGAGTCAGGCAGCTCTGCCTACGACCAGATCTTGCAGGAGTGCCGCCTGGCCCTGGCCGAGGACGAAGCCGAAGCCATTGTATTGGGCTGTGGGGGCATGGCGGACTTGGCCGCCGAGTTGGCGGCTAGCCTAGGGGTGCCGGTGATCGAAGGGGTGACCGCCGGGGTAAAGCTGGTGGAGGCCGTGGTCGCCCTGGGGCTGGGCACCAGCAAGGTGCGAGACTACGCCTACCCGATCCCCAAGCCCTGCCTAGGCCTGCTGGACAAGTTCGCCCTTTAATCGATCAGCAATCGTAAATTCAGAAGTTTGACGGTTTTTCCAAGCCCACTGCGAGGATAGAACGACCCGGTGGAGGCGAGGGCATGGAAGAGCACCAGCTGAGTTTTGCGCTCGTGCTGAGCTACCTGACACCTGCGCTGGAGGGGGCCAAGCCACAGGCTCTAGGGTATTCGCCTTGCTAAATCGGGGGCAGCCAAGCAAGATTTGGTATTGATCCCTGTTTCCAGAGCAGATGCAATGGAGACAGGGGTTAATCGCTTTGAATACTACATTTTGTAAGCGGGCTAGAGACTCTATCTGGCCTGGTGAGTTAGCTTGGCGGCAGCTCGACTCTTTTTGCCGTTACTTACTTCATTTACAACAATGAATCAACTCGACTCAAACCCAGAATCTCGCATGTGGGCGATGCTGGCTCACATCAGCGCTTTGTCTGGCTTCATTATTCCCTTTGGCTCTATTCTTGGCCCGCTGATCATTTGGCTGATCAAGCGCGATGAGATGTCGTTTGTCAACGACCAGGCTAAAGAAGCGCTCAATTTCAACATCTCCATGACAATCTACGCGATTGTGGCGGGGATGCTGATTTTTGTCGCGATTGGTATTGTACTGCTGCCCGTGGTGCTAATTGCCTGGCTAGTGCTGACAATTATGGCGGCGGTCAAGGCCAACGAAGGGGTGGCCTACCGCTACCCCCTCACCCTGCGCCTGGTGAACTAAGCCCCCAATCAACCCTCTAGATAAAGGGGCGCACCTCTGGAGCGATCGGCGATCGCGGCCTGGAGGGAATCGCTTCAGGCCGCGATCGCTCAACTGAACTTTGCGCATCATCATCGGTGTCAGGGGCTGGTTCTAGATCGGGAGCGTCTGGCTGTGGCCTAGGCAAGATGACGTTGGGGTCGGCGACGTCAGGTTTGACCAAAGGCCCGCTGTCCTCAGGTATTTCCCTGTCCCGCTGGGGTAAGGTCTCTGGGTTGGACGGCTGGGGCGATTCAGTCTCGGAGTTAGGAACCTCTTGTGGGGCGGTCTGAGGGCGGCCCAAAAAATCTTCTGGGGCCGGGGCGGCCTCGGGCTGACCGCGCCACTGCTTAAAGCGACCCAGTAGGCCCTTGTCAGTGGGGTTCTGCGTCGGCCTTTCTTCAGGGGAACCCAGCGGTTGGGGTGGCAGTGGTTTAGGCTCGGGCAGGGCCTCTAGCTGAATATCATCTGGCTGAATATCTGGCTCGACTAGGACAGGCGGGACGGCGGGAGTGTCGGGCAGTTCTGAGCCATCGACATCGTCTCTGGCTGAATTGTCTGTCGTCGGGGAGTTGAGCGGGTCGGCAGACTCGTCTGCAGTTTTGGGCAGGTCGGCCTGGGGTTGGTCGGTCTCTGGAGCGATCGCACCCCTGTCTTCAGGCGCTATTTCTGGATGATCTTGTGGGTCTAACGGGGCCGGGGACGACTCGGGCCGCAGAAATGGATTCGGCTGGACGGCGTCGTCGCTTTCAGCCGGGGTTGGGCTGCCCGGTGGGGGCGGTTCTGCCGGAGATGTTTCTGCCGACGGTTCTGCTGACGGAGGCTCGGGCTGAGCTTCAGTTCCCTCAGTCTCGGCGGGTTGCGGTTCGGGCGCTTCCGGTACAGCATTCTCAGGTTGTGGGGTCTCTGGCTCGGCCTCTGGCTCGGCCTCTGGCTCGGCCTCTGGCTCGGGGGGGGCAGGCGGCACGTAGGTGGGGTCGATGATGCCCGCTATGTCTTGAATGTCTAGCTCGCCGCGCACTAGGCGAGAGAGGCTGTCGGTGCCGCCGGGCTGGTAGTCGATGATGCGGACGGTGTTGTTGAAGCGGTTGTCGATGGGGTTGCCGGCTTCGTCGATCAGTTCGAGCTGCACCCAGTTGCGGCCTGGCTTAAAGCCCTTCAGCCAGATCGGCTGCCACTGGTCAAACACAAAACTCTGGTCGTTGACGGTGCAGCGAATGCGCCAGTCGTGGAGGTCGTCGTTGGCCTCGGCCTGGGCGCTCATGTGCAGAGGCGCGTTGGTGAGGTAAAAGTCGAGCATGATTGGCTCGGCCCCGTAGGTGCTTTGGGGGCGGCTGTAGGTGAGCAGTGGAGCGTTGGCGTCTAGCTCATTTTGGGGAGTGGGGGCGACCACGTGAAAGGTGCGCTGATCGAACGCGCCCTGGTTTTTGAAGCTCTCGTGCCAGGGCCGCGAGGCAAACACGCGCAGGGTGTGGGTACCGGGGGCCAGGTTCTCAAAGGTAATTGGCTCTGAGAGGTCGTAGACGGCCCGGTAGGGTTCGTTGTCGAGAAACAGGTGCAGGTGGGGGCCGAGCTGCCAGTCGTCGTTCTTAAACAGAGGCAGGCCGCGCACCTGGAGCCGCACGGTGACGCTGGTGTCGTTGAGCACTTCGCCGGGGCGAGGGCTGAGCAGGCGCACCTGGGGGGTGTAGGCGTCGATGATTTGCTTGAGGGTCTCTAGGACAGTGGGGGGCGAGACCTCGGCGATTTGCCCGGTGAGGCGGTTGGGCTGGGGGGTGGGCTCTGAGATTAGCTCGGTGGGCTGGGTGGGTTTGGCGCAGCTGACAGTGGTGAAGGTGAGTAGTGCGATCGCAGCTAGAGCTATGATCCGCCGTCCGAGTGCTGTCACCCTGCGGATTTCCCCATGTATTGTGCCCATGCCGGTATTCTCCCCGTCTTTGCACTATTAACGATAGGCCACTTTAGGGCGTTTACCGCGATCGCCCTCTGAGGTTTTTATAGGGTTTTTGCGAGCGTAGAATTGCTGAGCTACACTGGCTCGATAGGAGTAGAGAGAGGGCTTTCTGAGATGCGGGCAAAGCAAATTGTAGTACTCACCCTATCGCTAGTAGTAGGCCTCTCGGCGGGGGCCGCAGCGGCCACCGCCTTCTACTGGAACCGGGCAACGGCGCTGCCCACCTGGTATAGCACCAGTGGGGCCGATACCGCCGTCGCCGACGTCAGCACCAGCGGCAACCTGCTGCGGGCCAAGCTGGCCAGCGGCCAGGGGGTGCGCTACGGCGACAACAACCGGGTCGAAATTTCGCTCACCGAGGCTGAACTGACTCAGCTGCTGGCCGAGGGCATCGCCCAGACCCCCCAGGCGGCTGCTTTTTTGCCCGCTACTAGGAGCCTCAATACGACGATTAACGGCGATCGCGTTGCCGGGGGCATCGTCGTCAACCCCGCCGACATTCCTACCCAAAACCTGCCGCCCCAGGCCCGCCAAGCGTTGGAAACCGCTTTTAGCACTATTCCGATGCTGGGCGGTCGCCCTCTCTATATCGGCATTGAGGGCAGCCCTCAGGTCAACAATGGTCGCCTGGTGCTGGGCAACGATACCCGTGTGCAGATTGGTCGGGTAAATTTGTCCCTGGAGGATGTCTCGCGGCTCACGGGCATCAGCCCAGCCCAGCTGAATGAGCGCATTAACTTGGCTCTGCCTCATGCGGGGTTGACTCTCGACGGGCTAGAGTTTATCAACGGCGAAGCGGTGCTGCGGGGCGTCACCCAATAGCAGTCTACCGATAGGCCGCGCCCTCTTTTTTCTATGCATGTTGAGGCGGCACCGGCTTTTCGGCGCAATCTTCGCAAGCTGAGTAAAAGTATCGCTCAATTTGAGTTATTTGCGTAAATACTCGCGCACAATGAAAATAGGTTGATTGAGGCCCGGCTGATTTTTCTGAAGTACTCGCAGTAGACGATTTTGCAATGTTGTTTGAGTGGCAAGATCATCATCAAGCGCTTGCCCAATTTCCTGAATATTGCTGTCGTCTTTGCAAACTATAATGCCGCTGTGCTCTACACCACTGCGGTGTAAGGCCAGAAAGTCATCTCGATTAAAAATAATCACTGATCGACTTTTTGATGTCGCTATTTGCAATACTTGATCGTCTGGAATTCGCTGGTTTGCGTTGCCTGCTTCGTAGGAGGTCAAAACGTCATAGCCTAGCTACCGTAATGCTTTGACTAAATCAGCAGATAGGTTTTCATTGGCATAGAGTTTAAACGTCACTCCCAACCCTCCTCACTGTGGTGGGAGTCAATTAGAGCATTAATTTTGCCTGGGTGGGCCTGGTAATAAACTTGGGCTGCTAACAGATCAAAGGGAGTTAAGCCGGGAAAGTTATTGAGCAGAGCCCCTTCACTCATCCTTTGCTGAAATAAGGAAATTAACGTTCACACGGCGATGCGAGTATTGCGAATACAGGCATGA
>DAIPYU010000057.1:0-27500 GCA_036782635.1 Nodosilinea sp. CTOTU7353
GAGCTGCGCCGCATCGTGCGCTACCTGGGGGTCAGCGACGGCAACATGCAGGAGGGTTCCCTGCGCTGCGACGTGAATATTTCGGTGCGTCCCGTGGGCCAAGAGGCGTTTGGCACCAAGGTGGAGATCAAGAACATGAACTCCTTCAGCGCCATTCAAAAGGCGATCGAGTACGAGATCGAGCGGCAGACCAAGGCCAACGAAGCGGGCGAAACCATCGTTCAAGAGACCCGCCTCTGGGATGAGAGCAGCCAGCGCACCAAGAGCATGCGGGTCAAGGAAGGCTCTAGCGACTACCGCTACTTTCCCGAACCCGATTTGCCCCCGATTGTAGTGTCGGTGGAGCAAAAAGAAGGCTGGCTGGCCGAGCTGCCTGAGCTGCCGGCCCAAAAGCGAACTCGCTACGAAGCAGAGTTTGGCCTCTCCCCCTACGATGCCCGCGTGCTGAGCGATGAACGGGCCATCACCGAATACTTCGAGGCCGCCATGGCGGCCGGGGCCGACCCCAAACTCACTTCCAATTGGATCACCCAGGACATCGCCGCTTACCTCAACGCCGAGAAGCTCTCGATTGAGGCGCTGCCGCTGACCCCGATCACCCTGGCCGAGCTGGTGCAGCTGATCGAATCGGGCACCATCAGCAACAAAATCGGCAAGGACCTGTTGCCCGAACTGCTCACCCAGGGCGGCTCACCCATGGCTTTAGTCGAAGAGCGGGGGCTAAGCCAGATTTCTGACCCAGCCCAAATCGAGGCCATGATCGACGAGGTGCTGGCGGCTCACCCCGAAGAACTTGAAGCCTATCGCGGCGGCAAGAAAAAACTCCAGGGTTTCTTTGTCGGTCAGCTGATGAAGCGCAGCGGCGGCCGAGTGGATCCAAAGCTGAGCAATCAGCTGCTAAGCCAGAAGCTTAACACATGATCTAAACGAAGTCCATCGAGAAAACTCAATAAGGGGTCTTACCCCCCTATGCAAGAATTGAGTTAATATGGTACGTAGATGCACCCTGATGGTAGGGAGAGTCGTTTTGGGCTCTCCTTTTTTTTGTCTTTTTTTAGCGCTGGGCATTCCTAGAGCATCGGTACAGTATGGCTAAAAACCCGGTTTCTTCATCGCTGCTGTAACGACATGACCAACCTTCTGGCCCAGAAACCCGGTTTCTGCACCGGCATTCTAGGGCATGCCTGTCTGAAGCTGGAGTTCTAGCGATCGCTCAGAGTCCATGTAAAGGGTGCTGGGGCCGGCTGCATCACCGCCGCCCCACACCAGTTGACGACTGTTGGCGGCCAAAACTGGGGGTTGAGCACCGGCAATGGTGAGCCAAACCACAGCGGTCTGGGGTGGGAGGCCGGTGTGATCGCTCGTTGCCGCCGGGTTTACTCCTGCCAAAGCATACATCACCTGACTAGACTCTCTCAGCACCTCTTCCTGGGGTAGCCACAGGGCAGCAGAAAAACCCTGCTTGAGGGCATAGCTGTACAGAGATGCCGCCGCGATCACCGCCTGCTCAAAACTCTCTTCAGGCCAGCGGGCAGCCGTATTCAGAGCAATCACAATATCGCGACTGGCGGTCATGGTCTCTAGCTCGCGCACCCGCAACTCGCCGTAGCGGGCGCTCGTGCGCCAGTGAATCAGCCGGGTGGGGTCGCCCCAGCGGTAGGGCCGCAGCGATCGCGTTACCCCCTGGGTATCGGCCTGGGCCTGGGGGCTGTAGCGCCAGTGCTGGCCGCCCTGCGGGCCAACGGTGTCTAAAATCGGGCAGTGCTGGAGGGGCAGCACCTGGGGATATACCACCGCCGTAGCCGGCACCTGGGTGGAGCGCCGACACCAAAATAGCCCCAGGGGGGCAGCCGTGCGCAGGTCGGCGGTTTGCCAGCGATAGATGCCTCGGCGGGGGGTGGGCACCTGGTAGCGCCACCGGTGGGTTTGCCCCGGGGCCAGGGTACCCACGGCAGTGGTCTGCACCGCACCGAGGTCAGCGGGTAGTAGGTCAACAATTTGGAATAGGCTCTTGGTTTGCCGCTGGGGATTTTGCACCCGCAGATCTACCTCCAGGGGCACTGCGGCGGTCACGGGTTGAATCGGCGATCGCGTTACCACCAGCCCCTGCAAGTTACGGGGGGGCAGTACCGCCGCCACCAGCAGCAGCGCCAGCATTACCCCGCTCATCACGTACAGCCAGCCGGCCATGGTATTAGTCGCCGCAGCAAAAAAGAACAGCGCCAACCCCAACAGCACCCACCCCACGTAGGCCGGGTTAACCCAGCGGTGCTCTAGCCAGCCGGTGAAGCGCTTCAAAACGTTCATTAAATCGCCTTACTTTTACCCCTTGAGCATACCCAACCTCCGCAAGGGGCACTAGCCCACTGCGCTCACGATCGCCTAGAAACCCGGTTTCTGGCCAGAAGGTGGGTCACGTCGCTAGATCAGCGATGAAGAAACCGGGTTTTTAGCCACACTGTACCGATGCTCTAGGCAATATCGTCACCAGGGCCAAAAACAAATCGGGCAGAGGCACGACGCACCTCTGCCCAAAGAAAGAACATAGCCGCTTAAACAGCGACTACGGCCATCGCTAGGGTTAACGCCTGACTAGCTTTTTAGACAGCTTCCGCAGGCGAATTGACTCTGGGGTAACTTCCACCAACTCGTCGGGGCCAATGTATTCCAGCGCCCGCTCAAGGCTCATATCCACAGGGGTTTGCAGTTGCACCAGCTCGTCGCCGCCAGCGGCTCGGTGGTTAGTCAGCTGCTTAGCCTTGCAAATGTTGAGGTCAAGATCCTGGTTGCGGTTGTGCTCGCCGACAATCATACCCTTGTAGACCTTGGTGCCAGGGGTAATGAAAAACGTCCCCCGGTCTTCGGCGTTTTTCAGCGCATAGAAGGTGGCTACACCTTCTTCAAAGGCAATTAGCACCCCGTTGCGGCGGGCCTCAATTTCGCCACAGAGCGCCCGATAGTCTAAAAAGCTGTGGTTCATGATGCCTGCGCCCCGAGTCATGCGCATAAACTCACCGCGAAAACCAATCAGCCCCCGCGCCGGGATCACAAACTCCAGCGTGGCGCGACCATCGCCCATGATCCGCATGTCTTGCAGCTCACCCCGGCGCTGGCCGATGCGCTCCATGCAGCCGCCCACACCGTCTTCGGGCACGTCTAGTTGCAGCAGTTCGTAGGGTTCACAGGGCTGGCCGTTCACTTCGCGGTAGATCACCTGGGGCTGAGTCACCTGAAACTCATAGCCCTCGCGGCGCATGGTTTCGATCAAGATGCCCAGGTGCAACTCACCGCGCCCCGACACCGAGAAGCGATCAGGGGAATCAGTCGGCTCCACCCGCAGCGCTACGTTGGTCTCAAGCTCACGCATGAGGCGATCGCGCAGCTGCCGCGAAGTCACAAAGTTACCTTCCTGACCCGCAAAGGGCGAGTCATTGACCACAAAGGTCATCTGTAGGGTAGGCTCATCGACCTTGATCAGCGGCAGAGCCTGGGGGCTAGTGGGGCAGGTAATGGTCTCGCCGATGTTGGCGTCAGCAAAGCCCGCTACCGCCACAATGTTGCCCGCCGAAGCCGACTCGATTTCGATGCGCCGCAGGCCATCAAAGCCCAGCAGCTTAGAAATTTTAGACTTCACCAGGCTGCCGTCTTCTTTGACCAGGGCCGCCTGCTGGCCAGCATTGATCACTCCGTTATGGATTTTGCCAATAATGATGCGGCCCAGGTAGTCAGAATAATCGAGGGTCGTGACCTGGATTTGCAGCGGCTTTTCAGCATCGCCCACCGGGGGCGGTACGTGATCGAGAATCGACTCAAACATGGGCTTCATGTCGAGGCCCTCATCTTCGAGCTTGGTCTTAGCGTAGCCCGACAGCCCTGAGGCAAACAGGTAGGGAAAATCGCACTGGTCGTCGTCGGCCCCTAGTTCGATGAACAGATCGAGCACCTTATCGACCGCACCATGGGGTTCCGCCTGGGGACGATCAATTTTATTCACCACCACGATGGGGCGCAGCCCCTTTTCCAGGGCTTTCTTGAGCACAAACCGAGTCTGGGGCATCGGGCCTTCGTTGGCATCGACAATCAGGATGCAGCCGTCTACCATGCCCAGCACCCGCTCCACTTCGCCGCCAAAGTCGGCGTGACCAGGGGTGTCAATAATATTGATCAGGGTCTCGCCGTAGTGTACGGCGGTATTCTTCGACAGAATGGTGATGCCCCGCTCCCGTTCCAGATCGTTAGAGTCCATCACGCAGTCAGGCACGTCTTCCCCTTCGCGAAAAATGCCGGACTGCCTCAGCAGGGCATCGACAAGCGTGGTCTTGCCGTGGTCAACGTGGGCAATAATTGCAACGTTGCGAATGGGAATCGTCATAACTGTGTAAAACCTGGGCGACAGTGAGCGGGCGACGAAACTACCCCCGAGCGCCAAATCTAAGGATGCTCAAGACAAGTTTCGAGTGTGCAAAAATACTTAACAATTGTAGCTCAATTAACAGACCCTTGACGAAAGCAGAGGGCTGAATCTGAGTTAATGAATCTGGCTCAATAAAAAGGAGACACCTGATAGCGTCTCCTTTAGAGGTGTCTGAACACCAGTTTTAACTCAGCCGTCTAAGCAGCAGAATGTCAGCAGTCCTAGAACGTTAGGTCAGCAGTCCTAGAACGTTAGGCCAGCAGCCTGTACTTTCTCCACCTGCTTCTTCTTCAGCACCAGCATGATCTGGGTCAGCATGACAGCGGCCAGGAAGGCCACCAAACCCTTAATCCGGTTGGGGCTTTGCAGCACAATTTCAGTGTCCATTTGGCCAAACCCGCCCACGTTGGGGTTAGTGGTCAGGGGCTTACCGGCTTCTACCGCATCACCCTCGGCGACCAGCAGCTCAGGGCCAGCCGGAATGGTTTCGGTAACAGCGTCACCGGCCTCGGGCTGAATCGTGATCAAGTAGCCCCCAGCGGTCTGGGGTTCGACGCCGGTGACGGTACCGCTAGCGGTGGCGTTGTAAATCGTGTTGTTGCTGGCTTGACCAGTGGGATACACCTGGCCACGGCCACGGTTGCCGCCCACATGAATTTGGTATTTGCCGAAAGAAACCGACTTGTCTTGGCTAGGGTCGGGAGCCAGCACCGGGAAGATGATTTCTTGGTACTGTTCGCCGGGCAGGGGACCGACTAACACAATGTTTTCTTGGGTCTCGCTGTAGGGCAAGAAGTAGGTGCTGCCCACTTCTTCTCTCAGCTCTTCAGACATGCGCTCGGGGGGCGCAATTTTAAAGCCCTCGGGGAGAACCACGACGGCACCCACATTGAGGCCACCCCGGCTGCCGTCGCCCAGCACCTGCTGCGTGTCAAGGTCGTAGGGAATTTCGACCTTGAGCTTAAACACGGAGTCGGGCAGCACCGCCTGGGGCACCTCTACCTTGGTGGGCTTGGCGGCCAGATGGCAGTTGGCGCACACAATGCGACCCGTGGCCTCACGGGGAGCGGCGTAGTTTTCTTGAGCCCAGAAGGGGTAGGCAGCGGCCGACTGGGGCACAGCCAGCCAGCCAGCCAATACCGTCAGGACGGCAACACAGGCAATGGCAAGGGGCCGCAGGCCATTGATCAACGAGACGAGTTTATTCATGCGTTCAAAAGTCATGTCAGCTGGGGTGTTTTGTCGCAGTTTTCTGGAGCGCATCTGGAGCACAGACCGAGCCTAAGACCACCAAGGAGAGTCGCCAGTGCGGAAGTCGGTTTCAGTCCAGTTGGTGAGGGTGACTTTGTCGTCTTCGGTGACGTCGGCATGGGCCAGTGCCAAGGACAGGGGGGCCGGGCCGCGCACGACCTTACCGGCGGCGTCGTACTGAGACCCGTGACAAGGACACATAAACTTATTTTCGCTGGCATTCCAGGGCACAACACAGCCCAGGTGGGTGCAGATGGAGCTAATGCCGTAGCTCTCTAGGGAGCCGCTCTCCTGAATTACCAGGTAAGTGGGGTCGCCCTTGAGCCCCTGCACTAACACACGATCTCCCGGATTATGCGCAGCCACGAACTGGCTGGCAATCACGTCGTTGCCCAATTCATTCTTGGCAGTCACCCCACCGCCCGCGCTGCCGCTGGAGGGAGGAACAAAGTATTTGATCACGGGATAGAGCATGCCCCCGACAGCCCCAGAGGCGGCCCCCAGAAGCAGCAGGTTCATAAATTGGCGGCGTCCCAAATCAGGGACATCGGAGGTTCCAGAAGCTTGAGTCATAATCCAGACTGGTATACCTGTTCAAACGAGTAGTAGCTATCAACGGCGGCAATTTGACCCGGTCGTGGGAAATTTGGCATGCAGCCCTTCCATCGACTGGGCAAACCCTCAGTGAGGCACCCACTAGATCAACTCCAATGTCGCCAACCACGCTTTTTAGCTTTATCAATCGTATTATTGCACCTGCTGTTCCCAGGGGATTGTTACCAAAGGTTAACGAGCCTAGCCCCCCGTGGATAGGCCTACCCCAGTCACTCGAAAGCGGAACATAATGGCTATAGCAAAGCTTTAGCGGGGAATCAGGGGCTAAAAAGAAATCTATTCCCCAATGTTTTGGGCATTTTGGTTTATTTTCCTGATTTTTACCCCGTGTATCTACGGCCAGGCTGGCCTGAGACCCCAGGGTCTATCGTAAAGAAATGTATATACAGCCTCATCCAAGGCCAGAAATAGGGGTTTCCCTTAGGCAAGACTCCAGATCTCCAGCTGAGCTTGGTATAACGGCGATCGCAGGGCAAGAGGTAGAGCCATGACCGGAGCAGATTTACAGAGCTTATTGATCGACAAATGGGGCTACTCTTTTGATATTCAGCTGCGGCGCGCCCAGGGCAAAATCTTTCTCCAGGTGATGTGGCGCTACCTGGAGCAGGTGTCGTTTCCGCTCAGTGAAGCTGAGTATCTGGCCCATCTCGATCAGGTATTGCTCTACCTCAACGAGTGGGGGCAGGTTGACTACATCAAGCAGTGCCTCAACGAAACCCGCGATCGCCCCCGCCTGGGCAAGGCCGTCAGTATTGCGCTGCCCCTGGGCGATCGCGCCCTAGAGTGGCTAACAGATGAGTTTTAATGCCCATTGGAGAGCCTCAGCTATTCCGCAACTGTGGAACTATTGAATCACCCCATCTGGATCGTCAACCGCTAGGGCCAATCGCCTTAAACTATTACCGCTGGACAGCTAGGACGGTCGAGGAACGAAAACAGCTCAAGTCAAGCCCCCTACTGTCAGGTCGATTCAAGCAGCTCCAGGTCAGCATTACTACTAACATCGTGGTTAGTAGTTTCGTGATCGCTTAGAGATTTTGGAATGCCGATGGTGGATCGCACCCCCTCAATGCCTCAGCCTGACTCAGCCCTGCCGGAGAAGTTTTCAGTCGAGGCTAATGTTCAACTCCCTAGGCATCGGCAAGACTGGCTGATTTTGCTGGGGCTATGGCTGGTGGTTGCGATCGCCGATTGGGTCTGGCTGGTCAACGACCAGACACCCCCCGCTTGGGATCAGGGCGAACACATGGCTCGTGCCCTCCACTTTTGGCAGGTATTACAGCAGCCCGAATGGCTCAACTCAGACTGGTGGACGACCCTCTGGCGACAGTCGCCGGGGTATCGGTCTCCCCTGGTCTACCTGGCCACAGTGCCTATATTCAATCTCCTGGGGCGAGGTTTTGACCAGGCAGTGGTTGTAAACACGTTTTTTGCTGGCCTGTTAATGGCACTGATCTATGGGCTGGGGCGCAGCTTGTTTGACCGCACCACCGGGCTGTGGGCCGCTGGGCTGAGTTTGCTGATTCCCATGCTCTACGCCCTGCGGCTTGACTACCTGCTCGACCTCGGGGCAGTGACGATGGTAACGGCCGCCTTTGCCAGTCTGACCCAGTGGCGCAAGGCGCAAGTACACGGAAAATGGGGCTGGGCGATCGCTGCCGGTCTCAGCTTCGGTCTATCAATTTTAGCGAAACCCACCGCCATCCTATTTTTGGTCGTACCCCTTGGGTGGATAGCCCTAGAATCGCTGCTCACTCGCCCTCGCTGGCAGCACCTGGCCCAGTGGGGGCTGGCGGCAGTGGTAGCCTGGGCCATCTGCGGCCCATGGATCCAGACAAACTGGCTGACCATTCTGACCAATAGCCAAAACAGCAACGTCAGATGGGTGCCTCCCGAAGTGGTACCGGGCAGCGCCTGGTCAGCCCTCAGCTACTACGCCCGCATGGGGCCTCGTCTGGTGACCTATGCCCTGCTGATCGCAGGCACCGTCAGCAGTGTTTTGGGCAGTTTGCTCCACCGCGCCAAAGGGGGCAATCTGGCTTTTAGCGCGGTCAATCGGCTGCGCTGGCAGTGGGCCTGGCTGGGGAGTTTTCTGCTGGGCAGCTACGGGGTATTGACCCTGCTGCAGAACAAAGATGCCCGCCACATTGCCCCGGCCGTGCCCGTACTGGTACTAGTGCTCACCCGTGGGCTTACCCTGCTGCCCAAGCCCGGCGGTCGGTGGCTGCGCTGGGGGCTAGCCGGCCTGATGGCTGGGTTGATGACCGCCGCAGTATTTCCCGGCGGGCCGCTGCCCCCCAGTCGCCTAGTCCGCCCCCTTTACTCTGGGCCCAGATGGCCTCATCAGGAGGTCGTGGCGTCAATCGCAACCCAGGCCCCCTACCTGCGCTCCACCATGGCGGTGCTGCCCAACACGGCTCAGGTCAATCCCCTCACCTTTGATTTCTATGGGGTCCTGCAAGACTTTCGGGTGTACAGCCGTGAGCTGGGGTTTAACCCCGACGTTGTCTCCGCTGATGCCCATGCTCTACCCTGGATGCTCACCAAAACCGGCGACCAAGGCCCCACTACCGAAGCCAAGTTGGCCATCGCCGCCCTAGTGGAACAAAGCCCAGAATACAGCGTGGTGCAAACCTGGCCCCTACCCGATGGATCGACCCTATCGCTACATCACCAGGTGCAGCCGCCAGTGACAGTCACCCCCAGCGCCCAGACGGCTAATGCTGTAACGCTGACAGCGGTGACCTTACCCGCCACCGCCGCTCCAGGCCAGACCATCCCCATCACCTACGAGCTACTGGGTTCGTGGAATGACCTACGCCATGGACTACTGCTGCTGAGCTGGCGACCGGTTGCAGCCGATGGCGAAACGGGGGGTTGGATTCATGACCACGGCATTGGCCTGGGTCAGCTTCTAGCTGAACCAGGAACTGTACAAGACACAGCCTCGTTTACGGTGGTCGAGCACCTGGGCATGTTGTTACCAGAGACCCTTGCTCCTGGCAACTACAGCTTGAAAGCGGAGTATCTCGATCGCCGCACCGGAGTTGCGCAGCCTCTGCCAGCCCCAGAGACCACTCTGACCGTTGATCTCACGACGGTCTCTATCGCAGCCCCAGAGCCTGATCTGGTGGGAGTTTTGCACCATCTCAGCCAGGGTCTGGCCAGCGGCGACTTAGAGCCAGTTTTTGCCACGGTAGGGAGAATTAACCAGTACGACCCCATTCACGACTACCTGTTCCAGGCGGAGCTGGCCATGGCCCACCGGTTGACCCAAGACCCCGATCAGCTGGCCTGGGCCTACACTCAGGCGATGTCCCAGGTTTTACAGCAAAATGACCAGGGGGCGATCGCAACGCTGACCCAGCTCACCACCACTGCCCCCGACAATATCTACCACTGGTTATATCTCGCCTTTGTGCATCTCTATGCCTGGCAACCTCACCAGGCCGATCAGGCTCTGACCCAAGCCGCAGCGATCAATGCCACTTTGCCAGAGCTACAGGTTTTACAGGCCGCAGCAGCACTACAACAGCTGAACCTTTGGCAGACCTGGCAACACCTGCGCCAGAGCGGCCTACTAGACTGAACCTCCTATGCGACTACGGCAGAGCCTTTCGCTGAGGTGGAATAACCCAATTCGACATGCGACTTCCGCACATACATAAAATGTTTATCCGCACATACATAAAATGTTTAAAGGATAAATGCTCAAAAGCTTTTCAGGTTGGAATGTTAGGATTCCCTAGGTGAACATGCTCAGAGGGCTTGCTGTGATCAGTTCTGCAACCGCGCCGCTTCAAACGTCATTGTTGCCCAATTTTGGGGATAACAGTCGCCTGAAGCTTTTTTCTGGCTCGGCCAACGTTGACCTGGCGCGGGAGGTAGCCCGCTATCTGGGTTTAGACCTAGGCCCTATGGTGCGCAAGCGCTTTGCCGATGGCGAAGTCTATATCCAAATCCAAGAGTCGATTCGCGGCTGCGATGTCTACTTGATTCAGCCAACCTGCTATCCGGTGAATGACCACCTGATGGAGCTGCTGATCATGATCGACGCCTGCCGCCGGGCTTCGGCGAGGCAAATTACTGCCGTGATTCCTTACTACGGCTATGCTCGGGCCGATCGCAAAACCGCTGGACGTGAATCAATCACCGCCAAGCTGGTGGCCAACCTGATGACTAAGGCCGGGGCCAGTCGGGTACTGGCCATCGACCTGCACTCTGCCCAGATTCAGGGCTATTTTGATATCCCCTGCGATCATGTCTACGGCACGCCGGTATTGATTGACTACATTGCCAGCAAGCACCTAGAAGATTTAGTGGTGGTTTCCCCCGACGTGGGCGGCGTGGCCCGCGCCCGCGCCTTTGCCAAAAAACTTAACGACGCGCCCCTGGCCATTATTGACAAGCGCCGTCAGGCCCACAATGTCGCCGAGGTGATGAACGTGGTGGGTGACGTGCGGGGCAAAACAGCTGTGTTGGTCGACGACATGATCGATACTGCGGGCACCATCTGTGAGGGTGCTCGTTTGCTCAAGCAGGAGGGTGCCCGCCAGGTTTATGCCTGCGCCACCCACGCGGTTTTCTCGCCCCCGGCGGTTGAGCGGCTATCGGCGGGTCTGTTTGAAGAGGTGATTGTCACCAACACCATTCCAATGACGGCGGCTCGACAGTTTGAGCAGCTGACGGTGCTGTCTATGGCCAACCTGCTGGGCGAAGCCATCTGGCGCATCCATGAAGAAAGCTCCGTCAGCAGCATGTTTCGCTAGGCGTCTTCGTCGACAAACTCCGGGCGACCGCTGCCCGGAATCGGCCATTCGGGGTTTTCGCCGCCGATGTAGCAGATTTCAACCACCACATACTCGCGGCTAAACTGCTCTAGGGCATTGACCAACACGTCAAGCGCCAGGGCATCGCTGGTGCCCAGGTCAAACCAGCAGCGCGCCCACAGACCTTCGTACTGCACCTCGCCCATGTTGTGCATGACCGACAGCATGGTGTCACCCAGCTGGTTTTGGTCGTAGGGCAGGTAGCTAATATCTAGGCCGGTGTCTTGCACCTGAAGATTTTCGGCATTGAAGCCCCCCAGCTTGCCCAAGAAAAACCACGACGAAAACACTTCGTCAATGTACTGCCGCTCCATGGATGAGGGCACGGTTTCAAACTTGAGCCAGATCCATAGATTAAAGAAATCGCACTCGCGAAATTCGATTTGCATAGCAAAGCCCTATACTGCACTACTCAGCATAGGGCTTAACCCGCACGCAGATTTGGTGGCTAGCGCTCGTTGATGCGCGATCGCGCGGCACAGACATCTCCGGCTACGCCCTCAGCCTGACAGGCTTCAAAGGCGATCTGTCGCGCTGTAGAGACTGGCAGCTGGTCAGCATAGGTCAGGGCTGACTGATAGAAGGGCAGGCTGGCCGCATACTGCTGCTGAAGGAACAAAATTTGGGCCTTCAGGTAAAGCAGGTCTGGGTTTTCGGGGGCGGCGGCCAAGGCCTGATCGACCTCGGTTAGGGCTTCGTCATAGCGGCCCAGGTCACGCATGCCAATGGCCAAACCCCGATGGGCCAGGTAAGCCGGGCTGCCATTTTGCAGACGGGCAATGGCGTTATCGGGGTTGGCGAAGGGCAGGTTAACCGCCAGCAGCAAGTCCATAAAGCCCTTGAGCAGGCTCAGCTCTGGGTCGTTGCGGTCAATCCGCTCCGCTGCGTCTAGCTCGCTAAAGACTCGCTGTAGTAGGCGTAGAGCCGTGGGAGTGCCCCGGGCAATGCCCTGGGTTTGCAGTACGTGCGCGCCTTCCATAAAAACACCGACGGCGGTGTAGAGGTGACCGCGCAGGGGGTCGTTGGCCTTGAGGGCGGCGGCGGTCTGCTGGGTCATGCGAGCCTGCTGAGCCAGCTTGTCTAGGTCTTTGTTGAGGTAGCCCAGCGCAGCGGCGACGGCGTAGTTCATCGGCTCGCCAGGTTCGGCGGCAATGGCTTCACCCACGAGAGCCTGAGTGGCGGTGTAATTGCCCTCGTAAAACAGGGCGTTGAACACGGCCTCGGTCTTGTCGCCAATGTTGTGAGGGTTGCTAGCCCGAAATGGATCTCCAGCCTGGGCCGCCATGGGGGCTAGCCCGAGAAAAGCTGTTGTTAGGGCACCAGCCAGAACGGCTCTAAGCCGCGAGCCTAGTCGAGTCGGGGTAGGGTGAGGAGAAAAGACCATAGTGTATTACTTATAACAACCTGAACACTGACCAAAAACCCTGATCGACCTCATCCAATCCTAAAGGTGGAGTTTTGCCTGGGGGAAAACTCCAGATTCTGAGTTGGACTTGGTATGGCCCGACGATAAAGGGGTAGAGAGACGGAGGCACTCAACCGTTGTGATGTCTAGGGGTGTGATGTCTAAGGGTGTGATGTCTAATAGCCCAATTGTGGCTGACGCAATGGCAGTTTGCGGTAGTAATGTTACAGAAGCTACACTGGCCTAGCCCTTAGATAAATAGTCCGCGCCTTCTCCCAAGGGCGATCCCATGGGGCACACTGAAGGTAGGGGCAGGCTAGAACAGCACCTTGTCTACCTAAGTTCATTGTTTGCTGTCTTATTTCTGGGGTTGAATGCTCTATCTTCGCCAGCTTACGTACCATCCGCCTGCGAGCCAAACGGCTATTTTGAGGGATATTTCTCTGGAACTGGCACCTCAGCAGTTGGGGTTGATCTATGGCCCCAGTGGTTCGGGCAAAAGCACCCTGTTAGAGCTAATGGCAGGGTTTGCCCAGCCCTCGTCGGGCAGCATTCAGTGGCGAGAGCAAACCCTAGACTCCGAGGCATTGCAGCAGTTGGCGGGGCTGGTGTTTCAGTTTCCAGAACGCCACTTTTGCGGCCACAGTCTGCTTGAAGAACTGCGCCTGGGGCACCCAGAGCTGGCCCGCGTTCAGATTGAGCAGGCCTTGATGGCCGTAGGGTTAGACCAGCTGTCGCTCAAAACCGCTCCCCATGCCCTGAGCGGCGGGCAGCAGCGGCGGTTGGCCCTGGCGGTGCAGCTGATTCGCAAGCCCTACCTGCTGCTGCTAGATGAACCAACGGCAGGCCTAGACTGGTCGATGCGCCAGCAGATTATTGCCCTGCTGAAACAGCTCAAGCAAAACTGGACTCTGCTAGTGGTTTCTCACGATGCCGACGAGTTAGCCGATCTGGCTGATCGCTGCTGGCAAATCGACCACGGCAGGCTTACCCAGGTGCCTAAAGCCGCTCTTTCGTCAGCGGTCGGATGATGAGCAATATGGATGTGTTGCCCACCTATGGCGATCGCTGGCAGAGCAGTCTGCACTGGCAGCCGAGTGACCCTCAGCAGCATGGCTTTCAGCAGCTATACGAGGCGATCTTAGCGGCCAACCAGCAGGTGAACCTGACCCGCATCACCACCCCAGAAGATTTTTGGGAAAAGCACCTGTGGGACTCGCTCCAGGGGATCGAACCCTGTCTCAGCGATCCCGACCCGGGTGCCCCAGCCCTCAAGGTGGTGGATATCGGCACCGGCGGCGGCTTCCCCGGGCTGCCGGTGGCGCTGGTGTTTCCCCACTGGGCGATCGCCCTGCTCGATGCCACCCGCAAAAAAATTGCCGCCCTAGAGACCGTCTGCGAAACCCTGGCGATCGCCAACGTCAGCTTTTTGCCCCAGCGGGCCGAGCAAGTAGCTCACCAACCGCTGCATCGAGACGCCTACGACCTGGCCCTGCTGCGCGCCGTTGGCCCGGTCAACACCTGCGCTGAGTACGGCCTGCCCCTGTTGAGCCTAGGCGGGCAGGCCGTGCTCTACCGAGGCCAGTGGTCGGCAGAAGAAGAGGCCGGACTGGTCGCAATCCTCCCTCGCTTAGGCGGGAAGCTGGTGGAAGTGCGATCGCAGACCACCCCCCTCACTCAGGGCATTCGCCACAACGTGATCTTGACCAAAGCAGAGCGTACACCTGACAAGTTCCCTCGTCTGCCGGGGATACCGGCGAAAACGCCGCTGGTTTAGGTGAGTGGGTGAGTGGGTGAGTGGGTCGATGACGAGAGCAGCTTAGATTCTGGATGCCCCACCTACCCTCTCCGTTCCTGCAGCTTCCGGTACACATCTTTAATATCAACCCCGTGATGGGCTAGGGCCACGAGGGTGTGGTACATCAGGTCGGCGGCTTCGCCAGCGATCGCATCGGCATCGTCGTCTTTGCAGGCCATCACTACTTCGGCGGCTTCTTCGCCAATCTTTTTGAGAATTTTGTTGTCGCCCCCGGCCAGCAGTTTGCAGGTGTAGGAGTCGGGGTTGGGATGGTCGCGGCGATCGCAGATCACCCCAAACACCTGAGATAGGGTATCGGCGGGGGGCGCAACTTTGTGGTCGTCAACCTGGTGGAAGCAGCTGCGCTCGCCCGTATGGCAGGCGATGTCGCCCAGTTGTTCTACGGTTACCAGCAGGGCGTCGCTGTCGCAGTCGTAGCGAATGGCTTTAACTCGCTGGGTGTGGCCAGACGTTGCCCCTTTGTGCCAAAACTCCTGGCGCGATCGGCTCCAAAACCAGGTTTCGCCCGAATTTAGGGTTTTTTGCAGCGACTCGGCGTTCATCCAGGCCATCATCAGCACGGTGCCGTCGAGGTGATCTTGCACAATGGCGGGCACCAGTCCCTGGTCGTTGTAGCTGATGCGATCAACGGGCACGGCGGCGGCAAAGGGCGCAGACGAAGAGTTAGCCATGGTATCGGGCGGCGAAACGTTCCCTTCCACTCTATTACTTTGCTGCCGTTGGATAGCAGTGATGGTTTACCCCAGGGCAAAAATCCCCTCAGCCGTCAGTGGCCAGGTCGGCATCAGCGGCGACTCGACCCGCTGATCGCCCGCAAACACTCGGTCTTCGTACTGGCCATCGACCCACTGGCATACCGTAATTTGCCGCAGCTCAGGATCGACAATCCAATACTCGGCAATGCCCCTGGCGGCGTATTCTGTACGCTTGTGGCGGTAATCGCGTGATCGGTTGATTTCACCGGGGGACACGATCTCAATCACCAGAGCTGGCGGCGGCATGTCGCGAGTCAGGGTATTTCGAGCTTGACCCAACAGAGCTGCCTTTGAGTCTTCGGTGTGCACCGCTAGATCGGGCAGACGATATTTGGCTCGACGCCCGGCCACTTCGATTTCGAGATCTTTATAGGCGACCAGAGCAACGGGAAAAAATTGCAGCAGCTGAGCGAATAGATAGTGAGCAATGTCACAATTTTCGGTCGACTCAGGCGGCATTGCCACTAAAACCCCATCTTCCAACTCGTACCTGTTATCGGTGCCATCGTCGTAGGTTAAATAATCTGCGGCGGTGAGAAGGCCCGATCCTAAAGCTGTCATGGCTGCTTTCCCCGGCTTAGCTATTTGCTGTCTTGCAAATGCAGTCTTTATTTTAGCCAAGCGGGCTGAGCACCGATGCAGATACCCTGACAGGTCTCTCATAAACGACTAACCTCAGGCAAATCATGGATTAGGCCAATTTTGGCCCTACTTTTCTCCCAACAAAAGTTAACATAGTAGTTAAATAAACATTCAGCTAAGCCAGTCTGGCCATCTGCCCTGCTCAGGGCGCTTTGCCCGCAGGCTTGGCTCACTCGACCCTACTATCACAGACGCAGGAGAATTTCATGACTGGCTTTATTCGCGGGCTGTTTGGCGGCAAAGCTAAGAACCCTGGGGAATCAGACCGTCCCGTGCGGCAGCAGCGCGCTGCCCAGGAACCCACCATTAAACAGGTCGGCGGGGCTTACTTTCTAGATGCCGACGACGCCAAGAGCTACGGCAATATTGAGTACATGCGCTCCACCAAGACCGTGCGGCGCACTTTTGCCAAAAAGCTGGGCGAAACTGAGGAAAAAGAGAGTATTCGGCAGATTTCTGCCATGGAGGCGCGCCGACTTGAGGAAAAGGGCATGGCGGTTCAAAAGGTCGCCCCGTCCGAAACCTCCTTTCAGCCTGCTGCCAAGCAGAGCGCCAGTTCTGACCGGAGCAAGGTTGACACCAACCTCGATATGTTTCGCAAAATGGCGAAAGACATCAAGAAGTAGCCGAACCGCGCTCAGTTGCCCATAAAACTGCCGATAAAATAGCAAAATATGGGGACACAGCCTGGCTGCGTCCCTTTTTTCTTAGCTAACCAGGCTTGAGCATGGGGAACAGACATTTTTCTCCCAGGGATGAATTTTTAGGGAGCAGTAACCCGGCCCCATTTTTCGTTACCTTTGGTAAAGATTCGTTTACTCTCTGTCCGTCAAAGTCTGCCTTTGGAGCCGCCCATGCTGCGTTTAGAGCACATCAGCAAAATTTATCCCACCGGGGAGGTTCTCAAAGACGTGAACTGGGAGGTCAAGTCGGGCGATCGCATCGGTCTCGTCGGCGTCAACGGCGCGGGCAAGTCGACCCAGCTGAAAATTATCACCGGCAAAATCGAGCCCACCACGGGCACCATCATTCGCCCTGCCGATCTCAAAATTGCCTACCTCTCCCAGGAGTTTGAGGTCGACCCCAACCACACGGTGCGCGACGAATTCTGGACGGTATTTAAAGAGGCCAACGATGTGCAGTCAAAGCTGCACCACATTCCCACCCTGATGGAGACCGCCGATCCCGACGAGCTAGATCGGCTGATCCACGAACTAGACAAGCAGCAGCGGCGGTTTGAGGCCCTGGGCGGCTACGGGTTAGAGTCGCAGATTGAGAAGATTTTGCCCGAGATGGGCTTTGAGGCCAGCGACGGCGATCGCTACGTCAGCGAGTTTAGCGGCGGCTGGCAAATGCGCATGGGACTGGGCAAAATTCTCCTGCAAGCCCCCGACGTGCTGCTGCTCGACGAGCCTACCAACCACCTCGACCTCGACACCATCGAGTGGCTGGAGGGCTACCTCAAAAAGCTCACTACCCCCATGGTGATCGTCTCCCACGACCGGGAATTTCTCGACCGCCTCTGCACCCAAATTGTCGAAACCGAGCGGGGGGTCTCCAGTACCTACCTGGGCAACTACACCGCCTACCTGACCCAAAAAGAAGAGAGTCTGGCCTCCCAGCTGAGCACCTATGAGCGCCAGCAAAAAGAAATTGCTAAGCAGCAGGCCTTTGTGGATCGCTTCCGGGCCAGCGCCACCCGCAGCACCCAGGCCAAAAGCCGCGAGAAACAGCTCGATAAGGTGGAGCGGATTGAGGCCCCCACCGGCAGCGTCCGCACCCTGCACTTTCGCTTTCCGCCCGCACCCCGCAGCGGGCGCGAGGTGGTGACGATTTCTGACCTCACCCACAACTATGACGAGAAAATTTTGTTTCTCGGCACCGACCTGCTGATTGAACGGGGCGATCGCATCGCCTTCCTCGGCCACAACGGCTCGGGCAAATCGACTCTGCTGCGTATGATCGCCGGGCTAGAAACCCCCACCGACGGCCAGGTCGAAATGGGCAACCACAATGTGATCCCCAGCTATTTTGAGCAAAACCAGGCCGAAGCCCTCGACCTCGAAAAAACCGTAATCGCCACCATCCACGACGAAGTGCCCGACTGGACCAACGAAGAGGTACGCACCCTGCTGGGGCGGTTTTTGTTTGCCGGCGACATGGCCTTTAAGCAGGTCAAAGCCCTCAGCGGCGGCGAAAAAGCCCGCCTGGCCCTAGCCAAAATGCTGCTCCGCCCCGCCAATCTGATGATGCTCGACGAGCCTACCAACCACCTCGATATTCCGGCTAAAGAAATGCTGGAAGAAGCCCTTCAGCACTACGACGGCACAGTGCTGCTGGTCTCCCATGATCGCTACTTTATCTCGCGGGTAGCCACCAAAATTGTTGAAATTCGCGATGGCGAGCTGCGGCTCTACCGAGGCGACTACCACTACTACCTCGACAAGATAGCTGAAGAGGCCGAGGCCGCAAAGCAGGCAGCTATTGCCGCCGAAAAAAAAGCCAAAGCTGAGGCCAAACGCCAGCAGCAACAGGCCAAGCGTCAAGCCAGCGCTACAAAATGATGCAAATGTAGAGTACTATGCCTTTTATAAAAATTTTCTTTTAAATCGCTGACTCAATTTGGTCTTATGCCTTTAACGCTGGTCTAGGCTGGGTCAAAGTCGAAGCTAGATATACCCAGTTCAGATCGGAGTCTGTAGTTTTTCTAGGCATAACTCCACTGCCGGGCTGGGATCGGGTTGATCGCCCTTCCCAATACGCTTTCTTTCCTGGCGCAGGCCTGGATTGCTACTGACGTGATCGCTGTTCGATGGCGATATTTATTTCATCGCGACTTGATTGCGACATTGTTGCGACATTGCATTGATCGACCACTGCGGTGGTGCCCTGGTCTACCGCCAGGGCCAGATTTCTGAATGATATGATTGCTGCCAAGACGTTAGTCCAAGTCCCAAGGATTCTTACCCATGAGTCAGACGTCAATCCCGCCGATGGTGTTAGTTATTCTCGACGGCTGGGGCTATCGGGAAAGTGCCGAGGGTAACGCCATTGCCGCCGCCAAAACCCCGGTCATGGACAGTCTGTGGGCGGCCTACCCCCACACGCTCATTCGCACTTCGGGCAAAGCTGTGGGTTTACCCGAGGGGCAGATGGGCAACTCGGAGGTGGGCCACCTCAACATTGGGGCCGGGCGGATTGTGCCCCAGGAGCTGGTGCGCATCTCGGATGCGGTAGAAGACGGCAGCCTGCAAGAAAACGAGGCCCTGCTGGAGGTTTGCCAGGGGGTGCGCTACCGCAACAGTAAACTGCATCTGATTGGGCTGTGTTCAGAGGGGGGGGTGCACTCGCACCTGTCTCACCTGTTTGGCCTGCTGGAGATGGCCAAGACCCAAGATATCGATGAAGTTTGCATTCACGTGATCACCGATGGCCGTGACACCAAGCCCACCGAGGGCAAGGTGGTGGTGCAAAAAATTCAGGACTACGTTGACCAGCTGGGTCTAGGGCGGCTCGTCACCCTCAGCGGTCGCTACTATGCCATGGATCGCGACAACCGCTGGGATCGCGTTGAGAAGGCCTATCGGGTGATGACCGACCCCAGCGCGGGTAGTGGTCAAACGGCGATGGCAGCGCTGCTGGCCTCCTACGATCAAGATATTAACGACGAGTTTGTGGAGCCGGTGCGCTTGGCATCAGGGGCGATCGCCCCTGAAGACGGCGTAATTTTCTTCAACTTTCGCCCCGACCGAGCCCGCCAGCTTACCCAAGCCCTGGTCGATCCCAACTTTCAGGGCTTTGAGCGCGAGCTCATTGCCCCTCCCAACTTTGTCACCATGACCCAGTACGACCCAGAGATGCCGGTAAAGGTGGCCTTTGAGCCCCAAAACCTCAGCAATATCTTAGGCGAGGTAGTGGCTAACCATGGGTTAAAGCAGTTTCGCACCGCCGAAACCGAAAAGTACGCCCACGTTACTTACTTCTTTAATGGTGGACTCGAAGACCCGCTGGAGGGAGAAGACCGGGAGCTAGTATCTAGCCCCATGGTGGCCACCTACGACAAGGCTCCTGAAATGGCGGCGGCGGCGGTAACCGACACCGCCATTGCCGCGATCAATCAGGGCATCTATTCTTTCGTGGTGATCAACTACGCCAACCCAGACATGGTGGGCCATACCGGCAAGATGGAGTCTACGATTACTGCCCTTCAGGCCGTTGACCATGAGTTGGGGCGCTTAATTGACGGTATTGGCAAGGCTGGAGGCACCGCCATTGTCATTGCTGACCACGGCAATGCCGAGCTGATGTGGGATGAAAACCACAAGCCCTGGACGGCCCACACCACCAACCCAGTGCCGTTTATTCTGGTCGAAGGCGAGAAGCTCAAGGTGCCCGCCTACGGTGGCGAGGTTAACCTACGAGAAGATGGGCGACTGTCTGACATTGCCCCCACCATTCTGCAGATCCTGGGTCTGCCCCAGCCTGAGGAAATGACCGGGCGATCTATGTTTCTTCCGGCCAACGTAGAGATTCGCCACAATCGCACCCCGGTGAAGCTGTCTATGTAGCTTTGCCCCAGGGCAGTTCTGAAATGGCTCTGGGGCTTGGGGTATAGTGAAAGATAGGTTTATTTAAGCAGGTTAGTTTAGGTACGCGATGCTAGTCACCACAGTTTTGAAGGTTATCTGGATGGTTGCCGCCGTTGGCCTAACGGCTATGGTGCTGCTACACAGCCCCAAGGGTGACGGCCTGGGCGGTTTGGGCGGCCAGGCACAGCTTTTTACCAGCACTAAGAGCGCTGAAACCACCCTTAACCGCGTAACCTGGACTCTCACCGTCCTGTTTATGGGCCTTACCGTTGTGCTGAGCGCTGGCTGGCTCGATGTGGTAGCAGCACCGCCAGCTCTGTAGAGCTGCTCAGGTTTTCCTCAGCACAAAATCGCAAGAGCCCCCTGGTTAGCTAGACCAGGGGGCTCTTGCGTCAGTGAGCAGGGTTGAGCAGGGTCTACTCTTCCCAATCGCCCGACATGACCGCCAGGGCCTGGCCGGTGGTGGTCACAATGCTGAGGGGTAGCGCTTGGGCGCTTTCTTGGCGCGAAAACTGCACGACCTGAAGCCCTGTGCTCGCCGGTTCCACCGTGGCCACATACTGATCGTCTTGCCACTCTAGGCCCACTAGCCGATGGTGCAGCAGCCACAGCTCTGCCAGATCCCCCTGGTTGATCTGCTCGGGCTGCTCGCCGCCGTAGCAGTCCCAGGTGTGATCAATAGCCGTCCAGATGCCCGAGAGATAGAGGGGGTCGGTGCGGGCGCTGAGTCCATAGGTGGTGAATGAAAAAAATTCGTGGCTCCACCAGGTCTTAGCCATGTCAGCCAGGGGGTCGGCTTGGAGAGCCACGCCGTAGCGGGGCATGGCTTCTAACTGCTTGGTTTGAGCCAGCTCTGAGGGGCGTTGCCAGTCGGGCAGGCTGAGGCAGATATCGGCTGAGATAGAGCCGCCGGGGGCTGACTGCATTTCTGCATGTACCTGAGCCATGAGCTGGCCCAGGGCTGCCCCCGCCACATCAGCACTCACGAGGCTGCCATGCATGGGGCTGGGGGTGAAGGACTGAGCTGGCTGGTTTAAGGCGGTCACCAAACCCACTGAACCAGCACCGAAGGAAATTAGCAGGGCCGTGGCAATCACTTGACTCATGGAGAAGAGAGGGGAGTAAAAAAGGTGTGAGAAAGGTTGGGGGGACGTACTAGCCGCAGGAAAAGACTCCAGGCCACTGGGATGAGAGAACCCGCGTCATCTGTTTTGTTCCCTGAGCAGAGGCTAGGTTAGGCTCAAACCAGAGGGGAAAACAGAACAGTAGGGCACTAACCCATGGGCTGTGGGGGGAAGCCCATGAAAACAACTGACCCGGCTATAAACCACAGAAACTACGGAGGCTTAGTGTTGTCTCTGCAGTCGCTAACCTCGGCCCGCTAACCCTGACTTGGTAAGACTTTAAGCTTACTACTAACATAGCGGTTGAGTGGCCTTGCGAGTGTGATTTTAGCCACTTCTTTGGGATTGGCTTAACTGTCCTATGTCAGGTCCAGCGGGGGAGCTTCCCCAAGTCAAAACTCTCCGAATGGACATGGATGAGGTTTAGTAGGGTAGGTCATGATCTGGGGGTGGGGCTTCGGCGGCGCGGGGTACGGTGGGTAGGGGATCGGCGCTGTAGACTGGCTTGACGGGCACCAGCTCAAGCTGGCGAGGGCGGTGAGGCTGAGGCTGTATCCCCTGGCGGCGGCGGCTAGAGATGGCCTCTTCGGTAGTTGATTCGGCCACGACTTCGTAGAGCACCGCCTGCTTGTTGCCGCTGCCCTTGCGCAAAATGCGCCCCAGCCGCTGCACGTACTCGCGGGTTGAGCCACTGCCCGAGAGCAAGATGGCCACCCGTGCTTCGGGCACATCGACCCCTTCGTTGAGCACGTGGCTGACGACCAGGGTGGGATATTCGCCGCTGCGAAACGCCTGGAGAATAGCGTGGCGCTCTTTGACCGGAGTTTGGTGAGTGATGGCAGGGATCAAGAAGGTTTCAGAAATTTGATAGACGGTAGCGTTGTCGTTTGTAAATATCAGGGTGCGGTCTGGGTGGTGCTGGGCCAACAGATCGGCCAGCACCCGCAGTTTGCCCCCGGTGCCCAGGGCGATCGCCCGCGCCTCTCGGTGGGCTAGCATGGCCCGCCGCCCCCCGGCCGACTGGGCGCTGGCTCGCACAAACCGCTGCCACCCCTGGGCCGAGCTGAGCCAGATATTGGCCTCCTGCAAAAACTGGTTGCGCTGGGCCAGCAGCTGGTCGTAGCGCGTTCTCTCTTCGCTAGACAGCTTGACCTTGATCGGCACGATCTGAAACGGGGCCAGGGCATCGCCCGACAGGTCTGCCGCTGATTTGGCGTAGACTACTGGCCCCAGCAGCTGGGTGAGGTCGTCGTGGCGGCCATCGGCGCGATCGGGGGTGGCGGTCAACCCCAGGCGGTAGGGGGCGATGGAATATTCGGCAATCACCCGGTTGAAGTCGCTGGGCAGGTGGTGGCACTCGTCGCAGATCAGCAGGGCGTACTGGTTGCCCAGGTTCTCGGCGTGGATAGCGGCGCTGTCGTAGGTGGCCACTAAAATCGGCGTGCGATCCCTTGAGCCGCCGCCCAAAAGCCCGACTTCGATATCGGGGAAGGCTTGCTTGAGATGGGCGTACCACTGGTGCATGAGATCCAATGTCGGCACCGTGATCAGGGTGGGGCGGGGGGTGACCTGCATGGCCATTTGGGCCAGGTAGGTTTTGCCGCTGGCGGTGGGCAGCACCACAACGCCGCGCCAACGCTGGTCGATCCAGGCCTGGAGGGCTGCTTTTTGGTGGGGGTAGGGTTCTAGGGCCAGCTGGGGATCAAGCGCTAGGGAGGCGAAGGTCTGGGCCTGGTCGCTAAAGGACACCTGCTCGGCCCGCAGGGTTTCGACCAGGGCGCGGTACTGCTGGGCGGGGATGCGAAATTTCTCAATCCGATCATCCCAGTGGGCAAAGTCTACCCAGCTTTTGCCGCGCGGGGGCGGGTGCAGGATCAGGGTGCCGCGATCGTAGGTGAGGGTGGGAGTGCGCCCCATGGTAGTCGATGGTTACTGGGGGTATTGTAGCGGCAGGCTAAACGGAAGGATTCCAGACGGCTATAATTAGCTGGCGGTTAGCGAGGGCCATCGTCATGACTGTTGCCTCCCCTCAACGGCTGACGTTAGAGCAGTTCTTAACGCTGCCCTACATTGAGGAGTCACCGGCTTGGGAATTTGTGCAGGGAGAAGTTACCCAAAAACCAATGCCCGGTGGAAAACACAGTCGGATTCAATCGCGCTTAGTTGGCGTCATCAATAATGTCGCTGATTCGCCCTATGAAGCCCTCACCGAACTGCGCTGTACCGTTGGTGGGCGATCCCTAGTGCCAGACATTGCGGTGCTGGAGCATAGCCAGATTCCCGCTGACGAAAACGGCGAGATTATCAGCACTGGGGTAAACGTTGCCCCGGATTGGATCATTGAGATTCTTTCCCCACAGCAGAGCCAGATGAAGGTGACCCGCAAGATTTTGCACAGCCTGCGCCACGGGGGCGAGTTGGGCTGGCTGATCGATCCTGAAGAACGGTTGGTGTTGGTTTACCGCCCTGATCGGCTACCGGAGGAATGGCCGGAAGATGCTAATCTGCCAGTCTTACTCGGAATATCGTTATCGCTGACCCCGGAGCAGCTGTTTAGCTGGCTCCAGATCGACCGTCGCTGAAATCCCCAGAAGTGGGCGATCGCTCCCCCAGCTATCCGCCTCTCTCACCCTCTGATTTCTTCTGTCACCGGGGCTGACTTGTACTGCAAACAGTCGAGGCGGTTGGCGGGTATGGTGAGGTAGAGCACGTCACCGTCGGCCAGGGTGACATCGAGCAGGGCGTCGCCGTGGAGGGTGCGATCGCCCTGCTCGATGTAAAGCGGCACCAGGTGAGCGGCCTGGGCCACCGCCTGGATGGGCTGGTTGTAGAAGGGATGGTGGGGGGTGATCAGGGTGGCGATCGCCACCCACAGCAGATCCCCAGACATGCCGCTACCCAGAATGCGTCCCCCAAGGGCAGCGGCGGTAAAGGCAGGGGCCGCCAGATCCATGGGGCTGAGCACCTGGTCAAACTCAAACACCTGCTGCACCTGCTGGGCAAACCCAGCGTCATAGATGCGCACCACGGCGGGCACCTTAGGGCCAAGGCTGCGGGCGGTGAGGGCAATTTCCAGGTTAATGGTGTCGTCGCTGGTGACCACCAGTAGAGCCTGGGCCGAGGCCAGATTGACGGTTTCAAGGGTCGAGGTCAGGTTGGCGTCGGCGATGATCACCGGAATCTTGAGCGCTTTGACCGAGGGCAGAAAGCGGTTGTTGGCATCTTGCTCTACCACGGCCACCTGGTGGCCGGTGGCGTGGAGGTGGGTGACGATGCGGTAGCCCACGCCCCCCAGACCGCAGACGATGTAGTGGTGCTGGCGGGGCATGCGGGCCACGCTCCACAGGCTCTGAAAGTGCGCGCCCAGGATGAAATCATTCAGCAGGGCATAGCAGATGCCAATCACGCCGGCCCCCACCAGCATCATCACGGCGGTGAAGAGTTTGATCGCCACGGTGGCATTTTCCGCCACCTGCTCTTGCCCGCCTGCCCCGGTGATCATCCCCACCGAAAAATACAGGGCGTCCACCCAGGAGGTGTCGAGACTATGCCACAGGTAGGTGAAGGTGGCCAAACCAATGGTGACCAGCAGCGCGGCGATCACCAGCAGCGTGGCCTGGGCGCGGCGACGACCGTGGTCGAGGGTAACCCACAGCCGCTGCCAAAACTGCGACACCTGGCGGGAGGCCAGGGTGGGCTGCTGGGGCTTGGTGGCCACCACAACGCGATCGCCCACCTGAAGCACCTCCCCAGTCACCACCGCCGTCACCAAATCGACCGGACGGCGGGCCGAATGGTAGTGAATCAACAGCTGGGATCGGTTATCCCAAAGAGCCTGTAGCGGCTTGCCATACCAGGGGTGGGCGGTGTCGATCACCTCTTCGTACATGGGCCAGGTGAGATCAAATAGCCGCAGCTGACCAATGGCGCGGTTGCCCTTGGCGGCAAAGGCAAACAGCGGTGCCGCCAGAGCCGCCGAACTGAGGCTGACGTGGTGGGGCAGGGTATGGTCGAGGCGATCGCCCAGGCCGATGTTAAACAGCCGATTAATGATGCGAATGTTGGCGTTGAGAATGCGGGCCTGGGTGAGAATCGCCAGATTGAGGGCATCGTCGGAAGTCGCCAGCACCAGAGTCTGGGCCTGGTGAATGCCTGCCGCCTTCAGGATATCAGGCGATCGCAGCTCCCCCACCACAATATTGCCCACCACCTCGGGCAGAGGATGGTAGCTCACCCCTACCACCCTAGCCCCCTGCTGCCGCAGCAGGTTAAAGATGCGCAGCCCCGTGCGCCCCAGGCCACAGACAATGATTTGGGGCGGCGGAGACGAGGGCAAGTCTGTCGGTTTGAGGGAGGTCACCACCATAGTCGCCATCAACAAAACGCTATGTTCTGTTGTCAAGGCTGGGAGCAGGGGCTGCTGTAGCTTAGGGCACCTTGTCGTAAAAGTTTGGGGTTTGCGGCATGCGGTTCGCGGCATGCGGTTCACGGTTTGCCGTACACCCTGTACCCAAGACCCAAAAACCAAAACCTGACACCTACCTGGCTGTTTCCCCAATCTCCTCACTCTTCCCCCGCACCGGCGGCAGCTTCTCCACCAGACCCATTTCAAAGGCGGTGTCGGGCAATTCCCCGGCTATGTACTTACCCGGTTCAAACACCCGACCGGGGGTAAAGCACATTTGCCGCAGCTCTACGAGCTCGCTGTCCAAAAACATGGTGCGAGATAGACGTCGTTCTAGGGCCATAGCTGCCTCCTATTCATCGATTTGCCAGAGTTCGCGGTTGTAGTCTTCATCGAGCACGCGCTTGGGCCGCAGAATCAGAATCACCTGACCTAGGATGGGGGACTCCAGCGGGCTAGGTGACCAGGCGATCGCCAGCTGGTCGCCCTCAGCGGTAAGAAAGTAGCCGTCGTCGCTCCAGAGGCGATCGCCCCGATCCACCACCGCCAGCACCAGTTCATCGGCGGCATCGGCGGGGTAGTTGGGCAGTTGGCGAGCCTGGGTGAGAATGCCCACCGGGTCTTCGGCCCGAAAGATCACCTGCCAGCCGGGCACCGCAATCCACGCGCTAGCCCCAGTGGCGCTGACCATGCTAAACGGTTCTTCGGCCACCACCACCGGCACCGCCCTCAGGTCGTCGATGGCTAGCGGCAGCTGCCCCACCACGGGGATCATGCGCGGCAGCTCGCTATCGGTCTCCAGGCGATACAGGGGTAGGCGGGGGGCGGGGCGCTCTTTGACCAGCGTAAAGTCGGTCAATAGCTTTTCGATGTGCTGGCGGGCCTCAGCCCCCTCGGCAAAGCGCAGCCCCTGGGCAATCAGGCGCGAGCGGTCTTGTAGGTCGGCCTTTTGGCGGGCTAAGTTCCAAAAGTGGAAAGCGATCGCATCCCCCGGCCCCTTGCCAAACCCTGCCGGCTTCTCCTTCCGGTAGGCATATTCCTTAATCGGCTTCACCAGATCCCGCATCGCTTCCGAATCTAGCCCGTGCTGGAGGGCAAAGTCGGCGGTGCGAGCGCGATCAGCCTGGGAGAGAATCCGCAGTTCGTACAGAGAATCACTGCCCTGCTGGGTAAAGTGAGCCTTGGTCGCCTCCGCCACGCCGACGTTAAGCAGCGACTGGTAAACCTGCTCCGCTACCACGATTTGGTTTTGCTGAATTGGCTCAAACCCGGTTTCTTCAAAAATCTCCTGGGGGTTTAGCCCAGCCTTTTGCAGCGCCTGGCAGCCCTGGGCCCAGTCGACCCAGGTGCCCTGCTTGCGCCGCAGCTTGAGCACTATGCCCTGCACCGCATCGGCGTCAGGGGGAGACGAAGAACCAGGAGAAACCATTGCCATTGCCACGTTAACGCTACCTTCTCCCTGACTTTATCGCGGATGGCAGCCCTTCATCGCTCCTGCGAAACAAAACTCGGAGCAAAATTTGGGGTTGACGATGGTACCTCCATTGGGCCACTATTGTTGATGCGCTTAGAATAGCAATCAGCGCACTCGGGGCTATAGCTCAGTTGGTAGAGCACTTGCATGGCATGCAAGGGGTCAGCGGTTCGAATCC
>DAIPYU010000058.1:0-10407 GCA_036782635.1 Nodosilinea sp. CTOTU7353
GTTTCGGTGCCCTTGTCTTTCACCAGGTTGGTGATCAGGCCACCCAGGCCAGCGGCGGCGGCTCCGATCAGGGGTTCAAATCCGGTCATGGCGGGGGTGGGGGTGGCGGTTGCCCACTACTATAGCCTGGGCTTTTTAGGGCGGGGCTACAGCGCAGCTTGCCAGGCGGCGTCAAAAAAGGCGAGTTCGCAGTCCATGGCGTAGCGGTAGGCGTCCTGGTTGCTGGGGGTATCGGCCGTCTGGGCATCGATCAGCGCTTCGAGCTGCGCCGCCAGCGGCTCAAACTGGTCGCTGCTGTAGGTGTCAATCCACGGGCTGTAGGGGTGGAGGGGCGGGTTGAGCTGCGCCAGCGACTGGCCCAAAAAGGCGTAGAGCCGCATGCAGGGGGCCATCGCCACCGCGGTAGCCCCAGGGTCTTGGCTCCAGGCGGTGCTGAGCAAAAAATCGGTGTAGCGGCGGGTGGCGGCACCGGGGGCGACGGTGGCCAGGTCTACCCCCCACTCGCGGGCGTAGTCGCCGTGCAGGGTCAGTTCCTCCAGCACCCCACCCGCCAGCTGGTGAAACACCTGAAAGGCCTCCCAAGTGGGGGCCTTGGCGGCGGCGATGCTGTAGGCACGGGCAAAGGCTTCGAGAAAAAAGGCGTCTTGGCCCACGTAGTAGGCAAACTTTGCTTTCGGCAGGGTGCCGTCGCCGAGGCCTTGCACAAAGGGGTGGTGCAGGCAGGCGGTGGCGAGGTCTTGGTTAGCGTGCCAGAGGGTTTGGGAGAGGGGCATGGGGAGTGGGGAAGTGGGCGGGTGGATGGGTGGATGGGTAGGGTGGGCATTGCCCACCATGGCACGGGCTGCAAAAACAGGTTCAACTCGTTGGCTTAACCCCGAGGCGGCAGCAGGGTCTGGGCCAAATCTAAAGAGAAATAATAGGCCTGGGCGGCCTGGCCGTGGAGCACTTCGAAGGGCAGGTTGGGTTCGCCCAGGTGGTTGATCACCAGGCGGGCACTGGTGAAGGCCTGTTTGCGGGTGTAGTCGTTGACGGTGACGACGGTGGTGAGGCCAGCGGCGTTGGCTGCCTCTAGGCCCTGCTGGCTGTCTTCGATCACCAGACAGGTGGCGGGGTTGAGAGCCATGGTGCTGATCACCAGGTTGTAGATATCGGGGGCGGGTTTTTTGGCGGGCACCATGTCTCCGGCGGCGATCGCCTCAAACCAGCCCGGCGACTTTGGCCCCAGCAGCTGCTCTAGCAGCGGCATGACGCTGTCTTTGGCGCTGGTGGTGGCGATCGCCAGCCTGATCCCCTCCTTTCTCGCCGCCTCGATCAGCCGCCGCACCCCAGGCCGCAAAGGAATCACATTGCCCTCGACTAGGGTTTGAAAATGCTTGCCCTTGGCTTGGTGCAGCCCGATCACCAGGCCATCGATATCCTCAGTCTCAAATTTGGGCTGGTAGCGGTGTATGTAGTAGCGAATCCGCTCTTTGCCCCCGGCTACTCCCAGCAGCTGCCCGTAGAGGCCCACGGGCCAGTGCCAGGGCAGCCCAAACTCCTCAAAGGCCTGGTTGAAGGCGACTCGATGGCCGTCGCGCTCGGTTTCGGCCAGGGTGCCATCGACATCAAAAATCAGCGCCTCAAGGGTTTTCATTGTTGGTTTTCATCGTCTTTATCACTGGCACAGAGGCCAAAGGCTAGGGATAGATATAGCTCTCTATTCTCTAATAAATATGTTCAGGGGATGCCTCAGCCAGCGGGGCGATTCGCCCCGCCCTGCCTCACGGGGAGAAGATTTACGGTCAGGGCTGTATTCCCCATGGCTGAACTAGATTGATGGGGCGATCGCCCCCAAAAACCGCAGAAAGCACCCCGATTCTAGCCGAGAAGCCCGCCGTTTCGCCTTAGGATAAAGAGGCGATCTGCGTTGAAGAGCTGGGCCGGAGTCGGCCCCGGCGCAGCAGGCTGTTGTCAACGGTTACGAAAGGCATGGATATTAAAAATGGTTTTGTCGCCACAGTCGGCAACACCCCCCTAATTCGCCTCAACAGCGTCAGCGAGGCCACCGGCTGCGACATTCTGGGCAAGGCTGAGTTTCTCAACCCCGGCGGGTCGGTCAAAGACCGCGCCGCGCTCTATATTATTGAAGATGCCGAAGCCAAGGGCCTGCTCAAGCCCGGCGGCACCGTGGTCGAGGGCACCGCTGGCAACACCGGCATTGGCCTGGCCCACATCTGCAACGCCAAGGGCTACCGCTGCCTGATCGTCATCCCTGACACCCAGTCGCAAGAAAAAATTGACCTGCTGCGCACCCTGGGGGCCGAGGTGCGCGCCGTGCCCGCCGTGCCTTACCGCGACCCCAACAACTACGTCAAGCTCTCGGGCCGCATTGCCGCCGACCTTGACAACGCCATCTGGGCCAACCAGTTCGATAACTTAGCCAACCGCCTGGCCCACTACGAAACCACCGGCCCCGAGATCTGGGCTCAGACCGAGGGCACCGTTGACGGCTGGGTGGCGGCTACGGGCACCGGCGGCACCTACGCCGGCACGGCAATGTTTCTCAAAGAGCAAAACCCCAAGATTCGCTGCGTGGTGGCCGACCCCATGGGCAGCGGCCTCTACAGCTACATCAAAACCGGCGAAGTTAACATTGAGGGCAGCTCGATCACCGAGGGCATCGGCAACAGCCGCATCACCGCCAACATGGAGGGAGTGCCCATCGACGACGCCATCCAAATCGAAGACCCCGAGGCGCTGCGCACCATCTACGATCTGCTCTACCAAGAGGGGCTGTTCATGGGCGGCTCGGTGGGCATCAACGTGGCGGCGGCGGTGAAACTAGCTCAGCAGCTCGGCCCCGGCCACAAAGTTGTCACGGTGCTGTGCGACGGCGGCTCGCGCTACCAGTCGCGCATCTACAGCCGCCCCTGGCTTGAGGCCAAGGGGCTGTGGTCTGAGGCCCTGGCCCCGGCAAGTCCTGACGGGATTGCTTCGCAGATTGCCTAGCTGCCCGCCCAAACCTTCGCCATGCCTGAGGGGCACAGGCTGGGGCGCAGGAGTACCCATGGTTGCCAAGTAGATCGACTACACTAGGACAGGCTTGGCCGATAGGGTGCCTGGGTCTGGGTTCTGGGCCTAAATTCTGGGCCGGGATTTTGTGCCTAAATTCCAAGGCTCCTCTGAGTCAGCTCTTTTCATACTTTCGGGGACACACCTGTGACCGATCAGTCTAATAAACCTTCGCTACCACCCGAGCCTGGCCTCAACTCAGCTCCGGCTGAGAAAAAGCAGGTGATTCAGCCTAACCCGTGGGTAGAAGGGCTGCAAACCATCGGTCTGAGCGTGGTATTGGCCCTGGGCATTCGGCATTTTGTGGCAGAGGCGCGCTACATTCCCTCTGGCTCGATGGAACCGACCCTCCAGGTCAGAGATCGCCTGGTGATCGAAAAAATCAGCTACTACTTCAACCCCCCGGCCCACGGGGATATTGTCGTATTTTGGCCCCCCGAGAGCCTGACCGTGCCCGGCAGACGACCCGATGCCTACATCAAACGCGTGATCGGCCTGCCCGGCGACGTGGTAGAAGTGCGCGACGGCGACGTCATTCGCAATGGCGAATTGCTGGTAGAACCCTACATTGCCGCCCCGGCCAACGAACCCTGGGGGCCAGAGGAGGTGCCGCCCGCCTCTTACCTGGTGCTGGGAGACAACCGCAACAGCAGCTACGACGGTCGAGCCTGGGGCTACGTGGATGAGGACAACATCATTGGCAGAGCCGTGGTGCGCTTTTGGCCCCCCAATCGCCTCGGCCTGATCAATGACTAGCCCCGGAGCCGATAAGGCCCATCGGGCGGGCAAATAGCCAGATGCTTAAATCTTCCGGGGCTTATCTAAGGAACTCTGATGGGCAGATCTAGGATAGAAAAGACTGCTTCATGCTTTTAACCTGTGCCAGCTTAGCTTTTCCTGGCGCTGCTATCCTGAGTTTGATTGGGTTTAGCTGCTAGAAAACAAACATCTGACATCTCTGGATAACTTGGGGAATTGTTCTCAAGGCTGCTGTTGTTTCTGCCGTTACTGATGGGCCTCTTTGAGGTCTAATCTTGTCAAGTACTCTATGATTTTAAACTCCGTCGATCAGCCGACTTTTGCAATTACTACGCCGCTGTACTACGTCAATGGTTTGCCCCATATCGGCAGCGCTTACACCACCATTGCCGCCGACGTAGTGGCTCGGTTTTATCGCCTGATGGGCCACTCGGTGCTGATGATTACGGGCACCGACGAGCACGGCCAAAAAATTCAGCGCACCGCCGAAGAGCGCGGCGTATCGCCCCAGGCTCACTGTGATGAGTTTGCTGCGGGCTTTGTGCAGCTGTGGGAGTTATTAAATATTGACTGCGATCGCTTCATTCGCACCACTGCTCCTCGCCACAACGTCATCGTCAACGAATTTTTTCAGCGGGTGTGGGATCAGGGCGACATCTACCAGGGCCAGCAGCAGGGCTGGTACTGCGTCTCCTGCGAAGAGTTTAAAGAAGAGCGCGATCTGCTGCCCGATCAGCGCTGCCCGATCCACACCAACAAGCCAGTGGAGTGGCGCGACGAGTCAAACTACTTCTTTAAGCTGTCGAAGTACCAGGAGCAGCTGGAGCAGCTCTACGCTGATCGCCCCGACTTTATTCAGCCCGAGTCACGCCGTAACGAGGTGCTGAGCTTTGTCAAGCGGGGGCTGCAAGACTTTTCGATCTCGCGCATTAACCTCGACTGGGGGTTTCCGGTGCCTACCGACCCCGGCCACACTCTCTACGTTTGGTTTGACGCTCTGCTGGGCTACATTACGGCCCTGCAAGACCCCGACGACAACCCCAGCCTAGAGCAGGCGATCGCTCGCTGGTGGCCGATCAACATTCACCTGATCGGCAAAGACATTCTGCGGTTTCACGCGGTTTACTGGCCCGCCATGCTGATGTCGGCGGGGCTGCCGGTTCCCGGTCGGGTCTACGGCCACGGCTTTCTCACTAAAGACGGCCAAAAAATGGGCAAGAGCCAGGGCAACACCCTCGACCCGGTGGAACTGGTGAAAAAGTACGGTTCCGACGCGGTGCGCTACTACTTTTTGCGCGAAATTGAGTTTGGCAAAGACGGCGACTTTAACGAAACCCGCTTTATCAACGTGCTCAATGCCGACCTGGCCAACGACCTGGGTAACCTGCTCAACCGCACCCTCAAAATGGCGGCGCGCTACTGTGGAGATCGGGTGCCCGAGATCGATCCTCAGACCATACTCGCCGACAACCCCCTGCGGGCGATCGGAGTATCGTTGACCAAAACTGTGACCGAAGCCTATACCCACCTGGCCTTTAGCCAAGCATGCGCGGCCATTTTGGCCCTGGTGCAGGCCAGCAACAAGTTTGTCGATGATCAGGCCCCCTGGAGCCTGTTTAAGCAGGGCAAGCAGGCCGAAACCGAGACCGTTCTCTACGCTGTTTTAGAGTCGGTGCGCCAGGCCGCCTATCTGCTGTCACCGATCATCCCCGGCATTAGCAACCAGATCTATGCCCAGCTGGGCCTGGTCGCCGACTTTGACGATAAAGCCATTGGCCAGGGGCTGAACTACGCTGAGCAGGCCGCCTGGGGCCATCTGCCCCCCGGCCAGCCCCTCGGAGTCGCCGCCCCCGTATTCCAGCGCCTAGAGCAGCTGGAGCCAGTGGCTAGCCCCTAGGCCTGGATTTCAACCTATATTTTTCGTTTCCTGTTTAATACACCGCATAAAAAACCATGTTAGATTCCCATTCTTTACTGAGCGACGATTCTATTTTCACCCCTGAGCAGGTGCTCGACAACCGGGGCCGGGTGGCCATTTTTATCGATGGCTCTAACCTGTTCTACGCGGCTCTACAGCTGGGTATTGAAATTGACTACACCAAGCTGCTGTGCAAGCTCACCGCCGGTTCGCGGCTGTTTCGGTCGTTTTTCTACACCGGGGTAGATCGCACCAATGAAAAGCAGCAGGGCTTCTTGCTGTGGATGCGCCGCAACGGCTACCGGGTGATTGCTAAAGACCTGGTGCAGCTGCCCGATGGCTCTAAAAAAGCCAATCTAGATGTCGAGATTGCCGTTGACCTGGTGGCTTTGGTCAACTACTACGACACCGCCGTGTTGGTCAGCGGCGATGGCGACCTGGCCTACGCCGCCGATGCCGCCAGCTACCGGGGCGCTCGGGTAGAGGTGGTCAGCCTGCGATCCATGACCAGCGACAGTCTGATCAACGTCGCCGATCGCTACATTGACCTCGAAGGGGTTAAAGACGATATTAGAAAACTGCCTCGCAGCGCCACCCAGGGCTACACCTACCGGCCATTGTCTAACGTGGCGGCTTCGGCGGCGGCGGCTGAAGACAGCCTGACCGCTAGCGAATAGCCCTGGCAGCGAATCACCCTACAGGCCCAGCGGGATGGCAAAATGGCGACAGTGGATCATGGGCGGCGTTGCGATCGCCGCCCTGGTGATCGGGTTCTATGGCCTGGTCATCCGGGGGCCGAGCCCTGAGGAGATCGCCAACCCCGGTGGCGACGACCCAGAACCCGGTCTCACCCTGCGTGATGTCACCCTAGAGCAGCCCGACGACCAGGGAGTGCTGCTCTGGCGAGTGAAGGGGAGCGAGGTCACCTATAGCTCTGACCGACAGGTGGCCCTGATCACCCGCCCCGATGGCGAGCTGCTTCAGGACGGCGAGGTAATCTACGAAGTCGTGGCCGACACGGGCGAAGTGAGCGAAAACGGCAGCGTTATTTTGCTGCGGGGCAACATTGTCGCCACCGGCGTCAAGAATGGCTCCGTGCTGCGGGGCAACGAAATGGAGTGGCGGCCCAACGATGATGTGCTGATCATGCGCGATCAGATCACCGGCACCCATCCCCAGCTGCGGGCCGTGGCCAACGAGGCCCGAGTATACAACCGCGATAACCGCATGGAGCTAGCGGGCGATGTGGTGGCCAGCACCATCGTAGAAGACCCTCAAACTGAACCCTGGCTCAAGCTCCAGGCCCAGGAACTGGTGTGGTTTTGGCAGGATGAACGCATCGACAGCGCCCAACCCCTGCGGGTGGAGCAGTTTAAGCAAAACGCCATCACCGACGTGGTGACGGGCCAGCAGGGCACCGTCAATTTGGCTGATCGGCTGGTGAAGCTGCGGGGACAGGTAGCCATGCAAATGCTGGAGCTACCGCTGAATATGACCAGCGCCGCCCTAGACTGGCAGGTGCCCGAAGAACAGGTGATCGTCAACCAGCCCCTTACCCTGGTGCAGCCCGCCAATAGAATCAGAGTCACCGCCCGTCAGGGACGACTGGATTTGGCCAACGAGCAAATCTACCTCTCCCAGGATGTGGTGGCCGTGGGGGAAACCAACCAGGCCCGCATGACCAGCGATCGCATGAACTGGAACGTCGACACCCAGACCGTCGTAGCCGAGGGCCAGGTCAACTACCGTCAGGTCAACCCCACCATCAACCTCAATGGCTCCCGCGCCGTAGGCCGGCTTGACGATCAAACCATCGTGGTCGACGGAGGCCGCGTCGTCACCGAAATTGTGCCGAATTAGGGGGGAATATCGGGTTTACGGTACAAGGTGTACGGTGCAAGGGCGAGCCGTAAACCGCAAACCGTAAACCGTAAACCGCCCACCCGATCCTTCATCCTTAAGAAAACCTTCATGCCTCTGACCTGTCAATCTCTCTTACAAACCCACCCCGACGCCTGGGAAAAGGCTACTGTTCACCCGTTCTTGACCGACTGCCACAGCGGCAGCCTGCACCCGACCCAGTTCAACACCTGGCTGGTGCAAGATTACCTGTTTGTCAAAGACTTTACCCGCATGGTGGGGCGGGTGCTGGGGGCCGCCCCCGATGACCACATCGACGCCCTGCTGGCGGGTCTCGGTGCCCTCAAAGACGAGCTGCTGTGGTTTGAGGCCAAGGCCGCCGAGCGCTCCCTAGACCTAGCCACTCCGCCCCAGCTCACCTGCCAGCGCTACTGCGAGTTTATGGCCAGCCTGGTCGTTCAGCCCTACGCGGTGCAGGCCACGGTCCTGTGGGCGATCGAGTTGGCCTACAACCAGGGCTGGCAGCGGCCCGGTCCCATGCCCGCCCCCTATACCGAATTTGCCGATCGCTGGGGCAACCCCGGCTTTACCGACTACGTTCACCTGCTGGGTAGTCAGGCCAATGCCGCCCTGGCCAGCGCCAGCGCCGCCACCCAGGCCCAGGCCGAAACAGCCTTTCTGCGAGTGACCGAGTTGGAGTCCGCCTTTTGGCAAATGGCCTTTGAGGCCAATGCAGCCAAACGGTAAGCATCGGGTTGGCCCATCGCCGCTGCTCCGTAGACCGAGGGTGCGCTGATGGTGAAAGGTTCTCACCTTAGCGGCTGCGGCTATAACCGAGCAGGAACAATTGGCCAGAAATAATTGGCCAGGAAGAAAAATTGCCTCTAACTGAAGATGCCGGTCGAACGGGCCTTGAACGATGCTAGAAGCAGCTAATCACCAGGGAGATGCCATGGCCTACGACTTTGATCTGTTTGTAATCGGTGGTGGCTCTGGCGGGGTAGCGGCGGCGCGACGGGCGGCGGAGCACGGTGCCAGGGTCGGCTTAGCCGAGGTCAGTCGCCTTGGGGGCACCTGCGTCAATCGCGGCTGCGTGCCCAAAAAGCTGATGGTCTATGCCTCCCATTTTCCTGAGCAGTTTGAGGCCGCTACGGGCTACGGCTGGGCTGTGGGCGATCGCAGCTTCCACTGGCCCACCCTGATGTCTGCCGTCAATGGCGAGGTCAGCCGCCTCAACGGCATCTATCACAACCTGCTCGACAAATCGGGGGTGCAGCTCTTTCACCACCACGCTCGGTTTACCGACGAGCACACCCTGGCGGTGGGCGACGTCACCGTTACCGCCGCCAAGATCTTGATTGCCGTCGGCGGTCAGCCCACCCGCCCCGACGATATTCCCGGCATTGAGCAGGCGATCACCTCCGACGATATTTTTCATCTGCCGGAGCAGCCCCAGCACATCGTGATTATTGGTGGCGGCTACATTGGCAGCGAGTTTGCCTGCATTCTCCGAGGTCTGGGCAGCAAAGTCACCCAGCTGATTCGCGCCGACAAGATTTTGCGCGGCTTTGACGACGACCTCCGCAGCGAAATTCACGACGCCATGCAGCAGCGCGGCATCAAAATCATCGACCGTATCGGCCAGGTCACCCTCAACAAATCTGACTCTGGCATGAGCGTCAAGGTCACCCACAGGGCCAGCGAGGAATCAGGGAGCCAGGAATCAGACACCATTCTCTGCGATGTGGTGAGCCTGGCGGCCACGGGGCGATCGCCCAACCTGCAAGGGCTAGGGCTGGATTGCACTGGCGTTGAGATCAAGGATGGGGCGATCGCCGTAGACCCCCACCAGCGCACCGCCGTGCCCCATATTTTTGCCGTGGGCGACGTCACCGATCGCGTCAATCTCACCCCCGTGGCCATCAAAGAAGGCCGAGGCTTTGCCGACAGCGAGTTTGGCAGCAGCCCTACATCTATGGACTACGACGCCATTCCCACCGCTGTGTTCACCACCCCCGAGATGAGCACCGTGGGTCTCACCGAGGCCGAGGCCATCGAGAAATTTGGGGCCGCAGATATTCAAACCTTCAGCTCGCGTTTTCGGCCCATGTATTACACCTTGCCCAATATCGAAGCCAAAACCCTGATGAAGCTGGTGGTGCAAAAGTCTACTGATCGCGTGCTGGGGGCGCACATGGTGGGCGACAACGCCGCCGAGATCATTCAGGGCGTGGCGATCGCCGTCAAAATGGGCGCAACCAAAGCCGACTTTGACGCCACCGTAGCGATTCACCCCAGTTCGGCGGAGGAGTTCGTCACGATGCGGTGAGGGGTGGGGAGTGGGTGGGTGGATGGGTAGGTGGGTAGTAACAATCTCTAATAAGTTTCCTACGCACTCATCCTCACCATCACACCCACTCACCTACTCAGGTTGAGAAACCGGCGGGCGATCGGCCGCCGCCGCTGCTCGCCCCTGCACCACGGCCTGGCGAAACCCTAGCACCACCAAAATATTCGACAGGGTGAGAAAGGATTCTGCGCCGCCGTGGAGCCAGTCTACATTGGCCAGTTCTTCTCCCAGCCCCACCTTGGCGTAGATGCCCGCTGGGATGGTGATCGCCACAAACACCAGCAGCGCGTAGAAGCCAATCAGCGCCAGCCGGGGCGTCGCTTTATTGCGAGTCATGAACCATAAAAAACCCAGGTAGGGGAAGAGGGACATGGCGAAGAGGGTGTTTTTATCGAGCATTGGGGGAGGGGGAGGGAGGGGATGGGTGGGGGGTGGATGGGTAGGGGCAGACCCATGTGTCTGCCCTGGG
>DAIPYU010000058.1:10507-27294 GCA_036782635.1 Nodosilinea sp. CTOTU7353
AATGCGAGCGGTTCTGTGCGGCTACTATGGCCTGGGCAACGGCGGCGATGAAGCCCTGTTGGCCACCCTGCTGCAAATGCTGCCCCCCTCGGTGACCCCGGTGGTGCTGTCGGGCAGCCCGGCAGAAACAGCCCAGCGCTACGGGGTTGAAACGGTGCCCCGCAAAGTACTGGGGCCGGTGATCACGGCCCTGCGCGGGGCCGATGTGCTGATCTTGGGCGGCGGCAGTCTGCTGCAAGACGCCACCAGCCTGCAAAATCCGATCTACTACAGCGGTCTGCTGGTGCTGGCCCAGTGGCTGGGGCTAAAAACCATTGCCTGGGGCCAGGGCATTGGTCCCCTCAACCACCCCCTCAGCCAGGGGGTGGGGCGCTACGCCCTGGGCCACTGCAACGCCGTCAGCGTGCGCGATCACGGGTCAGCGGCCTGGCTGGCCCGCTGGCAGGTGCCCGGCATGCAGGCCCCCGACCCGGTATGGGCCCTAGACTCAACTCCGGTAGAAGGCCTGTGGGACCTGCCCGCCCCCCGCGTGGCGGTGGCGCTGCGCCCCCACCCCTGGCTCACCGAAGCTCGCCTCGACCAGTTCACCCAGGCCCTGGCCTCGTTTCAAAAAGCCACCCAGACCTGCCTGCTGCTGGTGCCCTTTCAACCGGTCAAAGACCTGGCCCTGGCCGAATACATGCAGCCCCGCCTGCCGGGGCCAAGCCACATTTACATCCTCAGCGACCCACGCCAGCTCAAGGGACTGTTTCGCGGCGTAGAGATGACCATTGCCATGCGGCTGCACGCGTTAATCATGGCGGCAGCGGAAGGCTGCCGCTGCTTTGGCCTCAGCTATGACCCCAAGGTTAGCTACCTGATGGCCGACCTAGATCTGCCCTGGGCCGACCTCAACCCCCAGGAAACTAGCCACCGCTGGCCAGAGACTCCAGAGCAGCTAACCAAAGCCTGGCTAGAGGTCTACGCCAACGGCGATCCGCTCTCCCCCGACCAAATCAAGTCGCGGGTAGACCGCGCCCTGATGCACCAAGACCTGCTGCGGAATGTGCTGGGCCAGTAGAGAGGTGCCCCAGGGATGGCTGGCAGGAACAGGGAAACCCTGGTTTTGGGGTGTCGGGTTTTGGGTGTCGGGTGTTGGGTTTCAGGAAAAGTTGGCTGACGGATGCCGCAGAGTACTAGCCTAGGGCTTGCTCAATGGCGGCCTTGAGGGCCGGATCGTTGGGAGCGGTTTGAGGCTCAAAGCGGCCAACCACTTCGCCATCGCGCCCGACGAGAAACTTGCCAAAGTTCCAGCCGATGTCGGGGCCGCTGCCGACTAGAAACTGGTAGAGAGGGCTGCGGTCAGGGCCGTTGACATCTTGCTTTTCGAGCAGGGTAAAGTCGACGTCGTACTTGGTTTTGGTGAAGTCTTTGATCTCGTCAGGGCTGCCGGGTTCCTGCTTGCCAAACTGGTTGCAGGGCACACCTACGATCACCAGACCGCGATCGCCGTAGGCCTGTTCCAGCTCTACCAGACCGCTGTACTGGGGAGTCAGGCCGCACTTGCTGGCCACATTCACAAAGAGAACAACCTTGTCAGCCACGGCCTCAGGGGCCAGGAGAGCACCGTCTAGGGTAGCGAGATAGGTAGGAAGAGACATAGAGAGAATAACCATTGGCACAACGATGATCATTATCGGACATCCCCGCCCCGATTGCCGACACCCCCGCCTCATCCACCCACCCCCTCACCCACCCATCCACCCATCTACCCCCCTCACCTTCACCCCTCACCCCTCTCCGCCTGCCACACCGCCTCCAGCGTAAACGGCAGTGCCGCAGCCTCCACCGAGATCGAGCTAATCCCCCAGGCCACCAGGTCGGCAATCAGCTCGGGGTGGCGCACCGGGGCCTGACCGCAGATCGAACACAGCAGGCCGCAGCGGCGGGCCTCTTGCACCAGGTGGCCCATGGCCAGGCGCACCACCGGGTGGCGTTCGTCGTAGGCGCTGGCCATGATCGGCTGATCGCGGTCGACCGCCAGCAGCAGCTGGGTGAGGTCGTTAGAGCCGATCGCAATCCCCTGCACACCCGCCTGGGCGTAGGCGGGCAGCAAAAACAGCACCGAGGGCACCTCCGCCATAATCCACAGAGCAAAGCCGTTGTAGTCGGTGAGGCCCGCCCGCTGGATCAGCGGTTGGCAGGCAATCACTTCTTCGACGGTGCGCACAAAGGGCAGAATCAGCTGAAGGTTGGTATACCCTGCCCGCTGGAGGGTGGCCAGCGCCGCCAGCTCCACCTCAAACAGGCGGCTGTCGATGTCGTAGCTGAGGGTGCCCCGCAGGCCCAGCATGGGGTTGGGCTCTAACGGGGGGCTGCCCGCTAGGCCCTGCCACTCGTGCGATCGCAGATCTAAGCTCCGGTAGCGCAGCGGCTTCGGCCCCAGGGCCTGCGCAATTGGCTCTAGCTGCTGCACAATTCGCCCCTGTAGCTCGGCCTCCTGGCCCCGGTTGACCCAGTCCCAGGGGTGGCGGCCTTCTAGAATGTCGAGCAGCAGCCACTCCGAGCGCAGCAGCCCCACTCCGGCGACATCGCCTAGGGGAAGGGTTTCGAGCCGCCGGGTTTGGCTCAGGTTGATCATCACCTGGGTGGTCAGCCGCTGGTAACGCCCCCGCTGCTCAGCGGAGAGAGGGTCGCTGGCGGCCATGGGGGCGGTCTGAAACTGGGCCACGACGGCCTGAAACTGGTGATGTTGGGCGGCCTCCTCGCTGAGGCCATAGATCACACCGCGATCGCCATCGAGCCATAGCACCATGCTGTTGTCTAAAAGCTCGGTGGCCTGGGGTGCCCCCACCACCGCTGCAATCCCCATTTCTCGGGCCAAAATAGCGGCATGGCAGGTGGCCCCGCCTCGCTCAGTGACGATGCCCCGCACAGATCCCAACTGCAAGAAAGCATCGGGCTGGAGGTCGGGCAAAACCACCACACACCCCGGCGGCAGCGGCCTGGGCAACGATTGAGAGTCTTTAGCCACCACCGCTACGCCCTGAATTCGCCCCGACGACGCCCCGATGCCCTGTACCACGGTGCTGGCGAAGGGCAACAGCGGTGGCTGGCTGCGGAGCGGTGGACGCGGCGCTGGGTTTAACCCCGTGGTTTGCGGCCAGGGGTCAGCCTGGGTGATCACTAGGGTCGGCTGGGCCGGGTTGGCGCTGGGATACAGCAGCCACTCTAGGCGCACACTGGCGGTGTCCAGCGCCGCTTGGGCGGCACCGCCAATGTCCAGAAAATGGGCTAGCTGAGCGCTGTCGAGGCGGGGCAATAACTCCGGGTGATCGCGCCGCACCACTTGAATAGGCTGGGCCATCACCTCTTCATAGCTGCGGTACCGAGAGGCCGGCATCAGCTGGTAGCGACGCTCCTGGAACCCTGCCTCCCAGGTGGCGGTAGACACCTTTCCCTGACTCATCCAGCAGCGGGCCGGAATGGCCTCGCCCTGGCTGAGGGCTAGCCCTAGCCCCTCCACCATGGTCAGGGCAACCTGTCCTGGGGAGAGAGTTAACGTACCCGACAGCAGTGCTGGGTATACCGGCATCACCAGCGTAGCCAGATTTAGCTCATGCAGTCGCTGTCCGTAGGCCTGCCAAACGACCAGACAGCGCGCCGTCAGCGCCTGGCTCCAAAACTGAGGCAGCACCTGGGGCAGGGAGCTCAAATCGGCTTCGATCTGGGCTGGCAGCAGACCAGCTGTCAACGAACATTCTTTTTCAGCTGCATCCGCACCACCGAGCCAGAGGGAGGCCCGCAGCATCCAGGCTGGGGGCATGACTTCTGCGGTCTCTGAGTTTGGCTGCCAGTCTGCCGAAGTCGGAGCCATCACCGGAATGGCTCGCATGGCCTGCTGCCAATGCTGACTAATCTGCTGCAGGGCCTCAAACTCGCCCTTGGATTCGTCAAAGTGACCCTCAAACTGGCCATCAAATTCGCTGGAGTCAAGGTGATGACCGATGGCATCTAGATGCTGACCGCTGGGCTTCACGATCTGCCCTAGGCTGTGGTGCCAGGCCGCCGCCGTCAGCACCCACCCCTGGGCCACGGGTAGCCCCCGCTGCTTCAGCACGCTCAGATGATAGGCCTTGAGACCAACAGCGCGCAGATCAGTCCTATCTAGCTCATCTAGAGATCGAAGCCAGGTCATGCGGAGAAAGGGTGAATGACCCTCGCGCAACTATGGCGGAGGGCAGTGAATAAATGACTGTTCTCAAGGTTAGATGATGTCTACAGCAGCCTTGACCGTCGCTAGGACCGCGGCAATGACACGTTCTTTAATCTAGGACGTAGGCATCTAAGGAGATTTCTACGAAAGAGGATGCCAGCTTTAAGCCAGCGACTATGGCCGCTGTAGGATGGGCACTGCCCACCATTGGGGAAACTATTTTCCAGCCGTCGCCCAATCAGTAGCCGATGAAGTTTATAAAATCTGTGTCTTATATTTACCAATTCTACGCGATTGCGATTCTACGCCCCGGCAATCGACCTCATTATTATGCGCCTAGGTTCCTTAGTTTCACCCATGCCTTGGCCCGGTCCATCGGCCAACAATAGATCTAATAGATCTATTAAGGAATAGACCCAGAAGGGTCTCTCTCAGCCCATTTGCTCAGGGCCGCCCCCTGTTTCAAGAGCCGCGATCGCAATTCGAAAATAGCTCTGCGTACCAAATCTACGCACTGAATCTATGCACCGATTATTACCGGCAGCGTTAATCAACCAGGGGCAGCAGCAGTTGCTCGGCCTGTTTTTGGCAGGCCACTGCCCCCTTTGCCAGCGGTCTACCCCAGAGCCCCTGTGCCCGAGTTGCCGCCGCCAAGTGCGCCAGTGCCAGAGCGCTGCCCCCTGCGATCTCAGCCAGCTGGGTCTGGCGGTGGTCAGTTGGGGACGTTACGAAGGTAGCCTGCGCCAGCTGATCGGCAGCCTTAAGTACGATGGCCATCAAAATATTGCTCAGTTTTTGGGCATTGAGCTGGGGCGAACCTGGCTAGATCAGCGGCCTACCCTGCCGCGACCACCCCGTCCGATCGCGATTGTGCCCATTCCCTTGCACCCCACCAAGCTTCAGCAGCGGGGGTTTAACCAGGCCGACTTAATCGCCCGCTGGTTTTGTCGTCTTACCCAGCTGCCTCTTTACAGCCAGAGCTTGCTGCGGATACAGGCTACCCAGGCCCAGCACAGCCTTGGCTACCGCGATCGCCAGCGCAACCTAACCCAGGCGTTTGCCGTCGCTCCCAGCCAAATCAACCAGCTGCGAAACACCACCGTGTGGCTGATTGACGACATCTTCACCACCGGTGCCACCGCCCAATCGGCCGCCCAAACCCTGCGCCGCAGCGGCATTTCTGTCGGCGGCGTTTGCACCGCTGCCCGGGCGATCGCTTGGTCTGCTGCTACCGCTGAGACAAGTACTCTGCCGCATAAGTCGGCCAACTGTACCTCAAACCTGAAACCTCGCACCTGAGACCCTTAGCAAGAATTGTCACCCTTCTGCCCACCCTCGCCCTGCCAATATCTCGACCCTAGGGTAGATTTTCGCCGCCGCTCTCTGGGCAGTGGTATTGCTGGGCCATGTTAATAATTCTTTGTCATTGCCGCATCGACGGATGATTGCACTATATTAAATCTAAAGAAATTATTAACAGTTTCTATGAACCCTCATCTCCTGCGGCATCTTTGGTCTTTGGTAGAGCGGTCCCAGAGCAGCCACCTTTTGGCCTTAGATGACAACAGCCTAGTGTGCTGGCTGCTAGAACAGTTTTCTGGGCAGCAGTACATTGACCCAACCGAGACCGATCAACTCCACCACTATATTCGCACCAAAATTCCCCTCATTCGCGACCTAGCGCAAGAAAGATAAGTTGTTTGACTAGGCTGTTTGCCCTCCTCACAGCCCTATCAGAAGGCATTTTCTGACAAAAGCACTTAAGCATAGATCTAGCTAGCGAGTAAGGCTTGCCTAGATCTGTACTTCCTTCGGACATCTTGTTGTCTGTGATACAAAATGAAAATTCAAACCATTGGAGTGTTGAGAAAGTGCAATACTCCAGCGGTTTTAAGTAAAAACTTCAGCCTGTTGGGATATAAATCTTGCAGTGTTTTTTATGTGAGTGAGGATTAATTCATGCGTAAGTTGGGTTTACTTGCGGCCGCGCTGGGCCTATCGCTAGCAGCCTGCGGTGGCGACACAACAACTGCCGATGGTGAGGGCGGGGGTGGTGCCACCGGCGGCAGTATCCTAGATGGCGTTACCAGCCGTGGCCAGTTGGTCTGCGGGGTTGACGGTGGCATCCCAGGTTTTAGCTTTGTCGATGAAGCCGGTACCTTCTCCGGACTTGATGTAGACGTCTGTAGGGCCGTGGCCGCTGCCGTCTTTGGCGATGCTGAGGCTGTAGAATATCGCCGCCTAGACTCAACCGAGCGCTTCACCGCTCTGACCGGGGGCGAGGTTGACATGCTCTCCCGCAACACCACCTGGACCATCAGCCGCGACACCAGTCTAGGCCTGGAGTTTGCACCAACCACCTTTTTTGACGGTCAGGGCATGCTGGTGCGCGCCGACAGCGGCATCACCGAACTGACCGATTTTGAGGGGCAGGCTATATGCGTAGAGACCGGCACCACCACCGAGCTCAACCTGACCGACCAAATGCGCCAGCTCAACGTCAACTTTGAGCCAGTGGTGTTTCAGGATGCTGATGCCGCCTACGCCGCCTACGACGAAGGCCGCTGCGAGGGCATGACCTCTGACAAGTCGCAGCTGATTGCTCGGCGCAGCACCCTGCCAAACCCGGACGAGCACATTTTGCTCGAAGCTACTCTGTCAAAGGAACCCCTGGGGCCGGTGACAATCAACAACGATTCCGATTGGTTTGACGTGGTCAAGTGGGTCACCTTTGGCTTGATTCAGGCTGAGGAATTTGGCATCACCTCTGAAAATATCGATACCTTTGACGGCACCGATAACCCTGACATTGCTCGCTTTCTCGGCCAAGAAGGCACCCTGGGTTCTGACATGGGACTATCCAACGACTTCATGGCGCAGGTGATCAGCCAGGTGGGCAACTACGGCGAAATCTTTGACCGCAACCTGGGGGCAGACTCCCAGTTCGCCCTAGAGCGTGGCCAAAATGCACTGTGGACTGAGGGTGGCCTCATGTATGCCCCTCCCTTCCGCTAGACCAGTCAGAGGATTTAGCTGAGTTGTCTCAGCGGCTGAGGACAGACTTAGCGAAAGCCTCTGGTAGGGGCATTGCACTGCAATGCCCCTATTGCAATGCCCCTAAGTTGAACCGGTTTTAACCAAATAAACTTCCGCAGTAGGGGCATTGCTCAGGCTTTCCTATAGATCTCAAAAGGCGCAGCCTAGCTGCGCCTTTTTCATAAATCCTTGTAACAAATTGAACTTTTCTTGACATCTCTCTTAGATTATTTTGCTTACAGCGTTTGATCTGATGCGACCCAGGTGACATAGATGGCCCACGACAGCGGCGGTAAGTCCTTCGATTTGAAGGCAATGCTGCGAGACGAGCGCTTTTGGAAAATTGCCTTCCAGGTGATTACACTAGTCATTGTTATTGCTCTGCTCAGCTTTTTTCTCGGCAACCTAAACCGCAACCTGCAGCAGCAGGGGCGGGCCTTTAGTTTTAACTTTCTACGCAACCAGGCCGGCTTTAGCATTGGCGAGAGCCTGATTCAGTACCGCCCCAACGACCCCTACTGGCGGGCGCTACTGGTGGGCTTCAGCAATACCCTCAGTCTGATGACGGCGGGCATTGCCCTGACCACTGTGCTGGGGACAGTGGCGGGCGTGGCTAGCTTCTCCAAAAACTGGCTGCTGTACAAGCTCAGCCGCCTCTACGTGGGGCTAGTCCGCAATGTGCCGCTGCTGCTACAGCTGTTTTTTTGGTATTTTGCCATCTTCGGCATGCTGCCTCGCCCCGTCGACCAACTCGGTGTGTCGGGTCTGGTGATTTTGAGCAACCGGGGGATCTTCGTTCCTTGGATGGGCAGTGCGGTGCTGGCGCTGTTGGGCATTGGGGCAACGATTGCAGCGGTAATCGCCGCTCTGTTCCTCTGGCAGTGGCGGATCAAACTGCGGGTCGAAACCGGTACCGGCGGCCAAAACCAGCTGATTGGCCTGGTTGTGCTGGGGCTGGTGTGGCTGGGGCTGATTGTGTTTGCCATGGGCTGGACCTTTCCTGAGCGCATTGAGGGCGGCGGCGTGACTGGCGGGCTGCGGCTGACGCGTGAGTACGCTGCGGCGCTGACGGCCCTGGTGTTCTACACCTCTGCCTTTGTGGCCGAGATTGTCAGGGCGGGCATTCAGTCGGTATCGAAGGGGCAGTGGGAGGCCGCTCGCTCCCTGGGCTTGCAGGCAGGTATGGTGATGCGCCTAGTGGTGATGCCCCAGGCGCTGCGGGTGATCATTCCACCGCTCAACAGCGAGTTCATGAACCTAACGAAAAACACTAGCTTGGCCTTTGCGATCGCATTTCCCGAGATGTACTCCATTGCCAATACTACCTTCAACCAAACCGGCCGCCCGGTGGAAGTATTTCTGGTGATGATGACCACCTACCTGGTTCTCTGTCTGCTGATCACCCTGGTGATGAACCAACTCAACCGCACCGTCCAGTTCAAGGAGCGCTAAGCGATGACCACCGTAACGTCTGACTCGGTGGCCTCTGCGCCACCGGAGATTCTTGCCCTTGGCCCGGTGGGCTGGGCCAAGAAAAATTTGTTTAGCGACTGGTTCAATAGCCTGCTGACGGTGGTGCTGGTCACTGTGCTGGGCGGAGGGCTGTTGAGCCTGACCCATTGGGCGCTGACCACGGCCCAATGGCAGGTGGTGCCCAACAACTTTGACCTATTTATGACCGGCACCTACCCGCCAGCCCTATATCCGCGCATCTGGGCGGTGCTGGCTATGATCTGCGGTTTAGGGGGGCTGTCCTGGGGGGTGCTGGGGCGTAATCTGTCTACGCTGTTTAGCCGCAACATCTTGATTAGTTTTGCCGTTATCTGTGCCTTTATAGTGGTGTTTCCCCCCACCCGGCCCAGCACCATCCAGCTATTGCCCATCGTGGCCCTAGTGGCGGTGACGGCGGCGGTAGGGCGACAGGGGGGGCGCAAGTTTCCGGGGATAGGCAGGCTGATCTCGTTGGCCTGGTTTTTGTCGTACTTTGTCGCCATTTGGCTGATTGGTGGTGGGCTGGGTTTAACCCCCGTGTCGACCAACGATTGGGGCGGGCTGTTGCTGACGCTATTTACCGCCGTCAGCGGCATTGCGCTGTGCTTTCCGCTGGGGTTGCTGTTGGCCCTGGGGCGACGCAGCGCCCTGCCGGTGGTGCGGTGGCTGTCTACGATCTATATCGAGCTAGTGCGGGGCGTGCCCCTAGTGGCCCTGCTGTTCATGGGTCAGGTGATGATTCCGCTGTTTTTGCCGGTTGGGTCACGCCCCGACCGCATTTTGCGAGCAATTATTGCCCTGGCACTGTTTAGCGCCGCCTATCTGGCCGAAAACGTGCGGGCGGGTCTGCAAGCCGTGCCTCGGGGCCAAAACGAGGCGGCAGCGTCCCTGGGGCTCAACAAGCCGATGACGCTGGGCTTCATCGTGCTGCCCCAGGCGTTAAAAATTGCGATTCCGGCGATCGTGGGGCAGTTTATCAGCCTATTTCAAGACACCACGCTGCTGGCCATTGTGGGTCTGGCCGAGTTACTGGGCATTGGGCGATCGGTGCTGGCTAACCCCACCTACCTAGGGCGCTTCTCAGAGGTTTACATGTTTTTGGCCGTGATCTATTGGGTGTTTTGCTATGCCATGTCGCTGGCCAGCCGCAAGATTGAGGAAAAACTCAATACCGACCACTAGGGTATCCCTAGGGACTTGTCTCTCCGTGTAACAGTTGACAGTCTAAAATCTCGAAACCTTTTAGGGTTAAGGCAAAATAGCAATATCTGCTGCTAGCCCCCCGGCACTTCGGGTTTGGTGCAGAAAACGTCCCATTTCATGAGTTGTTAGCCGCCCTAGGGCGCGATTAAGAGGAAACCTTTCATGACACAGTTTCAGACGGAGCAACCAGCTGCCCAACACACGGGCACCGAGCCGGTGATTGTGGCCCGTGACGTAGAAAAGTGGTACGACAACGGTTTCCACGTGCTCAAGGGCGTCAACATGACGGTCTACAAGGGCGAAGTGCTGGTGGTGATGGGGCCGTCTGGGTCGGGTAAATCGACCTTTATTCGCACCTTCAACGCCCTCGAACCTTACCAAAAGGGCAGCATTGAGGTCGATGGCATCACCATCTCCCACGACCTGAAAAATATCGAGGCCATCCGCCGCGAGGTGGGCATGGTGTTTCAGCAGTTCAACCTGTTCCCTCACCTGACGGTGCTGCAAAACGTCACCCTGGCCCCGATCTGGGTGCGCCGCTGGCCCAAGGCCAAGGCCCAAGAGGTGGCCATGCAGCTGCTAGAGCGGGTGGGCATTTTAGAGCAGGCCCACAAGTTTCCGGGCCAGCTGTCGGGGGGCCAACAGCAGCGGGTGGCGATCGCCCGCTCCCTGGCCATGCAGCCCAAAGTAATGCTGTTTGACGAACCCACCTCCGCCCTCGACCCCGAGATGGTGCGGGAAGTGCTCGATGTGATGCGGGGCCTAGCGAATACTGGCATTACCATGGTGTGCGTTACCCACGAGGTGGGCTTTGCCCGTGAAGTGGCCGACCGCGTCGTGCTGATGGATGGCGGCTACTTGGTTGAAGAAAACACCCCCCAGGAGTTCTTCAGTAACCCCAAGGAAGACCGTACCCAGAAATTCCTTTCCCAGATTTTATAGGCTGGAGTTAGACGCCGACCCCCAAGAGCATGTCATACCGTTAGAAAACTATTTTGAGTTGCTCTCAGACAATGACATTCGCTATTAAGGCCATCGGCTGCGGATTGATACGGTTTTGGAGCCCACCGCCGATCACGATGCCCTCAATAGCCCGGGTACTCGCCGCTTGCATCAAGTCGAGCACTGTTAATGAGCATTCAAAGCCCACGAGCAGTGGACAAGGAAATTCTCAATGACTGGCGGGTGGTGATGACCTCTGGCTTCCAGCCTCACCTGCCCGTGACCAACAATGAGGCGGTGCGCGCGCCATCACTCTCAATGTATGACCCACGGCACTCGCTCTGCCGAGGGGAGTCATGTGTATGCAGCTCTGCTAATGGTGATTGAAACCTGTCGCCGCAGGAACCTATCCCTTCCCTTGGACTTATTTAGTCTGAGTTCGGGATAAGAAAAGTCCTAGCGAATCCGGTCCGCTGTCCCCTCCTCGGAGGGGTAGGGGTGAATTAATCTATATCGCAGGGCGACTCACAGCATCAAGAGACCTGTATTTTGCTATAGGTTTGACCCACCCCGCCCTCCGGGCACCCCTCCCAAGGAGGGGACGGCATTATCCCGAACTGAGGTTACTTAGCCGAGGTTAGTTCAGGCGGAGATGGCTATTGGCCCCTCCGGTTTCCTTGCCGCTAACTCAAGCTGCTTGAACAAGGTTGCTCAGCCGGAGGTGGGGATGAACCTTTACCTCCCTGGCGATACACAACTTCAGGAAATGTCTAAGGAAATATGACAAACCCTCCCTAGATACTCCTCAATCCTGAACAATTAAACTATCGGGAATAAAGCCCTAAAGCCTTGATCCCCAGCCGGGAAGCGTAAAGATTTCGGGTGAGTTTTGGGCGTTTAATTTTGCCCAACTCCTGGGCTTTTACCCTGCCCCCCAGCGAAAAACCCCGGAGAGAATTTGTTGGATGATTAACCTGACACCGCAGGACGTGCGGCTAAAGGCCACCGCCTACAGCAAAGATGACGCCATTCGCCAGGTGGGCGAGGTGCTGGTGGCCAATGGCCGGATTCAGCCCGGCTATGTGGAGAGCATGCTGGCAAGGGAGGGGCAGGCCAACACCTACCTGGGCAACAGCATTGCCATTCCCCACGGGCAGCCCGCCCAGCGCGACCTGATTGAGACTACGGGCATTGCGGTGCTGCAAATTCCGGCCGGGGTGGAGTGGAACCCCGGTGAGGTGGTGCGGCTGGTGGTGGGCATTGCGGCCAAGTCAGATGAGCACTTGCAGATTCTCACCAACCTCACCCACGTGCTGGATGACCCGGCAGCGGTGCAGGCCCTGGTGGAGACTGACGACGCCCAGGTGATCTGCGATCGCCTCACCGGCAAATCTGCCCCCAGCGCTAAAGGGCTCGATACCGAGGGCTTTGACCAGTTTGTCGATGTCACCATCGACGCGCCCACGGGTCTCCACGCCCGCCCGGCGACGGTGTTTGCCGACCTGGCCAAATCGTTCACCGCCGAGGTGCGGGTGCGCTACGGCGACCAGGTGGCCAACGGCAAAAGCCTGATGTCGTTGCTGAAGCTGGGGGTTGAGCGCGACGGCGTGGTGCGGGTGCTGGCCAAGGGCAGCGATGCGGCCCAGGCGCTAAGCGCCCTGCAACAGGCCATAGAGGACGGACTGGAGGAGGAGGAAGTCGTAACTGCGGTACTGGAACTCCCGGCGCTGGAGTTGGAAAGTCCTGCTCTGTCTGGGGTTCCCGCCTCCCCAGGGCTAGCCATTGCCCCCCTGCACCGCTTCCACCCCACCCGGCTGGAGTTTGCCGAAACCGCCACCCACCCCGCTGCAGAGCAGGAAAAACTCAAAACTGCGATCGCTGCCGCCGATGCCGACCTGGCCGATCTGTACGAGACCATCAAGGTGCGATCGGGCAAGGCCAAGGCCGCGATTTTCCAGGCCCACCGCGAGTTTTTAGCCGACCCCGAGCTTCAGCAAGAGGCGCTAAATCGGATTCCCCCCAACCACAGCGCCCCCTGGGCCTGGCAGCAGGTGGTCGAGGCCAAGGCCGAAGAACTGGAGGCGCTGGCCGATCCCGTTCTCTCCGGGCGGGCGGCGGACGTGCGCGACGTGGGCCAGCGGGTGCTGGCGCGGCTGGTGGGCGGCGGCGAGGCCAGGGCAGCCCTGCCGAACCATCCCGTGATTTTGATTGCCGACGACCTGACCCCTTCGGATACAGCGGGGCTTGACCCCGAGAAAATTGTGGGATTCTGCACGGCGGCAGGCGGTGCGACCAGCCACACGGCGATCATTGCGCGATCGCTCAACATCCCCGCCATTGCTGGGGCTGGGGTTGGAATTTTGGCCTTGGCAGAGGGGGCTACAGCCATTCTCGACGGCGACCAAGGCCAGCTCTATGAGAACCCAACGGAGGCCGATTTAGATAAGGCGAGGCAGTCCCAGGCAGAACGCGCCCAGCTCCGCGATGTGGAGCAGCAAACCCGGTTCCAGCCCGCCATCACCACCGACGGTCACAGAATAGAAGTGGTCGCCAACATCGGCGGGCCTGCCGAAGCCGCCCAGGCAATCCAGGCCGGGGCGGAAGGTGTGGGCCTGGTGCGGACAGAATTTCTCTTTCTCAACCGCAGCGCGCCCCCCAGCGAAGACGAGCAGTACGAGGCGCTGCGCCAGATGACCCAGGCGCTCAACGGTCTACCCCTGATCGTCCGCACGCTAGATATTGGCGGTGACAAGCACGTGCCCTACCTGAACCAGCCCGCCGAAGACAACCCCTTCCTCGGCATTCGCGGCGTGCGCCTGTGTTTGGAACGGACGGATTTATTCGAGACCCAGCTCCGCACCATTCTGCGGGCGGCTCGGGGCGGCTACATCCGCATCATGTTCCCCATGATTGCCACGCTGGAAGACATTCGCGCCGCCAAGACAGTGCTGGAGTCGGTGCGGGCGGCAACGGATGGCCCCCCGGTGGAAATCGGCATGATGGTGGAGGTGCCCAGCGCCGTGCTGATGGCGGCGGAATTTGCCCAGGAGGTGGACTTTTTCTCGGTGGGCACCAACGACCTCACCCAGTACCTGCTGGCGATGGATCGGGGCCACCCCACCCTGGCCAAGCAGGCCGACGCCCTGCACCCTGCCGTACTGCGGGCGATCGCCCAAACCGTGCAGGGGGCCAAGCTCTCCGGTAAGTGGGTCGGCGTCTGCGGCGGCCTGGCGGGGGATGCCCAGGGGGCGGCCATTCTCGCCGGGCTGGGGGTAAAAGAGCTGAGCATGGATATCCCCAGCATTCCTAAGGTCAAGGCGCGGCTGCGGGGGGCGTCGATGAAGCAGATGCAGCGGCTGGCGCAGAAGGCCCTGGCCTGTCGCACCGCCGAGGAGGTGAGGGCACTATGACCCACCCGAACCACCGGATCGCCACGGTGACGCTGAATCCGGCGATCGACCAGACGGTCTCGATTCCCAACTTTCGCGCCGATGCGGTGAACCGGGTCGCCTGGAAGCAGGACGACGCGGGCGGCAAGGGCGTCAACGTGGCCTCGTTCTTGGCGGCGGCGGGGCACAGGGTCAGCGTCAGCGGCTTCCTCGGTAAAGAGAATGATGCCTTGTTCAGAACCCTCTTTCACCAAAGGGGCATTGCCGACCACTTTGTCTATCTGCCCGGCACCACCCGGGTCAACATCAAGATCGTGGACGACGCCCAGGGCCAGGTCACCGACCTCAACTACCTCGGTCAAGAGCCCACCCCCCAGGACGTAGCCCTGCTCAAGGATGCCGTGCATGCCCTGGCCGAATCATGCGACTGGTTTGTCTTTTCGGGCAGCGTGCCGGGGGGCATGTCGAGCGAGATCTACGACGAGCTGATTGGCCCCCTCAAGGCCCAGGGCAAAACCGTGGTGCTCGACACCAGCGGCGATGCCCTGCGCTTTGGCCTGCCCGCTAAGCCCGACCTGATCAAGCCCAACCGGGCGGAACTGGAGGAGGTGCTGAACACCCGCCTCACGACCCACGCCGAGATTGTCGCCGCCGCCCGCGAGCTGATTGGCTCTGGCCTCAAGGTTGTGGTGGTGTCGATGGGGGCCGAGGGGGCGCTGTTTATTGATCACACCCAGGCCTTCCATGCTCAGCCGCCGCCGTTGGCGGTCAAAAGCACCGTCGGCGCAGGCGATGCCATGGTGGCGGGCACCGTGGCGGGGATGGTCAGCGGCCAGTCGCTGCGGGACTGCGCCACCCTGGCCACGGCTTTCTCCATGGGGGCGCTGGGTGAGATCGGGCCACGGCTGCCGCCGATGGAGAAGATCCAGGCGATGCGGAAGCTGGTGACCGTGCAGGAGGTAAGGTAATCCCCCCAATTTCTTATTCCCGTAGGGTGGGTACTGCCCACCATCCACTCCCCACCCATCCACCCAAACAAGACCATGACCAAAATTGTTGCCGTTACCGCTAGCGCCGTTGGCGAGGCCCATACCCAGATGGCGGCCGAGGCCCTCAAGCGCACTGCCCAGGCCCTCGGCCATGAGCTGATTGCCGAAACCCAGGGGGGCGCGATCGCAACGTCCCTCCACCCTGACGACATCCAGCAGGCCGATGTGGTGATTGTGGGGGCTGACGGGGCAGTGGAGCGCGATCGCTTCGCTGGCAAACCCGTCTACGCCGTCTCCACCAGTGAGGCTATTCGCAATACCGAAATGGTGATCCAGAGCGCCGTGGCGCTGGTGGGTCATGGCCCCAGCCTGGGGGCAATCAAGACTACCCCCCACCCCCACGACCCGCTGCCGGAGGATGCCCCCAGCCCGAATTCTGCTCCAGAAGCCGCTGCCGCCAGCAAGTTCTTTGTGGGCATTACCTCCTGCCCCACGGGCATTGCCCACACCTTTATGGCCGCCGAAGCTCTGAAGCAGGGAGCGGTCAAGCTGGGCCACGACATCAAGGTCGAAACCCAGGGGTCGGTGGGGTCGCAGAACGCCCTCACCGATGAGGAGATCGCCCGCGCTGAGGCGGTGATTATTGCCGCCGACACCCATGTGGATCTGTCGCGCTTTGGCGGCAAACGGCTGTACGAAACCTCGACAAAAGCCGCCATTCACGACGGGGCCAATGTGGTGACGGCGGCGATGGCTGCACCTGTGGCTGGCGGCGGCGCACCGGGCAGCTATGTGGACGAAGTACAGCGGGCCAAGGCCCAGCGTTCTGAAAGTCGCTCTGGTCCCTACAAGCACCTGCTGACTGGGGTGAGCTACATGCTGCCGGTGATTGTGGCGGGGGGCTTGATCATTGCCCTGTCCTTTGTGTTTGGCATTAACCCCGCGCCGGGCACCTTTGGCGACGCGCTGATGCAAATTGGCGGCGGCGCGGCCTTTGCGCTGATTGTGCCGGTGCTGTCGGGCTTTATCGCCTTTTCCATCGCCGATCGCCCCGGTATTGCTCCAGGTTTAATCGGCGGCATGCTGGCGGCAAATCTAGATATGGGTTTCTTGGGCGGCATTCTCTCGGGCTTTTTGGCGGGCTACGTGGCCAAGTTTGTGCGCGACAAGATCAACCTGCCCGCCAACTTTGAGGGGCTGAAGCCGGTGCTGGTGATTCCGCTGCTGGCGACGCTGGTGGTGGGGCTGCTGCTGGTCTACGTGTTTGGCACCCCGGTGCGCCTGCTGATGGAGGGCATGGCCACCTACCTGGAGGGGCTGAGCGGCACCAACGCCGTGCTGCTGGGCCTGATTCTCGGCGCGATGATGGCGGTGGATATGGGTGGCCCGGTAAACAAAGCCGCCTACACCTTTGCGGTGGGGCTGCTGGCCACCAACATCTACGCGCCGATGGCGGCGGTGATGGCGGCGGGCATGACCCCGCCCCTGGGGCTGGCCCTGGCCACGTTTGTGTCTAAAAAGCACTTCAACCAGGCGGAGCAG
>DAIPYU010000059.1:0-8622 GCA_036782635.1 Nodosilinea sp. CTOTU7353
TACCACCACAAAAAGGACACTACCGATGGTTGAAAGTACGCTCACCTGGGCGCTGCTGGCGGGTTATGGCGGTTTGCTGTTTTATTTGGTGCGCCAGACCACGCCCGATAAGGTAACGCCGCCGGAGTTTTTTGAGGGTCAGTCGAGTACCGGGCAGGCACCGGGGATGTGGCTGCTGGTGGCCAGTGCGGCGATTTCTTGGATTTTTGCCAAGTCGATCGACAATGCCGCCAGCCTGGGGCAGACCTTTGGGGTGCTGGGGGGCATTGGCTACGCGATCTATTACCTGAGCTTTGTGACGGCGGCGATCGCCCTCTACTACATCCGCACTCGGGGCGGCTTTCGCTCAATACCAGAGTTTTTGGTGAGCAAGTACGGTCGGGTGTGTTCACGGCTGTTTTTGCTGGCGATCGCCATTCGCCTGCTCAACGAGGTCTGGTCAAACACCAAGGTGTTTTCGCTGTATTTTGGCCCTGAGGGCAGCACCGGCTACTGGATCGCGGCGGCGGTGGTGACGGCGTTTACGGTTTACTACACGCTGCTGGGGGGGCTGCGCAGCAGCCTGCTCACCGACGGGGCGCAGATGGTGCTGGCCGCGGTGTTGCTGGTGGTGATTTTGGCCACCGTTGGCCCTGGGCTGGCCCGCGAGGGGCTGCCGGTGGTGGATGCCGACACCCGCAGTGGGGCGCTCACCTTCTGCGCCCTGGCCTTTGTGCAAATTTTCAGTTACCCCTTCCACGACCCGGTGATGACTGATCGCGCCTTTATCACCGGCCCACGCACCATGTTTAAGGGCTTTATCTGGGCGGGCCTGCTCAGCGGCGGGTTTATTTTTCTATTCAGCAGCGTAGGGCTCTATGCCCGCGCCGTGGGGGCCGAGGGGTCGCCCAGCCTATCTGTACCAGCGCTGTTTGGCCTGCCCATGCTGCTGGTGTTTAACGCGATTATGCTCACCAGCGCCGGGTCAACCCTAGATTCCACGTTTTCGAGCACCGCCAAGGTGGGAGCGCGCGACTGGTTTCACCGCAAGGGTGCCCCCACCGAGGGCCAGGCCCGCCTGGGTCGCTGGTGGATTATTGCGATCGCCCTGCTCGGCAACGTACCCCTGCTGAGCATCTACATGGGCGATCAGGTCGGCCCCGCCATCATTCTGGCCACCACCATCAGCGGCACCATGGTGATGGGCCTAGCGCCAATCTTTTTGCTGGCGTTTTTGCCCAGGGCTGGGGCGCTCAGTTTTCACCTCGCCTTTTGGCCAGGGCTGGTGTTTGGCGTGCTGCGGGTGGCCGAAAACGTCATCGGTGCTCCGATCTTCCCCGCCTGGGCGAGTCTGGGCACGGGCCGCTACGCCGTCGATCTGGGGGTGAATATCTACGGCCTGCTGCTCTGCACGGCGGGCTACCTGCTGGGGGCCTGGCTCGGCAACGTCAAGACTAAAGCATCCAAAGCGCTGCCCGAAGCGTAGATCTACCACAACCCTCTCCAGTGAACGGCGGCGACTAGGCAATCCCTGGTCGCCGCTTTTGTCTGATTTGCGGGATTTTGCCAACCTCAGCCAGGTCTGGTGCCAAATCCTAGTAGCTTACCCCCGGTTGGTTAAGGGCAAACAACCGTTTGCCCCTACGGGATGCCTGTTCTGAGTCGAGGTATTGGTGATGAATCGGGGTTTTGGGTGTCGGATACGGTATGACAATATAAAGACAGTTGCCCTCTGATTAGCTCGCCCCACCATGCTTGACCAATCACTTCAGTTTCTCACCCCCGAAGAGTCGGCGGCGGTCGACAAGGCACTGCTGTCGTCCCCTGAGAAATTTCTCGCCCGACTCACCATTTCCACCGCCAAGCTGCTGCAGGTGATCGCCGCCGATACCGATACCCCCGCAGATCAGCTGACCGCCGTCGAGATCACCCAGTGGTTTGAGCGCGACGCCAAGCTCAAACGCGAGCAGGGGGTGAATGCGTCGGTGCTGAAGTGGGATGGGGAGGAGTTGGGGTAGAAGGGCAGGGTATACGGTGCAAGGTGTACGGTCTACGGTGCAAGGCCGAACCGCAAACCGCAAACCGCAAACCGTAAACCGCAAACCGTAAACCGTCCCATTCGCCCGATCCCCTCTGACATTCTGTAAACTGGGAAAGACCATCGCACACCACAGATTTAAGGAAGCAGCACATCATGGGGTTATTTGATCGCGTTAGCCGAGTGGTTCGCTCTAACCTAAATGCGGCGGTGAGTTCGGCGGAGAATCCAGAGAAAATCTTGGATCAGGCCATCATTGACATGCAGGAAGACCTGGTGCAGATGCGCCAGGCGGTGGCGGGGGCGATCGCCAGTCAAAAGCGCGTGCAGCAGCAGTACGAGCGGGCTAATAATGAAGCCAACACCTGGCAGCAGCGAGCCCAATTAGCCCTGCAAAAGGGCGATGAAGATCTGGCCAAACAGGCACTGCTGCGCAAGAAAACCCAGGCTGAAACTGCCGTGGCCCTCAAGACTCAGCTCGACGGCCAAAGCACCACCGTAGAGCAGCTCAAGCGCAACCTGATTGGCCTAGAGAGCAAGCTGTCTGAAGCCAAGACCAAAAAAGACATGCTCAAGGCGCGGGCCAGTGCCGCCAAGGCCAACGAGCAGCTGCAAAGCACCACCAGCAGCCTTAACACCAGCAGCGCCATGGCCGCCTTTGAGCGCATGGAAGAAAAAGTGTTGCAAATGGAGGCCACCTCCCAGGCGGCGGCAGAGCTGGCCGGAGCTGACCTGGAGAGCCAGTTTGCCAGCTTGGAAGCCGGTGGTGATGTCGATTTTGAGCTGGAAGCGATGAAGGCACAAATGTTGGGCGGTAGTGCTAACCAGGGCCAGCTGCCCGCCCCTGAGCCCGCCACCCCCGCCACCGAGTCGGCGGAGGTAGACGCCGAGCTAGAGGAACTCAGGTCGCAGATTGACCAGCTCGACTAGGCTAGATATCTACCCCTAGCTGTGGGAGTAGACCGTGGGTAGGGGCGGTGAGAATGAGAAAGGCGTTTAAACCCTTGCTTCATCCCCCATTCGCCTCACCCATTCGCCAAAAATTCTTGGCCAAGTTTCACTCGCCAAACCTGGCGGCGCGGCGCTTGGTACCAAATATGTGGGCGTAGACGTAGGAAAACTCGCAGCCCGCAAAGAAAATCTGGCAGGCGAGAAAAATCCACAGCATTAAAATCATCACGCTGCCGATGACGCCGTAGGAGACAAAGCGGCTACCCAGGCTAATCACGCTGCTGCTGACCAGCCATTGCAGCCCCGCCAGCAGTAGGGTCGTTAGCAGCGCGCCGGGCCAAATATCGCGCCACGAAAGCTTGATTGTAGGGAGAATTCTAAACAGCCCGGTGATCGCCAGGCCCAGGGCTAAAAATGACCAGCCCGCCTGCAGCCCTCTGCTGAGCGCATCTTGGTCAATCTCCCAAAAAGCAAAGGTCTCTTGAAAGGTGTTGACCAGATTGAGAATTATCTTAATCGCAATGTTTGACACCAGAGAGGCCAGCAGCAGCAGCGCCGTAGCTAGCACCAGCACAAAAGCCGATAGCTTGTTGACAATAAAAAAGATTGCCATCTTTGCGGGCGACCCCGCTTCGCTAACGCGGCTGGGCGATTCCCAAATTTTGTTCACTGATCGCTTGAGAATGGCAAAGATGGTGCTGGCCGCAAACAGCAGAATGACGGTGCCCACCAGGCCCGCCCCGACGCTATTTTCGTTGAGGGCCAGGATAGTATCTCGAATCAGATCATGTACCTCGGGGGGCAGGTAGCGCACAATCACATCCTGAATGGCCTCAAATACCTCGGTATTTGGCCCCACCAGTGCCCCAATGATGCTCAGCACCACCAGCAGTAGCGGAAACAGGGAGAACAGCGCGTAGTATGACAGCGCTGCCGCCATGCCGGGGACATTGTCACTGTCCCACTTGAGCCAGGTTTGAATCAGCAGCTGGGCGGGTTTAGATGGCAGAATCTGGGTGCGCAGGTAGGGGACAAGGCGCGATCGCACGTATTGCATCATGGGTAGGTGGGGCAAAGAAACCGACAGTATTATCGCCCACATCTTTAATCAGCCGTACCACATCCGAATCATGTAACCCTGGTTCCCAAAAAGTCAGCACCACATGCGCTCGGTTAAATCAGAGGATGAACAAACAGGATTTGGGATTAAATCTTTAGTTCAAAACCTGTTGATGAAGCCTGCTGTATGAGAATAGGGGGCGGTCTAGCTGGTACAGGCTGCGCCCTGGGTCTTGCTGGCATTGAGCACCGGTAGCAGCACAATCAAACGACAGCCGCTATCGGCACTTTCCTGCACCCTAATCTCACCGCCGTGGCGCCGGGCCAGATGCTGGCTGAGCAGTAACGCCGGTATTGCTTCTGGGACAGTCCCAGGCTTCGCCCCTGACAACGTTAGGCCGGGCAAACCTTCTGCTATGGATGGGTGGAATAGGTCAATTACCTGGGCCGGTAGCCCTTCTCCCAGCCAGGGGTTGGCCAACCAAAGCACCAGCGAGAGGGCCTGGCCGCGACGGCAGGCGTGAATACACAGATGGCTGTGGTCTCCAGCCATCTGCATGATGCTAAAGGTGAGGTGGTAGAGAATCTGTTTGACCGTGCGCTGGTCTAAAATCCAGTGGTTTTCATTGGGCTCTAGGGTAAAGGTGACGATCTGGGCCGATTTCTCAGCGAGGGGGGTGAGGGTGATAATCACCTGCTGGATTAACGACCCAATATCGACGGAGGTGGGTACTAGGTCGGGGTGCCCGGTCTGGGCTAGCCCCAGGTCAGTAATCTCATCGACTAGAGCCATCAGGGTTTTGCTGCTTTGGCAAACAATGTCAGTGTACTCTCGCTGTTTTTGGGTCAGCGGGCCATAGATTTCTCGGCTGAGCATAGACGCCATGCCCAGCACTGTGGATAGAGGGCTGCGCAGATCTTGGGTGAGTTGGCTCACTAGGTTGAGGCGCACTGCATTTATCAGGCTGTCTGGGGAGGCCGTTGCCGTTGCGATCGCACCCGGCCTAGTCTCGGCGGCAATTGCCCACTGGCGTTCGTATTCGCTCATGCCCCAGCGAGCAGCCATGGCTAAAAAGGCCAGTTCTTGATCGGTAAAGCTGCGCGGCTGACGATCCATCACCGCTAGGGTGCCAATGCAGAGGCCCTGGGAGGTGGTCAGCGGTACGCCGCAGTAGGCGCGGATGCCGTAGGTTTCAACCCACTCGCTCTGGGCCGTGACTGGATTGTCGGCGGTGTTTGCTAAGACTAGAGGCTGATTGCTATCCAGAATGTAGAGACTCAACCCCCGTTCTAGGGGCAGCTGCCGCCGCTGCGATAGGGGATTACCCAGCCCGAGACTCGATAGCCCATAGGCTGCTCGAATGTATTCGGTGTGGCCTTCAGCAAGAGTAACCACGGCTAAGGGCAATTGCAAAAATTGGGCCGCCAGTTGAGCCGCTTCTTCCCAGGCGGGAATGTTGCCAGGTTTGCCCAACCCCAGGGCCGCGACGGCCTGGCTATGTCGCTGCTGGCGGGCTGCCCAGGGTAGCCCTTGCAGCGCGCAACAGGGGCCAGCATGCTCCTGTGCTTGAGGGATCGGCTGCACTAGCGGAGCGGCCGATCCCTCAAGCTTTGTAGACTCACCCTCAGACGGCACCGAAAACACGGAAACGCTCATGATCAACGCTAAACCTTGCCGAAACACCGTCTTAGGGTTCCCGAAAGCAGTAGTTTAAGTAACGGTGGCCGGGGTATAAAGGTATCTTTATTTACCAGATTTGGGGTCTGGCGTTTGCGTGTTTTGAGCGAGCGATCACTGCCGCCTGAGCAGTGCCGCCGAGCTAAGTCTTTTGCACCTGCTCAGCTAGGGTCTGCTCTGCCGAGGCGATCGCCGCTTCAGCCGCCGCGCGATCAAGCAAATCCCAGATATGTTGTAGCAGCGGTGCCGTCCCCATGCCGGCCACCGCTGAGATGGCGTACACCGGCCCCGGCACCAGGTCTACAAACTGCTGGGTGAGTTCGGTGACGGCTTCGGGGGTGAGGGCGTCGATTTTGTTGAGGGCCAGCACCTGGGGGCGATCACTCAGGTTGCGTCCGTAGGCCGCTAGCTCCTGCTGAATGGTGTGAAAATTTTCGACCGGGTGCTCGGCGGTGGCGTCGACCAGGTGCAGCAGCACCCGAGTGCGCTCAATGTGGCGCAAAAACTCGTGGCCCAGCCCCAGCCCCTGGTGTGCTCCCTCGATCAGCCCCGGTATGTCGGCAAACACGGTGCCGTCGCCAGTGGGGCGGCGCACCACCCCGAGGTTGGGGATGAGGGTAGTAAACGGGTAGTCGGCAATTTTGGGTCGTGCCGCCGACAGGGCCGCAATCAGGGTTGACTTACCGGCGTTGGGCAGGCCGACGATACCCACTTCGGCCAGCAGCTTTAGCTCTAGGCGTAGGCGGCGCTCTTCGCCGGGCAGACCCGGCAGGGCGTGCTCTGGGGCACGGTTGCGGTTGCTGAGAAAGTGGCGGTTGCCCAGACCGCCTTTGCCGCCCTGGGCGACGCAGAGCACCTGACCATCTGTGACCAAATCGCCCAGCAGCTCGTCGGTGTGGGCATCGTAAATCGCCGTACCGCGAGGCACATCAAGGTACAGATCGGGCCCGGTGGCCCCGGTCATGTTTTTGCGGCCGCCCCGCTGGCCGTTTTCAGCCTTAAAGCGGTGGGCATAGCGGAAGTCGAGCAGAGTCTGTAGCTGCCCGACGGCCCTCACATACACAGACCCGCCCGGGCCACCATTGCCACCCGCTGGCCCGCCAGCGGGCACGTACTTTTCGCGGCGAAAGGCCACAACGCCGTCGCCGCCGTCGCCGGCAATTACATCAACTTCAGCCTGGTCAATAAATTGCATTAGTTGCCGTTGGCCCGCGAAGATCCCTGAGCCTGTTGCAGCTGCACCATGGCCGCGCGAATTTGCTCAGCTAGGGCGGGGTCTTGGGGGTGCGCGGCGGTGATGCTGTTAAACCGACGCACCGTTAGCCCGTTGGATTGCACAATCCTGCTGGCCTGGTTGCAGTAGTCAACCACAACGGTGCGAACGCTGGTGCGCAGGCTGCGGGACAGTTGATTGAGGTTAGCGGTGCCAGTGCAGCTCATGTCAATACTGCCGATGTCTTGTTCGGTGCCGGTCAGCAGAGTATTGATCTGGGCTAGGGCTTCGTTGCGAGGGCTATCCATTTCTAATACCGAGGCGGCGTAGCCAGCGACTTCTTCGGGCGATACCTCGCGGTCTTGGGCGTAGGCTGCGGCCCCTAGGGTAATGCCGCCCGCCACGGGCAGTTGCACCCCAGCGCCACTGGCTAGCACGGCGAGACTAGCCGCCACTGCCGCCAGGGCGCGGTGAGACATGGGCGAAAGATTAATTAATTGGTGAATCATATTACGTGTTTCTCCTGTGCTGGCTTTGGCCAGAGTGGCCCGGTGCTCCAACCTAATAAAGATCTTTTTCTGAATAGTAAGGACATTGACCCAGGTGCGATCACTATATTCTGCAACCGCAGTGGGCTGCCAGCCCTGACGGGGCGCTAGCCTCACGGGTTCCAGACTTGGCGCTAAATACCCGTGGGCCTAAAGATCTGACACAGTTCTATTACTTTTGTGTGTAGGGTAGCGCGTTCATCTCGACCTTGTTTTAATTCAGACTCTAATTCTAGTAGCAAAGGCAGGCTTCGCTGCAACTGGCTTAGCCTTAGCGATCGCACATCTTGTTTTAAGAAATATATGCGCTTGGGGTTGGCCACCTCGGCGGCGGCGGCGATCTCGGCATCGCTTTGCACCCCGGCCTGGATCAGCGCCCTGAGCCACAGCCACAGCCGAAACTGGCTGACCAGGGTGGCAACGATGCGCAGGGCGGGTTCGTTGCGATCAAGCAGATCGCTGACCAGCCCTAGAGCCGTGGAGGTATCGCCCTGCTTCAGCGCCTGGGCCAGCTGTAGGCTGGTCTGGGTGGATACCGTCACCAGTGCCGCCGCCACCGCTGGTGGGATGGGCTGGGGGTTAGCGCCCCAGTAGAGGGCCAGTTTCTCTAGCTCTAGGTGAAGCTGGCGGGTGTCGTTGCCCACCGCCTCCGTCAGCAGGTCTAGGGTGGCCGACTCTAGGGCTAGCCCCCGCTGCTTGGCCACCGTCACTACCTGCTGGCGAATTTGATCCGTCTTCCAGGGGGGAATGGTGACAAACTCGCGGATCTCGCCGTGGGTTTTAAATAGCTTGGTAAATTTGGCCCGCCCGTCGGGTTTGGCGGTGCTGGTCAGCAGCAGCACGCTGCTGACCAGCAGCTTGGGCAGGGTACGCTCAAACTCCGCCAGAACTGGCTCAGGGCAGCGCTGGCCTAGGGTGGTGTTTTGCAGCCACACTAGCCGCCGCCCCGCGCCAAAGGGGGCAGTCATGGCCTGGTTCAACGCCTGGGATGCCCCCCCGGTGGCATCGGCCGAAATGACCTCGTAGTTGAAGCTGGCCCAGGCCTCATCGAGGGTGCGCTGGCGCAGGGTGTGGACGGCGTTTTGGAGGGCAAAGTCGTCGTCGCCCCAGAAGTAGTAGGCGGGCATGGGCAGGGTGGGGAGTGGATGGGTGGGTG
>DAIPYU010000059.1:8722-26979 GCA_036782635.1 Nodosilinea sp. CTOTU7353
GGTTAGGTTCGCTTGATGGGGGCGATCTGGGATGCCGATTGCGACTCCCAATCCCTTGGCAGGGCTTGATGTGGGATGATAGGGCGTCTCCCCCTGACTGAAGAAATGTCTACTCTTATCGCACCTGTTCTATGGCAAAGCTTTGGCAAAGTCCCATTTTAGAAGAAAGCTTTGGGTTAATAGACCAAGAATTTGGCGATCACAGGTTTACCCCGGCGGAATATGCGGTGGTGCGGCGGGTGATTCACACCACGGGGGACTTTGAGTTTAAAGAGTTAGTGAGCTTTGGCGAAGGGGCGATCGCCGTCGCGCTCCAGCATCTCTCCCAGGGCGGCCCAATTGTTGTCGATGTGACCATGGTGCGCCAGGGGGTGGTGGGCATGGTCGAGCGCACGTTCCACAATCCGCTGCTGACGGCGGTGACGGTGGGTGACCCGGCAGAGCCTGGGCGCACTCGCACAGAGACCGGTCTGTTGCGATGTTTAGAAGACCATCCCGGGGCGCTGGTGGTGGTGGGCAATGCGCCGACAGCGCTGCTGGCCCTGTGCGATCGCATTGACAGCGGTAAAGCCCACCCGGCGCTGGTCATCGGTGCGCCTGTGGGCTTTGTGGCGGTTGAGGCCTCAAAGCAGTGCCTGGCCGCCACGCCGGTGCCGCAGATTCGCGTGGCGGGGCGCAAGGGCGGGTCTCCCGTAGCGGCAGCCATCCTCAACGCCCTGCTGGTGATGGCCTGGGAGCAGCAGCCATGACCTCTGGCCCTATTGTCCCGATTCAGGACACCCCCATTCAGGTCATCGGCGTCGGTCTGGATGGGCGGGGCGGGCTGGCCTCCAACCTGCAAACGCTGATTGATCGGGCGGCGGTCCTGGTGGGCAGCCCCCGCCACCTCAGCTATTTTCCCGAGACGACCGCAGCAACCTGGCCCCTGGGCGACCTCAAAGACACCTTAGAGCACCTGCACCAATGGCTGCGATCGGGCGTTCCAGGTATTGCCGTCGTTTTGACGTCGGGCGACCCGCTGTTTTTTGGTCTGGGACGACTGCTGCTGGAGCATCTGCCCGCCGAGGCGCTCACCTTTCACCCCCACCCGAGTGCGGTGCAGCTGGCCTTTAGCCGTCTCAAACTGCCCTGGCAGGGGGCCACCCTGGTCAGCGCCCACGGCAGATCGACCGAAGAACTAATCGCCGCCCTGCGCCGGGGCGATCAGCTGATTGCGGTACTCACTGACCCGACCCACACCCCCGCTGCTCTGGGACAGCTTTTGCTCACCCTGGCATTGCCCTACCGCTATCGCCTGGGCGTTTGCGAGAACCTCGGCGGCGACGCTGAAACAATTCACGACCTGACCCCCGAAACTGTCTTGGGCAAGAGTTTTGCCTCGCTCAACGTCGTGGTGCTCCAGCGGCACCATGGAGAGTTCTCAGCGTTAGAGAACCTGCCCGTCATGGGGCTGCCCGACCATGCCTTTGCGACCTTTGGCGATCGCCCCGGCCTGATCACCAAGCGCGATATCCGCATTCAAATTCTGGCTGACCTCGACCCCAGACCAGACCAGATCGTTTGGGATATTGGGGCCGGCACCGGATCCGTCAGCGTTGAAATCAATCGGCTCTGCCCCACGGCCCAGGTCTATGCCATTGAAAAAACCGCCGCTGGTCACGGCTTAATTGAGCAAAATCAGCGCCGCCTGGGCAACGCCAACCTGCACGCCATTTACGGAGCCGCACCCGATGCCTTAGCCGCGCTGCCCGACCCCGATCGCATCTTTATTGGCGGCAGCGGTGGCCACTTGACCGGCATTTTAGACTGCTGTGCCCAACGCCTGCGACCCCAGGGACGTATGGTGCTGGCCCTGGCCACCCTAGAGCACACGGCCATGGTGCTGACCTGGGCCAAACAACCCGAATCGAGCGAATTGACCTGGCAGATAGAACTGCGACAAATTCAAGTCCAGCAAGGCGTCCAGGTTGGCCCCCTGACCCGCTGGCAACCGCTGACGCCAATTACGGTGATCGCTTTGAGTGAAGGCGTGAAGGCGTGAAGGAGCGCCTCATCACCACCTCTTTACCTCACCACCTCTTTACCTCTTCACTCCTTCACCCCACTCCCCCTCATCATCCCCACAGCCAAACCCCCGCCCCCGTCAGCACCAACAACCCCAGCGGCAGCAGCCCCGTGAGCGGTTGATCGGGCAGACCCACCAGCCAGACGGGGCCGTCTTTGCCGGGTTTGAGCAGGGCCAGGGCGTCGATCAAGGCGATCACAAACACCCACCCGGCATGTAGCCCCCAGGCCAGCCCCAGGCTGCCGCCCGCCGCCCAGCGAGCCAGCAGCAGCACCGCGCCCATGATCGCCAGTCCCGGCAGCTGAGGCGCTCCGGCGGGACCATCCCACAGCAGGTGAGAGACGGCAAAAATAAGGCTGACGGCGATCGCCATGGCCCACAGGGGCAGCGCCTGCCCCAGCCCGTTCGCCAGCACGCCGCGAAACACCAATTCTTCAATCCAGCCCACAAATAACGCCAGGAGCAGCACTGCAAGCAGCACTACTCCTGGCGCAGGCCCTGAGGAGGGAGCAAGATCACCTTCAATTCCTGCATTCCCTGCCTCTGACGCAGCAGAGGCAGGGGGCACGGGAGGCTGCCACCGTCGCCAACCCAGACCTAGCTGTAGGGTTACCAAGACCATCACCCCCCCGGCAGCAACTCCAAACCCAGCGATCGCCAGGTCAAAAAAGGGCTGATTCCAGGCGATGCCGTAGCTTGACCAAGAGTCTGCCCTCAGACGGCGATAGATTTCAACCGCCGCTGGGGCCAGCAGATATAGGGGCAGCAGCAGGGGCAGCTTATGCTGCGGAGGAACGGGATAGACAAGGCGAATTCGACCGATGCGGGCGACTACCAGACTGGCCGGAATGCCTAGCGCCATCCAGATTAAAAAAAAACCGATAGATGAGCGATCACTGACATATTCACCGATGAAATTGCCATGATAGACCCGTACTATTCGTCGTCACCGTCAACGCCTAGCTGCTTCAGGTGAATGTGCTTGTAGCCCAGCTTAATTTCAAACTCATCGCCAGACTTAAGGCCCATTTCTTGGGTGTAGGTAGCCCCGATAACAATCTGACCATTTTTGTGGACGCTGACCCGATAGGTCGGTTCGCGGCCCCGGCCATCTTTGCTGCTTTCGGGGTCGAGATTGATGCCTTTGGCCTCAAGCAACGCATCGTAAAAGCCAGAAAGATTGACCCGCACCTGATTGTCTTTGGTGAGGGTGTAGTAGCCGCATTCTTTGGCGGTTTCGCGCTTGGTGAGGTTAGAGAGGTCTTTAACCTTTTGGAGCAACGCTTTGCCGATTAGGGGGGTGGGTTTTTCTGCCATTGTTCAGGGAAATTCCTTGTGGTAAGACGTGGAGCTAGATGCTAAAAACCAGCTGGGTCAATCTTAAGAAATTACGAATAAGGTTGACGACCATTGCGGAATAGCAAAAGAATAATAGCAAATAAACTTGCCTATTCACACAGCTAATTATAGCTACGGCATCAAAAATTGAACCAAAAAAATAAATGATTTAGATGGACTTCCTCAAATTTTCTTGGCCTGCCCGGTGCCCACCCCAGGGGTAAGATAGCCCTAGAAAAGCCTGCTCTTGGGAACAATATCTTCCCGAGGACAGCCCCAGGCCAGAGAAAGTGTCGACAAATATTACCTCAGATGGATGCAGTAACGCCTTGCTGATGCGGCACAGACACAAGATCCGCAGTTTCCCGTTATTTTGTCCGCAAAAAAGGACTTGGAAGAATTGCACTATGTCAGCAGGCAGCAGGCGCAGCGTTATGGGAGGTAGAAAAAACGAGCCACGCATCTATAAGGTCAACTCTCACCTTAACCTCCTAGCCTCAACCTAAGAGTATTCCAGCGCAGTATAGCGGTCCCTAATTTAGTCAGACACTCATTGGCTGGGAGATGCATACCATCTTCGGCAAATTGATGGTCCTCATCCCCTAGCTCTTTATTTCCCAGGGAGAAGCGACTAGAGGAATTTCAAAGCGCCTCACCCTGAGGATGAGAACTACAAAGCTGGGATGCATCCTTGGTTAGGTTCTAGATCCCTCAGGTTTCGTCGATCATAAGTTCTCCCCCGTACCCCCCTTAATAAGGGGGGTACGGGGGACTTCATGATGTTCTTTAGCCGCGCGAAATCCGCTACGTCTGGGGTTTCGCTGCGATTAATACTGAATCCGCCTTGGTTAGCCCCGCCCACCCGGGGCTAAAACCGTTTGCCCCTACGCAAGCTGCCTGTTTGGCATCGGGGCTATACGGTTCGGATTTGGGATAACTCAAAAGGCCGATCGCCCATCCTGAACCAGGATAGTTGTAGATGGGACACCCAGTAGCCAAGGCAAAGTCTTAGCCCTGGCGGAGCTGGTCGAGCACGCTTTGATCTTCCATGGTAGAGGCATCGCCGGCGATCGCTTCACCACTGGCCAAGTTTCGCAAAAAGCGGCGAATAATTTTGCCTGATCGCGTCTTGGGCAGGGCATCGGCAAACTTGATTTCGCCAGGCCGGGCGATCACACCAATTTCTTTCACCACATGCTGGGCCAGCTCTTGCTTCAGCTCATCGCTGGGGCTGTAGTGCCCTTCTAAAATGACAAAAGCGTAGATGTCTTCCCCTTTGATCTCATCTTTACGACCGACGACAGCGGCCTCTGCTACTGCCGGGTGCGATACTAGGGCCGACTCGACTTCCATGGTGCCGAGGCGGTGGCCCGACACGTTGATCACGTCATCGACCCGACCCATCACCCAAAAATAGCCGTCGGCATCTTTGCGGGCACCGTCGCCCGCAAAGTAGAGATACTGGCCATCGATGGGGGCAATGTGCTCCCAGTAGGTGCGGCGGTAGCGATCGTCGTCGCCGTAGACGGTGCGCATCATGCTGGGCCAGGGGTGCTTGATCACCAGGTAGCCGCCCTCGCCAGGGGGCACCGGGGTGCCGTCCAAGTCGACCACGTCCGCCAAAATGCCGGGGAAGGGCAGGGTGGCGGAGCCGGGCTTGGTGGGTGTCGCCCCCGGCAGCGGCGTGATCATAAAGCCGCCGGTCTCGGTCTGCCACCAGGTATCGATAATCGGGCAGCGCTCGCCACCGATCACCAGGTGGTACCACATCCAGGCTTCGGGGTTGATCGGCTCGCCGACGGTGCCCAGCAGCCGCAGGGACGATAAATCTCGCGCCTTGGGCAGTTCGTCGCCCATTTTAATGAAGGCGCGAATGGCGGTAGGCGCGGTGTAGAAAATGGTGACGCCGTACTTTTCGATCACATCCCAAAAGCAGCCGGGGTTTGAGGGTCGGGGCACCCCTTCGTACATCACCGTGGTGGCCCCGTTCGACAGCGGGCCGTAGACGATATAGCTGTGGCCGGTAATCCAGCCCACGTCGGCGGTGCACCAGTAGACATCGGTGTCTTTGATGTCAAAGGCCCACTTAAATGTCATGTGGGTGTAGAGGTTGTAGCCGCCGGTGGTGTGCACCACCCCCTTGGGTTTGCCGGTGGTACCGCTGGTGTAGAGAATAAACAGCAGATCTTCGGCATCCATTTCTTCGGGCGGGCAGTGGGCCGAGGCAGTGCCCTGAAGCTCGTGCCACCAGTGGTCGCGCCCTTCCACCATGGTGATCTCTGACTTGGTGCGCTGCACCACCAGCACGCCGGTGACGCTGGGCACAGCCCCCTCGGCCAGGGCCTGATCGACCGCAGATTTAAGCGGTATTACCTTGTCTTTGCGGAAGCCGCCGTCGGCGGTGATTACCACCTTGGCCTCGGCGTCGTTGAGGCGGTCTTTGAGGGCCTCGGCGCTGAAGCCGCCAAAGATTACCGTATGGGCCGCACCGATGCGGGCGCAGGCCAGCATGGCGATCGCCGCCTCGGGCACCATGGGCATGTAGATGCCGACGCGATCGCCCTTCTGCACCCCCAGACCCTTGAGCACGTTGGCCACCTGGCACACCTCCCGGTGCAGCTGGGCATAGGTGAGGGTGCGGCTGTCGCCCGGTTCCCCTTCCCAAATTAGGGCGGCTTTGTTACGCCGCCAGGTGGTCAGGTGGCGGTCTAAACAATTGTAGGAAATATTGATTTTGCCCCCCACAAACCACTTCGCAAAGGGTGGCTGCCAGTCGAGCACCGTATCCCAGGGTTTAAACCAGTGCAGCTCTTGGCTGGCCAGGTCGGCCCAAAACGCCGCCGGGTCTGCCGCCGCCCGCTCTGCCAGGGCGTGATAGTCCTCCATGCTTTTAATTGAAGCATTTTGAGCAAACCCATCGGCGGGGGGAAACAGACGGTTTTCGTGGAGAATTGATTCGATGGTGGGGGAAGCCATAGACAATGCCAAGTCTCTTGCGAACACAGATTAAAGTCGGACACACCAGGTCAAGCTTGGAATCTGGAGCTTTCCCACGGGTAAAACTCCACTTCCAGGTCTAGATTTAGGTTGAAAACCGTAGCCAGCTAGGCGGTGTCTCTTCAAAACCATACGATTTTTAGCGGCCCTTTGAACATCCTTTGGCGAGGTCTTAATGTTCTTTTGGTGCCCAGTTTAGGCCCGATTCATTATCTATATCGACTGCGGCGGGGGAGAGATCGCTTTCCCCTTGCCATTTTTACCGCTCTGTGCGGAATTAAAGCCCGCTGGGCTGAGGGGGATCATCCTGGGTTCGCTCCTGTTTACCCTATTTACCCCCTCAGCAGACCTAGACTGGCACTGGCATATTGTTGCCGCCGTCAACAACACCCTCCAGCCGCTGATGGGGCTTTGGCTGCTGCGTCGGATCGGTTTTATCAACGCGCGCGCGCGCATTAAAGATGTGGGGGCCTTCATTGGCCTGGGGGCCGTGGCCACAGCCCTCTTCGGCGTCCGGGGCGAGGTTTGGGTCAAGGGTAAGGGCAACCTGCGCACCTATTTTTTGCGGCAGAAAAGTCCGGTGGTCCCTGCAAAATCCGCTTAGGGACTAGCCAATAAATAAAGTCCCAGCGTCATTCCCGCCTGCGCGGGAATCCAACCTAGAGCATCCACTTTCTCTGGTACCTTATTTTGATGCGAATCCCTTAGTGTCTGCCCCATGGTCCGCTCGATCACAATTTAATTTGGAGGGCTGGGTACAATACGAGCAATTGGAATTCCGTCGCAGGCAGGTTCTCCCCTTGACCTGCTCAGTTAACATCCCGTGCCACCACGTTAGATCGTTCTATGACTCCGGTTAAGGCATCTGTCCCGACTCCTCCATCTGCCCAAGATGCCCTATTGGCAGATATTCTGGGGGTTGCCATTTTTGACTTCAGCGGTCTCCCCCGCGAGTACTTCATCACCGCCGACAACGAAAGCACCAGCTGGGTGCAGATTGTGTTTCAGGCCCTGGGTCTCAAGTCGTTGCTGATGTCATCTCTTGAGCTAGAGGGCTTTTCTCATATTTGCATTGACCTAGATCAACAAACCGCCATTGTGGTGCGGACCAAAAAAGAGTACGTCGCCCTGCTGTTGGGTAGACCCTTGAAGTTTGCCACCGCCCAGGAAAGCGATCGCTTCAGCCACTGGGTGCGCCAGTTTGAGCACCAGATGCTGCGCCAGCACGATCGCTTCATTGCCGCATAGCCATGTTTCTTGCCATCCCGGCGGCTCAGCTAATTCCGCCTTCCGGCTAGGAGTATTCCAGCGAAATCTCTAGAATTAAGGCTGGTGGGCAGTGCCCACCCACACCTGTCAAGGTGACCGAACTATTCCCGAAACGCCTACAGGCTAGGGACTACGGCCACAACCGCCAGGGAGTCAACTCCCTGGCTCATAGCAAAAGTCTGCGGTCGCAGACTGGGGAACCCGGCTACCAATCCTCTTCAGAGAATTTCGGCTTTGAGCCTTGGACTTCTAGTCCTAGGCTCAGCGGCCAATCCGAGGGATCAACCCCTAAATCTGGCCCCACCTTGACAGGGCTGGCAGTGCCCACCCTACGGCAAATCGAGGTTTTCAGCGATGTGCGAGGGTTAATTACCGCTTATTTCAGTGACAATCCACCAATAATCGACTACGGCAAAAAGCGATCCAACGCCGCTTTGAGTTCGGCGATTTCAGCCTCAATGTTGCCCTTTTCAGCGGCGCGGCCAATGCACTCGCTCAGATGCTCGTCAAGAATAATCCGCGCGACTCGGTCTAGGGCACCGCGCACCGCCGCTACCTGCACCAGCACGTCGGGGCAGGGGCGACTTTCTTGCACCATGGTCTTGATGCCGCGAATGTGGCCTTCAATGCGAGCCAGGCGATTGATAATGCGCCGCAGCGACTCGGGATCATGGACATGGGGCTGCACAACGCTGTCGGCGGCGGGGCCGACCTCGTGCAGATGGCCATGGGGATGAGAGCTAGGGTTTTGCAATGGAATGTATTGAGTAGGGAAATAGTTGATGATTGGTGGCAGACTCTCTGGCTTGGCCAAATGTTAACTCAGCCAGGGATCGGGCCAGGTTTTACTCTGGCTGGGCAAAGCCCGAGAGGTCGGCCAACTCATCGAGCGATCGCACCCCTGGGTACAGCTGGCCGTCGATTTCCCAGGTGGGGTAGCCCTCAATGCCGCGCTGTTGACACAGCTCGGGCTGGGCATTTTCACCGTCGGCAGCACACTCCACGTAGGGCACTACGTCAGCGGCGCTGCTAAACATGTCTTTTTGATCGGCGCAGTGGGGGCACCAGTGGGCACCGAACATCACTCCACCGGTGGTGGCCAGGTGCTCGGCTAGCTGGGCTTCGTAGGCGATCGCCCCGTTTCCTGCGCCGCCGCTCGGCCCCTGGGCACCGCAGCCAGCCAGCAGCGTGACACTGAGGGCGATCACCCCTAGGCCCGCTAAATGCTGAGCAGGCCGAACCTGAGAAAAACGTAGTGAGACCATAGACCCTATAGGAACTAGCTCCTGGGCCGAGGCCCAAGGTGTTGCCACAGCAAGATTGTCACAATAAACTTGCCAAACCCAGTGTAGCGTCAAGCCACCAAGATGGGCTCGTACAGCTCCATGACCCGAGCCAGATCGAGCCGCGACTGCGCCCCTAAGCTCAGCCCTGAGCGGTGGCCGTGGACTAGGTGGTCGGCGGCGGCACAGCCAATCATGGCGGCATTGTCGGTGCAGAGACTCAGGGGTGGAAAAATCACCCGTAGACCTTGCTCTGCGGCGGCCTGCCGCAGATGCTGGCGCAACCCGCTGTTGGCCGCCACGCCGCCCCCCACGGCCACGGTAGTCAGACCGTAGGCCTGGGCGCAGGCCACCACCCGCCGGGTCAGGCTGCGGGCCACCGTCGCCTGAAAGCTCGCCGCCAGGTCGGCTATGGGCAGCGGGTCTACCCCCTCAGCCCTCAGCTTTTCGACCAGGCGCAGCATCGCCGTTTTTAGGCCGCTAAAGCTGGAGTCGTAGGGGTGAAAGCCCCCCTCGGGCAGAGAAATATTTCCCTCGGGCAGGGGAAAGGCCTTGGGGTTGCCCTGCTGAGCCAGCCGATCCATCACCGGGCCGCCGGGGTAGCCCAGCCCCATCAGCCGGGCCACTTTGTCAAAGGCTTCGCCAGCCGCGTCGTCGCGGGTGTGGCCCAGGGTTTGATACTGGCCACAGCCCTTGACGTAGATCAGGCTGGTGTGGCCCCCAGACACCAGCAGACACAGGTAGGGGGGCACCAGGTCGGGGTCAGCCAGGTAGTTGGCATAGATGTGCCCTTCTAAGTGGTGAATGCCGAGGAATGGCTTTTGGTGCACCATAGCCAGGGTTTTGCCCGCCGTCAGCCCCACCAGCAGCGCCCCCACCAGGCCCGGCGCACAGGTGGCGGCCACCCCGTCGATGGCGTCCCAGCCCACCCCGGCTTGGTCTAGGGCGGCGCTAATGCTGTCGCCCAGGGTGGTGACATGGGAGCGCGAGGCTACCTCGGGCACAATGCCGCCGTAGGGTTGGTGAATGGCGATTTGGGAAGCCACAACGCTGCTGAGAATGGTGCGATCGCGCACCACCGCCGCCGCCGTTTCATCACAGCTGGTTTCTAGAGCTAAAACCGTCGCCATTTTCGTCGCCATTTGAGTAGCCGCCATGGGGGATCAACAGAGTCAGGTGCGCCAGAGTTTGGGGAGGACTTTGGGGAGGAGTTTGTAGAGATGTAAACACCCCACCGATCTTAGCTTTACGGGGGTTCGGTCGCGGGTTATTATGGCGACCAAGTTGGGTGGATTTTTGTTCAAAAAACTTAACTTTACGTTCAAATCGCCCTAGGTTTCTTAGGTAATTAAAAGGAACAATTTATGCGACGGTTTTTTGCTGTAGCGCTTGTGGTGTTTCTCTGGTTTGGGTTTGCTGCCCCGGCCTCCGCTAGCATCGCTGGCGACAATGTGTCGGGCTTGACCCCCTGCGGTCAAAATGAGGCCTTTCTAAAGCGGGCCGCTGGTGCCAAAACTGAATCGGCCAAGGCTCGGTTCGACTTTTACGGGAACTCTAGCCTGCTGTGCGGCACCGACGGCCTCCCCCACCTGGTGGTAGACGGCGACCTGGCCCACGCGGGTGAGTTTTTGATTCCTAGCCTGCTGTTTCTCTATATCGCCGGGTGGATTGGCTGGGTCGGTCGCGCCTACGTGATCGCGGTGCGCGGTGAGAAAAATCCTGAAGACAAAGAGATCATTATCGATGTGCCCCTGGCCATCAAGTGCTCGCTGTCTGGGTTTGCCTGGCCTCTAGCGGCTTTTAAGGATATTGCCAGCGGTGCCCTGTTTGCCAAGGATGACGAGATCACCGTATCTCCTCGCTAGGTATCCTGCTCTGCTTGCTTCTAGAACAACGACCCAGGAGAAATAGACCATGGACAACAACCTGCTTCGGTACCTGTCCTCCGCTCCGGTGCTGGCCACCGTGTGGATGGTAATTACCGCTGGTATCTTGATCGAATTCAACCGCTTCTTTCCCGACCTGCTGCTGCATCCCTAGGGAATATCTGCAACAAGTCTGGTTTTTAGAAAGCCCAAGCGCACCTAGAGACCCTCTGTACCAAGTCCAGATCGAGCTATGTCGTTTTTGAGCGGCAGAACTCCGCATCTGGACTTGGCTCAGGTTTACTTCATTTGCTGTGATTTTGTTTGAGTTGGAGATTCTCCCCCATGACAGACCTCATTCAGCCCGCTGGGGATCCACAAATCGGCAACCTAGAAACGCCGATCAATTCCTCGGGTTTCTCTAAAGCCTTTATTGGCAATCTGCCTGCCTACCGCAAAGGGCTGTCCCCCCAGCGCCGCGGCCTAGAGATCGGCATGGCCCACGGCTATCTGCTCTACGGCCCCTTTGCCCTGCTCGGCCCCCTGCGCGACTCCGACATTCCCGGTCTGGCCGGGCTGTTGAGCGCCTCGGCGCTGGTGGTGATTTTGACCGCCTGCCTATCGATCTACTCGGGCGCTGGCGTCAACACCGCTGTCACCAAGACCACCACTCCCTTTACGCCTCCCGCTAGCCTCGAAACCGACGAAGGCTGGAGCGAGTTTGCGGGCAGCTTTTTGATCGGTGGCATCGGTGGCGTCACCTTCGCCTACCTGTTGGCGGCCAATATCCCCATGCTTTCCTCTCTGGTGAGCGGCGGCCACAGCTAGGGTCAGTTCGATCAAGTTCCCAACAAAAAAGCGTGGCAGGTGACCTGCCGCGCTTTTTTGTTGGGACTTTTGGTGGAAAGTTAGCCTGGCCCGATCGCCTCTACTGCCGCTTCGATCGCCAGGGCGACGTGGGTCCAGTGGGTGCCGCCCTGGCAGTAGACGATGTAAGGCTCCCGCAGGGGGCCGTCGGCGGAGAGTTCTGAGGTGCTGCCGTCGATAAAGGTGCCCCCGGCCATCACCAGCTCGCTGTCGTAGCCGGGCATGGCGGCGGGGACCGGCTCCACGTAGGCATCGATGGGCGAGTAGCGCTGTACGGCCCGACAAAAGGCGGTCAGCTTCTCGGGGGAACCCAGACGAATGGCCTGGATGACGTCGCGCTGGGGGGTGCTGGGGGCGGGGTTGACCGGGTAGCCCAGGGCCTCAAAGGTGGCGGCCAGCAGATAATTGCCCTTCATCGCCTCGCCCACCATTTGGGGGGCGAGGAACAGCCCCTGGTAGAGCAGCCGGTTGAGGTTGAGGCTAGAGCCGCCGCTGGCTCCAATGCCCGGGGCGGTGAGGCGACAGGCCGCAGCGGACACCAGGTCGGCGCGGCCCGCTACGTAGCCGCCGGTCGGGGCGATGGTGCCGCCGGGGTTTTTGATCAGCGACCCGGCGATCAGGTCCGCGCCGACGGCGGTGGGTTCGCGGTCTTCTAAAAACTCGCCGTAGCAGTTGTCGACAAAGCAGACTACCTCGGGATTCTGCTCTTTTACTAGGCGCACAATTTTTTCGATTTCGGCGATGGTTAAGGTGGAGCGCCAGCTGTAGCCGCACGATCGCTGGATATGTACCAGTCTGGTTTTTGGCCCAACGGCAGAGGCCAGGGCAGCCCAGTCGATAGCACATTGATCGGTAAGCGGCAATTCTCGATAGGACACCCCAAACTCTGTTAGCGACCCCTGCCCGCTGCCGCGCAGGCCAATCACCTCCTCTAGGGTGTCGTAGGGGGTGCCTGCCACCGCCAGCATTTCATCGCCGGGGCGCAGCACACCGTAGAGGGCACAGGCGATCGCATGGGTGCCAGACACAAACTGCGATCGCGCCAGTGCGGCCTCCGCCTGCACTACATTGGCAAAGACGCGGTCCAGGGTGTCGCGGCCTAGGTCATCGTGGCCATAGCCCGAAACACTGTTAAAGTGATGGCTGCCCACCCGCTGCCGTCGAAACGCTTCCAGCACCCGCCCTAGGTTGCGCTTGACCTGGGCGTCAATTCCATGAAAAATCGGAAGGAGTGTCGAGTCTGGCGGCATGATCAGGTTTGATAGTTGCAATGGTTAATTTTTTTCGTTAAGAAACAGGGGTAACCATTGTCCCCCACATTTACTCTGCCTGAGCAAAATTCTTGCCGAGAATTGCTGCTGGGGCGATTGTCCAAAATTCTGAGATTTTTGCATGACTGCTGTAACTACCGAGCGTTTATCCCGCGATTGGGTCACCCTTGGCTTCATGATTTTTGTCCACAGCATGGCGGCCCTGGCGTTTTTGCCCACTAACTTTTCTTGGGCGGCGATCGGGGTGGCGCTGCTGCTGCACTGGGTGACCGGCTGCCTGGGCATCACCCTGGGCTGGCACCGACTGGTGTCGCACCGTAGCTTTACGGTACCCAAGTGGCTAGAGTATTTCTTTGTGTTTTGCGGCACCCTGGCCTGCCAACACGGCCCGATCATGTGGGTGGGTCTGCACCGGCATCACCACGCCTACTCCGACCAAAACCTCGACCACCACGACTCTAACAAAGGCTTCTGGTGGAGCCACATGGGCTGGATGCTGCGCGATGTTCCGGCTCGGCATGATATCGACCGCTTTATCCGCGATATCAAAGATGATCGCTTTTATCTGTTCTGTGAAAAGTATTTTCTGCCGCTCCAGATCGCCCTGGGCCTGGTGCTCTATGCCCTAGGGGGCTGGCCCTTTGTGCTGTGGGGCATCTTTGTGCGCCTAGTGGTGGTCTACCACTGCACCTGGTTAGTCAACAGCGCCACCCACAAGTTTGGCTACCGCAGCCACGCGACCGATGACAAATCGACCAACTGCTGGTGGGTGGCTGTGGTCACCTACGGCGAAGGCTGGCACAACAACCACCACGCTTATCAATACTCGGCTCGCCACGGCCTCAAATGGTGGGAAGTCGATATGACCTGGATGACGATTCGCCTGCTGCAATCGGTCGGCCTGGCCAAAAAGGTTAAGCTAGCCGGATCTAGTGAAGGCTAGGAACTGGGCGTGATCAAAGCTCAAGAAGGGGGCCACAAAATGGCCCCCTTCTTTTTTATAGTGCTTAACCTCAAGTTCGAGATCAGAAAAATCTCTGGGGCAAAGCCGTTCGACTATCCCCTCCTGGGAGGGGCAGGGGTGGGTCAACTGAGCCAGCAGACCTCACAGCATCTAAAGACGTATATTCTGTATGAGGTTTGACCCACCCCGCCCTCCGGGCACCCCTCCCAGGAGGGGATGGCGTTGAACTTAACCCCTACTGCTCCAGCCCCTGCAAGATGTGCTGGGTGGTGAGCAGGGCACTGAGGCCCACAAATCCGCTGCAGCGGCCCCGCTGGGCCGTCATGCCCAGGGCGATCATGCCCGCCTGGGCCGGGTTCCGCACAAACCGAGGCGAGGTGTTGACATAGACCACGGCGCTGGTGGCCATCTGGGTAAAGCGGCTGCTTTCGGCATAACTCTCGGTGGCGATCGCATTGGCGTGGCCGCTGCTGTGGTGGTTGATCAAAGTGATAGCGGCCTGGAGATTGTCTACCAGCCCCAGGGCTACGGTTTTGCCCAAAAACGGTCGACCCCAGTCGGCAGCGGCGGCAGGCTTAACATCGGGCAGTTCGGGCAGCAGGGCCTTGTCGGCCAGCAGGGTAAAGTCTTGATCCCACAGGGTGTGGCAGAGCTGCACCACCGCCGACAGGTTACAGCCTCGGTGTACCAGCACCTTCTCGATGGCGTTCACGGCATCGGGCTCGCCCCGGTGGCTGTCGATCACCATAGCGGTAACGGTTTCGAGCTGCCCCGAGGCCGACCAGTATAGGTAGCAGTTGCCCATGGCGGTGGGCAGCACCGGCACCCCCGCCTGGCGCACCACCTGCTGCACCAGCCCCGGTCGTCCGTAGGGAATAATTAAATCGACACCGGGATCTTGCAGTAGCCAGGTGCGGGCCATATCCCCTTGCTCTTCGGTGAGGGAAAGAATGCAGTGCTGAGGCAAGCCCACCCGCTCAAGGGCATGGTGCAGAGCCTGTAAAATCACCTGGTTGGTCTGGCTGGCTTCGTTGCTGCCCTTGAGAATTAGCCCGTTGCCTGTACGCAGACTCAGCCCGGCCATAATTGCCGCCAGTTCTGGAAACGCCTCGTACACCAAAGCCACAACCCCCAGGGGCACCACCTGGCCGTGGCCCACCACCGCCATGCTCAATCGACTGGGGGCGGGGTGCAGCAGTCCGCGAGGGTCGCCCACATAGGCCAGGCGGCGCAAAATCTTGGCAGCAGTTTGTAGACGCTCGGGGGTGAGCTTGAGCCAGTCGAGCACCCGCTCGGGCACCGCCATATCGAGGCTAGCTTCGAGATCGAGGGTGTTGGCCTCAAGAATGTCATCGAGACAAGCCTCTAGCTCGGTGGCGACGGCCTCTAGCAGCTTGCTCTGGGTGTCGGCCCCGGCCGCTACCAGCTCGTAGCTGGCCTGACGCACCTGCTCAACGGCGGCGCTAAAGTCGGCCTGGGTGGTGAGATTTACCATAGGTTTAGCGCCGTGAAGCCAGCCAAAACATGCTGACTACCGCTAGCGATACCGCCAGGGTGGTCAGCAGCCGTGCCGTTGACGGCGTACCCTCAGGGGTTTGTAGCGTAGCCAGCAGCAAAAAGAACACCATAATGCCAAAGGCGGCCAGCACCACCAGGGGCAAATAGCTGACGCTGAGGGATGAGCGATCTAGCCGCCATTGTTGCCCAGTCCAGCGCCAGAGACGTTTGTAGGGGTAATGGGTGGAGAGCTGCTCAATCACGTAGCCGTCGTCTTGGACGACGAAAATTTGCTGGCAGCGATCGCAGCCAAATGCCTCGGTCAGGGTAATCGGTTTAATGCGACCGTTACGGCGACAGGGGCAGGGGTAGTCGGCGTTTTGGTCAATCTTTTGGCTTTTGTAGGTACGCACAGCACTACCGAAGGAGGAGCGAGGTGGGCCGTTAACCACCATCATTCTGACACATTAACCAAAACCTCCCCCGAAATACAACCTACTAGAGCCAGCTAGATAAAAGCCTTTAGATAGAGCCTGCCTGCCCAGATTCAGATTTAGGGCCAGGTTTTGGGCCAGATGTATCCGCAGCCGCTTGAAATTTTTTAGTTAAACGTGGTAATTAAAGGCTACTTCTTAATATTTCTAATTTCATCTCCAACCCCATTGGCCCCATCGGGCAGAAGGCTGCTATGGCTATCGACATGGCTACGGATACGGCGACCGATCGTCTGGAGACGGCAGTGAGAAACTTTCAGCACGTTAATCAGATGGTAGAGCGCTACACTCGCCTTTGCCGCGCCTACGTCAGCCTGTCGGAGCGCTTTCACCAGCTCGATGTAGAGCACATGACCTTAAAAGAGCAGGTGGTGCCCCTGCTCAAAGCCTTTAAGGCCCAGCAGGCCAGGCTCAAAACCGCTGAAGCTGAAAATGCCCGGCTCCAGTCGCTGCTCAGCCAGCAAGAAGCCCACCTCCAGATGGCCCTCGACCAGCAAGAAGCCCTGCACCGCCAAGAGCTACAGCAGTTAACCACCACCTATGAAGAGAGACTTCAGGCGCTCTCTAGCCACGTGGCCGAGCTGCAGCCTCTAGAGCAGCTGCTCAGCGCTGATACCCACCAAGAGCTCAGTGCCGCCGAAGCGCAAATGGAGCTGGTCGAAACCACCCTGCAAGAAATTGCCGACGACAGCTCCCCCGATCTATCCGGTGAAGAGAAGACTCTGCTGGCGGCCTATCGATCTGACCCCGCTGCGTTTTTGGTCGCAGCCGCCGATGCTCCGGTAGGGGCCGACCTGTCTACAGAAGAACCCGTGGCTTCTCTGTGGCATTACTACTACGACGAGCAGGTGCCCGACGGGTTTGCTCGATAGGTTGGACCTAACTAGCGGCTCAAGACACCAGCTTGCTCACCACCCAGTTGGCCAAGCCGCCGCCGTAGGCAGCGCAGACACGATGAATATGTGTTTCAGAAAAGCGCTGCCGGTAAAAGCAGAGAATGTTGCCGTAGACCCCATTAGGGTAAAAGGGCGACTCCTGAGCTAGATCTAAGGTTTGTAGGTCAAACACCTTGGCCTCGGTGCCCGAGGCGTAGTCAACCATGACGCTAAAGTCGTAACCACGCTGTTGCAGGGTTTTGAGACAGGTCATGGTGCCTTCTAAAAACTTGGGCGACCAGCCCTTGTTGCCCTGGGCGCGACTGCTGCCGCCGCCGTACTCAAACATCACCACCTGGGGCAATAGCTCGGGGGCCAAGGCCGCAAACTGTTTGATCACCACCGGCTCCCAGCCTTCGATGTCGAGCTTAAAGGCAGTAATCTGGCTGACGCTCACCTGCCCTAGCAGGGTCGCTAGGTCTAGGGTGGGCACCTCGCGGGTGGTGGCAGAGGCCCCAAACCAGTCGGCGGCCAGTGAGCTAAAGTTGCTGTTGGCGATGTTGGCGAACTGGCCCATGTGTAGGGTTTGGGTGCCAACGCGGTCTGACAGACACTGCTCGATCAGCTGAATGGGGTACTGCTGACAGATGGCCCGCAGCTTGTCGGTGGGGGAAGGCTCGACGGCGACGGTGGCAAACCCCAGCCGAGCAAACAGCTCGCAGTAAAAAGCAAAGGTGCCGACCCCGACATCAATACACAGTCCCTGGCGCTGGGGGTCGAGGTCGGGCAACAGGTGCTCAAAGAGGGCCTGGCAGCAAGCTTCTACGCGCATTAAGTCGCCCCCAAAAGAAAAATATGCTCTAAGCGTAGAACATCTAAGCCAATTTAAACGTTTTAGATTCTAGATTATAGTGGCGCGATCACAACCGGACGATCAGCAAAATAACGAACTCAATCTAGCCGCCAAGGCATTCAGTAATAAATAATGAAAATTGATATCTCATTAGTGCCTAATGAAACACAGATAAAGACCTTTGGTGAAAATTTGTTAACTGTTCCAGGAATTAACAATCTGACTTTTTTCCTTCATGAAATACAACCATTCTCTGCCATTTTTTACTTTCCGAAATAGGTTCATCTCTACAAGGCCATTAAGAACAGATGCCGCCGTATTGTATGAACACCCAAGATTTTTTTCAACAGCTCTGATGGTGAACATAATTGCATGACCACTTTTTGCAACCTGAAACACCGTTCGCTGTTTGTCAGTCAGTTTTTTGTACAAGCCAGAGTCCCACAGCCATTTATTAAACTCTTCGATTTCAAGGGCAGTTTTTTGATATGACTCTTTGAATTTCTCAATTGCTCTAATTACTACTCCACTCTGGTATTCGAAAAAATAAGTGAGATCCATATCATCTGTCTCAGTATATAGGTAGCTTTTACCATATTTAGCAGGAGCCTTCTTTAGA
>DAIPYU010000060.1:0-10856 GCA_036782635.1 Nodosilinea sp. CTOTU7353
CCCTGGTTAAACTGAGGGGGCGATCGCTGAGCAATCTGGCGATATAGAACAGTAGCGTTGTGGGTTGGGTGGAGCGCTAGCGGAACCCAACAAGGCTGAATCTAGTGTTGGGTTACACTTCGTTTCACCCAACCTACTGCCTCTCATGCTGCGCTATTTGAGTAGTTGTAAACAGGAACCTGGACGAAATGATCGGGTTCTGCCTGCTCTAAGATTGTTTCCTGCAAGCGTTCTACAGTTAATGGAGAAAAAAACTGCTCACCAGTCTCTTCGTTAACACGCGCTGGCACGTTCTCGATCAGAATAATTTGACCGTTGAGATTCAGGGTATAGGTGACTAGCTTTTCGACCAGGGTTTCCTGCCATTCAGTTGCCATCGCTAGTCTGTCTCCTTTTTGTAAAGTCGTTATTCCATTTGTCGGCTTCAGGTTCGTACAAGGTAATAACTTTAATGATTGGACGAGAGGGATAGCTACATTGAATATGAAGAGGTCGCCGTAGTTTTGTGAACCCTAGAATTAAACAGCTTGACCCATACTTATCATCTGGGTAGTCTTCGATGACTTGACCATTTGCGATCGCCTCTCTAACCTCCCGTACCAAAATCTGGCGAACAATGGATTGATCAACGGCGTGTTTAGAAAACTCAAATTGGTCTTCAGCAAACTTCTGACGTATGTCCTTAATGCTTGCAGCCATGATAGCTATTGTAGCCGCGTAGGTTGGGCGGTGCGCTAGCGGAACCCAACAAGGACGAATCTAGTGTTGGGTTTCACTTCGTTTCACCCAACCTACTTACTGAGATAGACAGAACCCCAGTTTTCTAAAAGATTGGGGTTCTTGAGCTTTGACCCCGAGCAGCAGTGACCGTCAATCGGCTGCATAGCTAGGGTTGGTATCCAGGCGTTCTGCTAGCCAGAGCTTAATGATGGCTTCGCGTTGAATCCCTAGCCGCTGGGCTTCTTTATCTAAAGCGGCTACCATCCACTGTGGAAAAGTAACCTCAATTGCCTGGGGTTCTAGCCCAGGCCGCCTGAGGGTAGAGAGGTCAAAGTACTCCAGCACGTCTTCGCCGTCATCGAATTTGCGATCCAGGTCTTCAGCGTTCATACAGCGATACCTCATTGTCGCGAGCGATCAGGACAGATACGTTATTCAGGAAGCTCTAAATCTTCTGCTTTCAATGGTGCTTGAGAGGCATGTCTGACCAACAAGATATAGACGACATCACCTCGAATAGTGAATAGCAATCGAAAGATGGTTCTACCTGTTCCATACAAAAGCTGCCGTACTTCCTCTGCAAACAATTCGTGCTCTACAGCGAGGGAGCAACGCCGAGGACTTTCTTGAAGCGTTGCGATTGTATTCATCAGCCCTCGAAACCATTGATCTGCAAAATCAGCATCGCGATCGCGGTACCAAACATAGGCATCTTCAATTTGGGCCTCAGCAAGCGGAGTAACCTCAACCTGAAATGCCATATTTTTGCTGCATCTCTTGGGCAAAGCTTACAATCGGGCGAGTTTGTCCTGCATCCACAGCCTCAAGCCCTTGCTGAATGCCTGCGATAGTTTCTAGCTGCTCAATCAGTTGATGCAGTTTTGCAATATCAATTGTACCAGGCTCTAGAAAGGTCACTAGCACCTGGGCGCGATCGCTGATATTGTGCGGCAGTTCCGTAAGCTGAATCTGTCCGTCTTGGTATACGCCTTCAACTGTTTTCACTATAGAGTGCCTGGCAGGAGGTTGACTTATCCATGAGTTTAACCTCTACAGCCTCCGAAACCCAGGGGTACAAATTTGCTCAACCTTTCTAAAGCGGACGATAGACGCGGTAGTTGATCTTGGGGAAGATGTTGTCGACCACCTCGATCTTCTCTAGCCAGCCGGAGTCGATCTTTTCGCGCAGAATGTCATCCCAGAGTTTTTGGAAACGCATCAGGTGGGTGCGGGTGCGGCGCACCGCGTAGGGCACCATGGTGCCGGTGCGCATGATGAAAGCCCAGTCAGACGATTGCGCCAGCAGCAGTTCTCGCGCCGCCTGGTTGAGGGCGCGCCACTCTAGCTCATCGGCGGGTTCTCGCTTGGCCAGGTCAATCATGCGCTCGGCGGCCTTGTGCAGGTGGGGGTAAATCCAGGCGTTGGTCTCGTTTAGCCAGTATTCGTGGAAACCCTTGTAGCCCCAGCTCGACTGGGAAGGGCGGCACACCTGCTGGGTGGGGTGGCCCTGGAGGTAGTCGGTCAAGTGGGTCATCTCGTAGGTGCTCTGGTCAAACCAGCTCTTGCGGAAGAGATAGTCGAGGAACCAGGGGCCTTCGTACCACCAGTGGCCAAACAGTTCGGCGTCGTAGGGCGACACGATGATCGGCGGGCGCTGCATCAGGCCGTGCAGATTGCTGATCTGCTGCTCGCGGTTGTACATAAAGTTGGCGGCGTGCTCGGCGGCCTTTTCTTTGGCCCAGTAGGGGTCGTAGAGCTGCTTGTCGGAGAGGCCCAGGCCCTTGCCGGTGATTTTGTGATACTTGATGCCCACATTCTTGCGCTGGCCGTTGGGCATGATGTAGGGCTTGATGTACTCGTACTCGGCATCCCAGCCCAGGTCGCGGTAAAACTCGCGGTATTCGGGCGCGCCGGGGTAGCCCACCTGGGACGACCACACCTGCTGCGACGACTCGTGGTCGCGGCCAAAGGCGGCGACGCCGCTCTCGGTAAAGATGGGGGAGTAGCTGCCGAATCGAGGCCGAGGGCGGGCGTAGAGAATGCCGTGACCATCCGTTAAAAAGTAGCGCATACCGGCATCAGCCACCAGGCGCTCTAGACCTTCGTAGTAGGCGCACTCGGGCAGCCAAATGCCCTTTGGGGGCTGCCCAAAGGTGTCTTCGTAGTGCTCGGCGGCGACCTGAATCTGCGCCCACACGGCCTCGGGGTACATCTTCATCAGTGGTAAGTAGCCGTGGGTGGCTCCGCAGGTGATGATGTCGAGGTTGTTGCTGTCTTGGTATTGCTTAAAGGCGGTGACCAGGTTGCCGCTGTAGCTCTCCCACACATTGCGGACGTGGTTAAACTCTTGGGCGTAGGTTTCGGCTAAATATTGCAGGTGGCCGTTGTGGACGTGGCGCTCGACCTCTAGTTCGGTGAGTTCTTCGAGCATGGCCAGGTGGTTGTCGAAGCGCTCTTGCAGCAGCGGGTCTTGCAGCATCGAGACCAGCGGCGGGGTCATGCTCATGGTGAGCTTGAAGTCGATGCCGTCGCGCTTTAGCCCCTCAAACATGCTGAGCAGCGGCACGTAGGTCTCGATGATGGCCTCGTAGAGCCATTCTTCCTCGAGCACGTAGTCACTCTCGGGGTGACGTACGTAGGGCAGGTGGGCGTGGAGTACGAGCGCGAGATATCCGGTAGCCATAGGGTGCCGCTGAAGGAGTGAACTGGGTCCGAGCCGTCGGGAGGGTTACCGCCGTTGACCAAATTCTAGAGCAAAAGGTAAACGCTAACGGCTGTATAGGCTGCATCTACTCTTCGGCGGCAGCACCCCGGCAACAGCGGCTCCACCACGGCCCCTGCTGAATCGCTCAGGCGGCTCGAATAGGCCATGGTTCTTGGAGTAGAATTTACTTAACATTTCTACGTAAACGCCAAGCGATCTGAGATGGGCTTCGTCGACGCTTTTCTGCCCTATCGTGCTCCCATATGACCGCTGAACCCAACTTTGTTCTCGATCTCACCCTGGCCCTGGGGTGCTCTGCCATTGGCGGTTACATTGCCCATCGACTCAAGCAGCCGGCGCTGCTGGGCTACCTGCTGACCGGGCTAGTGATTGGCCCCTTTGGGCTGGGTCTACAGACCGATGTGGAGCAAATTCAGGGGCTGGCCGAGGTGGGCATTGCATTTTTGCTGTTTGCTCTGGGGGTCGAGTTTTCGCTGAGCGAGCTGAAGCGGGTGAGGGCGATCGCCCTCAAGGGCAGCCTGCTACAAATTGGGCTGACCACCCTGCTGGTGTGCTCGGTGTCGCTGCTGTCGGGCACGGCCAGCTCACCGCTGGAGGGCATTTTTTTGGGGCTGGTGCTGTCGCTGTCGTCCACGGCGGTGGTGCTCAAAACCCTCACTGATCGCGGCGAAACCGCCACCGTTCACGGTCAGGTGATGCTGGGTCTGCTGATCGCCCAAGACATCGCCCTGGGCCTAATGCTGGCGGTGCTGCCGGTGCTCAACCAGCCCGAGGCCCTGGGGCCAGCCCTGGCGATCGCAGCGCTCAAGTTTGGGCTGTTTTTGGCGGGGGCGATCGCCCTGGGGCGCTGGGTGGTGCCGCCGCTGATTCAGCACATTGCCGCCACCGAGAGCAGCGAGCTGTTTTTGCTCACGGTGGTCGCCCTCTGCCTGGGCATCGCCTGGATCACCTCTAAACTGGGGCTCTCTATTGCCATGGGGGCCTTCGTTGCCGGGCTGATGATCTCAGAAATTGACTACGCCGACCAGGCCCTGGGCAAGATTTTGCCCCTGCGCGACACCTTTGCCTGCCTATTTTTTGCTTCCATCGGCATGCTGATCGACCCGGCGCTGATTTTTAATAATCTGGGCAAAATTTTGGAGCTGGTGACGCTGATTATGGTGGGCAAGGCGCTGATTATTTTGCCCATTGTGATGGGGTTTGGCTATTCGCTCAAAACGGCGATCAAGGCCAGCTTTGGCCTCAACCAAATCGGCGAATTTTCCTTTGTGCTGGCGCTGATGGGGCTAGAGCTGGGGCTGATTACTGAGCAGCGCTACTCCCTGCTGCTGGGGACGATCGCCATTTCGCTCATGCTCACCCCCCTGTGGATCAACCTGGCCCCCAGGGCGTCTGACTGGATTCATACCCTGCCGGTAGTGAAAGATTTTCTCGATCAGGCCGAAGAACCCAAGCTGCTGTCGGTGCCCGGTGACCTGCGCGACCACGTGATTGTGGCAGGCTATGGTCGGGTGGGAGAGGTGCTGGTCAATGTGTTGCTCAGCCGGGGCTACCCGGTGCTGGTGATCGACAACAGTGAAACCGCCATCCAGCGCCTGCGCAACCGCCACGTGCCCCTAGTGCAGATTCCCTACGTCTACGGCGACGCCGACAGCGAGCTGGTGCTCGAAAAAACCTACCTGGAAACTGCTAAGGCTCTGGCTATCACCCTGCCCGACCCCGCCACCACCCGATTGGTGCTGCAACGGGCGCTACTCAGAGCGCCGGAGCTAGATATTATTGCGCGATCGCATACCAACGAAGAAATTGACGTGCTTACCCAAATGGGCGCGAGGGAAGTCGTGCAGCCCGAGTTTGAGGCCGCCCTAGAGCTAGGCTCTCACCTACTCAACACCCTGGGCGAGAAATCCATAGAAATCCAGTCGGTGCTGGATTGGATTCGCCAAGACCGCTACCGCAGCATTCGCCCGGTAGCCCAGGTGGGCGAGGGGTAACAGGCTACGGGGGTAGGCACTGGCCTATGCAGACTAAACTGTAGTCGTAGTCTGACAGGCATTGCCCCTATGGTTCAGCAGCTACAGCCCGACGCCTCAGCCCAAATTGATTATCCCGACAGCGATGGGCAGCCCATGGCCGACAACACCAAGCAGTTCCGCTGGATTGTGGTGATCAAAGAAAACCTAGAACTGCTGTTTGCGGATGATCCTCAGATGTTTGTAGCGGGCGATCTGCTGTGGTACCCGGTCGAGGGCGACAACACCATTCGCCAGGCCCCCGATGCCATGGTAGTGATGGGGCGGCCCAAGGGAGATAGAGGCTCTTACCGCCAGTGGGCCGAAGGCGGCATCGCCCCCCAGGTGGTGTTTGAGATTTTGTCGCCGGGCAACCGCTTTGGCGAAATGCTGCGCAAGCTGGGCTTTTATGACCGCTACGGGGTCAAAGAATACTACATCTACGACCCCGACAAGCTAGAGCTGACGGGCCTTCAGCGCGGTGAAGCAGGGTTAGAGGTGATTGACGCGATAGACGGCTGGGTAAGCCCCCGGCTGCAAATCCGCTTCCAGATGGCAGACTCTGGGCTTGAGATCTACCGCCCCGACGGCCAGCGGTTTCTCACTTACACAGAGCTAGGGCAGTTGCTAGAGCAAGAGCGAGAGCGAGCTGAACAGGAGCGAGAGCGAGCCGATCGCCTAGCGGCTCAGCTCCGGGCAGCGGGGATAGAACCAGACCTATAGCCTTGTTTTACCCAGCCTGTTAGATCTATCAACTCGTCTTCCCCATAGGCTTCGGGGCTGCCGAGGTCGGTGTCTATTTCGGCCTGCTCGTCATCATTGACGTAGGGCATGAGAAGTTGGCAAAGGTGCAAGCGCTCTTCTCGCAAGACTTCTCGCAGGCTTTCTTTAATCAGTGCTTTCAGGGTTTGAAGGTCAGCAATACTCGTAGATTCCATCGGGGTTTCTCTCGGCAATGGATGTCTCGTAGGAGCTAGCCTTGGGCTTAGTTCGGGCTGGCTAGCATTGCGGGTAGCCAACCACACCATAGCATCGATGCTGGCCTAGCCTAGCCACTCAGTTCCGGGCAGCGAGAGCTATAGCCCAAATCATTACTGAGTGCCCTTTCGCAAACTAGGAGCTACTAAAACAGGTTCGTAAAACAGCGTCATCAGTTTGTCGATGGGCACTGTTTCCATGGCGTAGGTTTGGCCTTCATTATCAGAAAAGTCAATCAAACAGGCGGCGCCGTCAAATTCCATCAAAACAGTGCCCACCTGACCGCGACGCAGCAAGATAGGGGCTTTGGTCTCTGGATGAGTAGCCGGTAGATCTGCCGTCAGAGCGACGACATCATATTCATGGATAGTCATCTTCAACCTCCTGCAATCTAGCTTATCGCCGAGATTGGCGCGATGGTCAAAGTCCCCACTGGGTAGCTTCATTGCATCCGATCAATAGTGCGGTACTGGATGGCTTCGGCGATGTGGTGGGTTTTCAGGTCGTCAGCCCCATCCAAATCGGCGATGGTGCGACCGACTTTGAGAATGCGATCCATGGCGCGGGCCGAGAGGCCCAGTTTGCGTACCGCCCCTTCTAGCAGGGTTTTGCTGGTGTCATCCAGCGGGCACCAGTGCTTGAGGTGGCGGCTCTGCATGTCGGCGTTGCATTGCAGAGCGGGCTCGGTTTTGAAGCGATCGCAGGCGCGCTGGCGGGCGGCCTGGACGCGATCACGCACCGGTTCCGACGCTTCCCCCGGCTGGTGCTGGGTCATTTCTTCAGGCTTAATGCGGCTCACCACCACCTGCAAATCGATCCGATCCATCAGGGGGCCAGAGAGGCGCGACCAGTAGTTTTCTCGGCTGCGGGGGCTACAGGTGCAGGGCTGCACCGAGTCACCGTAAAAGCCGCAGGGGCAGGGGTTGGTGCTGGCAATCAGGGTGAACTGGGCGGGAAACACCACAGACTGGCGGGTGCGGGTAATGGTGACGTAGCCGTCTTCCAGGGGCTGGCGCAGGTATTCCAGCACGTCGCGTTTAAATTCTGTCAGCTCATCCAGAAAAAGGATCCCCCGGTGGGCGAGGGAGATTTCGCCGGGCTTGGGGTAGCTGCCGCCGCCGACTAGGGAGGGGCCAGAGGCCGAGTGGTGGGGGCTGCGAAAGGGGCGGGTGTTGACCAGGGTGCCTTTTTCTTTCAGCAGCCCGGCGACGGAGTGAATCTGCGTCACATCTAGCGCTTCTTCAAATTGCAAGGGCGGCAGAATAGAGGGGAGACGGCGGGCCAGCATGGTCTTACCGCTGCCCGGTGGCCCCACAAAAATCAAATTGTGCCCCCCCGCTGCGGCGATCTCCAGGGCGCGGCGGGCCTGGGCCTGGCCTTTGACATCGCGCAAGTCCAGCGCGTTGGGGGCGGCATTCATCGCCAGGGTGGTATCGACCGCCACGGGGGTATGGCCCGAGGGATTGTTCAGAAAGTCGGCCACCTCCGACAGGTGGCTAAAGCTGTAGACCGTCAGCCCCGGCACCACGGCGGCCTCGCGGCCGTTGTCGGTGGGCACCACCAGACCGCGAATGCCCAGCTTTTGGGCGGCGGCGGCGATCGGCAGCACCCCGGCCACTGGTCGCAGGCTGCCGTCGAGGGAAACTTCGCCCAGAAACAGCAGGTCGTTGAGGGCGTCGGTGTTCACCTGCTCTGAGGCGGCGAGAATGCCGACGCTGATGGGCAGGTCAAAGATCGGGCCTTCTTTACGCAGGTCGGCAGGGGTGAGGTTGATCACCACCTTGCGCATAGGGAAGGGGAATCCGGCATTCTTCAGCGCCGCTTTGACCCGCTCGCGCGACTCTTGCACGGCGGTGTCGGGCAGGCCCACGACCACGACGCCGGGCAGGCCGCCAGAAATATCGACCTCGACCCCCACTTTGAGGGCGTCGATGCCCACCAGCGCCGCGCTCCAAACCCTTGCCAGCATGTTGTGTCTCCCCTGAGATGGCCCCTGACTCTGGGGTTTAGGGTGCCCAGGGGGTGGGGTGCGATCGGCATTCTGGCATTGTTGAATTGATCCTGAATCTGCCTTGGCAGCCCCGGTGGGGCTGGGCAAACACCGTTTGCCCCTGCGCCACCGCTCATGCCGAGGCCGCTACCTGCTGATCGAGGATGGCGCGAGTGGCGGCATCGGCGGCAAACAGGTGCTCGACCCGCAGCGAGGCTAGGGTGATATCTTGCGGGGTGCCAAAAGTGGTAAACATGCTAAAAAAAGCCAGTTCACCGTGGGGTGTGCCGTAGCGCGTGGTCAACACCGGAGCGACGGGATCTGACCCGATGGCCGCTGGGAGTTGCCCCCCGAGGCGATCGCCCAGCAGAGCGGCAAAGGCCTCTACCCTGGGGGCGATCGCCGGCTGCACCGCCTCCTCCTGGCGCAGAATAGCGAGCATCGCCGGGCCAACCTCCGCCAGGTTGAGAATAGAGCGGGTCAGACCCTCGGGATGGGCCAGCAGATCCAGCATGTTGATGGGTTCTGCCGCCCCAAGGGCCGTCGCCCAGGGCAGCAGAGTAGCGGCCAGCCACTGCCCGCCCTGGTTGAGGCGCAGCAGGTTCCACTGGGCGTCGATGACAAACGCAGGCATAGGATCGTGGGCCACCAGCAACTGCTCTAGGGCCTGGTTGACCGGGGCTAGTGCCGGGGCGTGCAGCGGGGCGGCGCTGTACACCGGGGCGTAACCCGCCTGGAGCATGGCCTCGTTGCGCAAGACCAGCGGGGCGTCTAGCTCCTGTAGCCAGGCCAGCAATAGCTCGCGGCTGGGCCGCGCCCGACCACTCTCTACAAAGCTGACGTGGCGCTGGGAGACACCCAGCCGCAGGGATAGCTCCAGCTGGCTGAGCCGCTGGGCTTTGCGCACCTGGCGCAGGGTGGTGGGCAGGGCATCGGCAGCCATGATCGGCGGGAGTCCAAATTTATTACCTCTAAGGTAATTGATTCTATAACCTGAGCGGTCGATACTGAACCTGTAATTCTCAAAGAGGTTCTGCTATGCAGCGCAGTCTAGTTGCCGTCGTCCTAATTCCGTTTAGCCTGCTCAGCGCCGTGGCCCTTTGGCAGCATGGCTATCTGGGCATCTTTGCCAATGAGTTTCAGAGCACTGCTGGGACGCAGGTATTAGCAGATCTGGTGATTGCTCTGTCTCTTTTTTTAGTGTGGATGTGGCGCGATGCCAAGGCCACGGGCCGCAACCCCTGGCCCTGGCTGGTGGTGACATTGACCACGGGTTCTTTCGGGCCGCTGATTTACCTGCTCACCCGCAAATCCGAGGAAACCGCCGGATAGTATTGACTAGCAGAAATAGGCCGGGCAGGTGTTGGGGGTCAGGTGTTGGGTATCAGGTCTTGGGTGTTAGGTTTCAGGAAAAAGCCCCAGCGTACTCGCGACCCCAATATCCTGCACCCATCCACCCATCCACCCATCCACCCACCTACCCGCCTACCCATCCACCCGCCGCTCCACCCAGTCCAGCGCCCGATTCCACGCCCACCAGCGATCGCCATCCCCCGCCTGGCGCTGACCGGCGCGGCTGCTGTAGTAGCCCACGTGGCCGCCGCAGTCGGTGATGGCCAGATCTAGATTGGGGTTGGCCGCATCAATCGTTTTCAAGTCGGGGATGATCTCGGGGCTAAATAGCGGGTCGTCGGCCGCGTAGACAATCAGCGTCGGCACCGTCAGGTCGGCCATGAAGGGCAGCGGGCTGCTGGCGGCGTAGTAGTCTTCTACGCTGGCAAACCCCAGGCGCGAGATCACCAGCTCGTGGTCAAAGCCCCAAATGCTGTTGGCGCGCTCAATGGCGGCCAGGTCAAAGTGGTCGGGGTGGTGCTGGTGCAGGCGCAGGGCCAGGCGCTTGAGTTCCCCGGCGATCGCCTGCTCCAGCTTTTTTCTGAGGGGGTCAGCAGTCAAATAATTTAGCGAGCGGTTTGAGTCGAGGCTGGGGCACACCACCGCCACGCCGCCGATATCCCCTCGCACCAGGCCCCCTGGCACTATGCCACTGGCGTCGGGGCCACTGGCGTCGGGGCCACTGGCGTCGGGGAGCATCATCGCGGCCTTAGCGCCCCACAGCGCCAGCTGCCCGCTGAGCGAATAACCCATAAACCAGTAAGGGGGCGGGCAGCCCAGGGCTTTGGCGGTGGCGGCCAGAGCCACGTAGTCTTCTCCCTCATAGATGCCGTCGGAGGTGAGCGTGGGCGATAGTTCGCCGGTTTTGCCGTGGGCGCGCCAGTCAAACATGACCACGCCATAGCCCCGGTGGTAGGCCTTGCGGCACAAGATCTCTAGCTGCCACTGGTCATCGAGGCTGCCGGTAATGCCGTAGGTAGCGATGATGGTGCCTTTCGATGTGCCCCCGCTTTCAGATGTACTCCCTTCAGATGTACTC
>DAIPYU010000060.1:10956-26788 GCA_036782635.1 Nodosilinea sp. CTOTU7353
GATGGTGCCTTTCGATGTGCCCCCGCTTTCAGATGTACTCCCTTCAGATGTACTCAAAGAGCGGCTGGGCACCGCCCAGCGCCCAAAGATGGGCACATCCCCATGGCCTTTGAAAATGTGGTCTCGGTAGGCTACGGGCCGCAGGTCAATACTCTGCCGCCAGGTTCGACTGGCCACCGTGGCGGTGTAAACCGTCATCGCCAACCCGTTTCGCAAAAACCACGGGGGCACAAAGGAGGACGCAAAAGTTGACATACAGTCATGCTGATACTACCTACAGCATTTCAGAGAAATCCCTAGGACACCATCCCCCCGTCAGAGGAAAATATAGGCCAGAGGAAAATATAGGATGGCATTGGTCTAGAACGCCGGTACAGAAACCCGGTTTCTGGGTCAGAAGGTTGGTCATGTCGTTAGCACAGCGACGAAGAAACCGGGTTTTTAGCCATACTGTACCGATGCTCTAGAACTGAGGATGCGGTGAATGGTGGGCGCGAGAATCCCCGGTAACGAGGTGCGGGTGGGTATGGTCGGCACCGGGTTCGTCGCCCGGCTGCGGGCTGCGGCAATTCAGACCATTCCCCAGGCCCGGCTGGTCGCCGTCGCCGGGCACAGCGCCGCCGATACGGAGGCCTTTGCCCAGCAGTATGACGCTGTGGCGGTCGAGTCATGGCAGGTCTTGGCGGATCATCCCGACCTCGATCTGATCATGGTCTGCCACATCAACCGCGACCACGGCACCGTAGCGGCGGCGGCGCTCAACGGCGATCGCCACGTAGTCGTAGAATATCCCCTCGCGCTCAATGCCGAGGAAGCCCAGTCTTTGGTAACGCTGGCCCAGGCCAAGCAACGCCTGCTGCACGTCGAGCACATTGAGCTGCTGGGGGGCACCCACCGCGCCCTCAAAGCCAATCTAGAAGCCGTGGGCCAACCCCACTACGCCCGCTACTGCACCCTGTCGCCCAAGCGCCCCGCCCCCCAGGCCTGGACCTACTGCCCCGAGCTGTTTGGGTTTCCGCTGGTGGGGGCGCTGTCGCGGCTGCACCGCCTGATCGACTGCTTTGGGCCGGTGGCTCGGGTCTATTGCCAAAATTACTACGGCGGGAAGGTGGGAGAGCGGGGAAGTGGGGAAGTGGGGGAAGGGGAGTACTACACAACTTGTCTTTGTCAGGCGCAGCTCACCTTTGCCTCAGGGTTAGTAGCGGAGGTGACCTATGGCAAGGGGGAAGGGGTGTGGGAGGCCACCCGATGCCTTGAGGTCTTTGGGGACACCGGGGCGCTGTACTTTGACGGCGACGCCGGGCGCATAGTTGATAGCCAGGGCGATCGCCCCATCGAAGTCGGTTCACGGCGAGGGCTGTTTGCCGCCGACACGGCTCAAGTCGTCGAGCACCTGCTCACCGGGCGATCGCTCTACTGCACCCCAGAGGCCAGCCTCTACACGCTCCAGGTGGCGATCGCCGCCCAGCGCTCCGCCACCACCGGACAATCCATCATCCTTGCCTAACCCCCACTCACCCACTAGTACTCTGCGGCATAAGTCAGGTAACTGTTCCCGAAACCTAACACCCAGCACCTGTCAACCCCCGTAAGGGTTGCCCTATTTATGCCAGCCAGTGTTAGGCCTTCACCGTATACCCCGCCTTCTGAATTGCCAGTGTCAGCGCATCAGCGGTGACACTGGCGGTAATGTCTACCGCTTTAGACTCTAAATCGGTTTTGATCTGGGCGCTGGGGTCAACAGCCTGCACGGCCTCGGTAATTGTGGTAACGCAGGCACCACAGGCCATGTCGGGCACGGTCACAGAAAGAGTAGTCATAAATTTCTCCTGGGCAGCGACTTGAGGACTGCTCTAACTCTAGAGCATTCACGATAGCGGTATGGGTTGACAGCAGCGCCACGGTTGATCAGATGATTTGGTAGCGTTGATGACGGCGGGGCCTTCATCCCCCTTGGAATCATAGGTCAGCGAACGGGAGCTAATAAGTCTATGACCGCATGTGAATACAGACCTGGTTTAGAGGGTGTGCCAGCCACCCAGTCGAGCATTAGCTATGTGGATGGCAAGGCGGGCATTTTAGAATATCGCGGCATCCCCATTGAAGAGATGGCCCAGCGGGGCACGTTTTTAGAAACCGCCTACCTGCTGATCTGGGGTGGGCTGCCATCCAAAATGGAGCTAGATGCCTTCGAGTACGAAATTCGCTACCACCGCCGCCTTAAGTACCGCATCCGCGACATGATGAAATGCTTCCCTGAGAGCGGCCACCCCATGGATGCGCTCCAGGCCTGTGCGGCGGCGCTGGGGCTGTTCTACTCCCGCCGTGCCCTAGACGATCCCATCTATATTCAAAAAGCAGTGGTGCGGCTGCTGGCCAAGATTCCCACCATGGTGGCGGCGTTTCAGCTGATGCGTAAGGGCAACGACCCGGTGCAGCCCAGGGATGACCTCGACTACGCCGCCAACTTTCTCTATATGCTCAACGAGCGTGAGCCTGACCCTTTGGCCGCGCGGATTTTTGACGTTTGCCTGACCCTCCATGCTGAGCACACCATCAACGCCTCCACCTTTTCGGCGATGGTGACGGCCTCGACCCTGACTGACCCCTATGCGGTGGTGGCCTCGGCGGTGGGCACCCTGGCGGGGCCGCTGCACGGTGGCGCCAACGAAGAGGTGATCGAGATGCTAGAGCAGATCGGCTCGGTCGAGAATGTGCGCCCCTATGTGGAGCGCTGCATTGCTGAGAAATCTAAGATCATGGGCTTCGGCCACCGGGTCTATAAGGTCAAAGATCCCCGCGCCACCATCTTGCAGGGGCTAGCTGAGCAGCTGTTTGAAAAGTTTGGCCAAGACGAGTATTACGCTATTGCTCTAGAAATGGAGCAGGCCGTGTCTGAAAAGCTCGGTGCCAAGGGTATTTATCCCAACGTCGACTTCTACTCGGGGCTGGTCTACCGCAAGCTAGATATTCCGACCGACCTGTTTACGCCGATTTTTGCCATCTCTCGGGTGGCTGGCTGGCTGGCCCACTGGAAAGAGCAACTCGGTGAAAACCGCATCTTTAGGCCCACCCAGATCTACACTGGCCCTCACAGTCAGAACTATGTCGACCTGGCCAACCGCCCCCAACTCTGGGATAAACAAGGGTTTTCGGTTTCGCTGCCCTCCTGATGGGCCACTGGATGGGGCAGAATGGGTCACCTGATGGGTCAGACCCCTCTGGGCACTCTCTCTTCCAGCGCAGATTATTGATTCAGTGACGATTTTCAGGAACTCCTGCCCCTTTGGCGCTTGCGCCGGGGGGCTTTTGTTTGGGGGGGCGTTAGGTGTTGGGTGTTGGGTGTCGGGTGTCGGGGGTATACGGTTCAAGGTATACGGTGCAAGGTCTGCCGCAAACCTTGCACCGTATACCTTGAACCTTGCACCTTGCACCTTGCACCCCTCCTCACCCCCCAACCGTGGCCCAAGCAATCCCGATGACTCCCGCCAGCCCTAGGTAATAGACCACCACGGGGATGAGTTGACGAATGAGCAGGCCTTCACGCCCTAGCAGCCCCACTGTCGCAGCGGCGGCCACGATATTTGACACGCAGATCACGTTGCCGGCTGAGGCTCCCACGGTTTGCAGGGCTAAAATCAGCGGCGGGGGGGCGCCAATATTCTCCGCCACCCCAAACTGAAACAGCGAGAACATCATATTGCTGACGGTGACGCTGCCCGCCACAAAAGCCCCCACCATACCCACCACCGCCGCGAACAGAGGCCAGGTACCCCCGGCGATCGCCGACATACCCTCCGCCAGGGTCAGGGGCATGCTGGGCAGCCCCGCCCCATTCACCCCAGAGTTGATGAAGACCCGCGCCATCAGCACGGCGGATCCTAGGGCCAGGGCGGTTTTTTGCAGTACGGGGAGCGATCGGCCTACGGCCTGGCCCAAATCCCTCGGCTTCATCTGGTGCAAAAAATAGGCGATCGCGACCACCAGCAAAAACATGGTGGCGGGCAGGTAAAACGGGGTGGATGCGGTGGCAATGGTGGTGCCAAAAATCCCTGTCCACGAGGCCCGCATGCTCTGGAGCCATCCCTTGAGGGGCAGCTGGGTCAGCCGCGACAGCACCAGCAGTAACCCCAGCAGCACGTAGGGCAACCAGGCCTTCATCACCGTCATCCCGGCCGGGGGCATAGCCAGGGTCGGCGTGATGCTGCCTGACCAGGTCTCTGGCCAGGTGCCTTCGGGCGGGAAGTCCCAGGGTTGCTCAGGTTGCAGCCAGCCCTTGCGAATGACGGTGACGACAATGGCCAGCCCCACCAACCCGCCGATCATCGACGGAAACTCTGGCCCCAGAAACACCGCCGTCAGGCCGTAGGGCACCGTAAACGCCAGCCCCGCCACCAGGGCAAACTTCCACACCTGTAGGCCGGCATTCTGGGGCTCATCCTGGCCAAACAGGCGCGTCACAATCACCAGCAGCAGCAGCGGAATCAAGGTGCCGATCAGGGCGTGGACCAAGGCTGCCTGAGCACCCACCTGGGCAATGAAGTCCATCAAGCTCAAGCCATTGACATTTAACGCTGCCTCCACCGCCGCCGATCCGGTCAGCCCCGCCTCCATGCCAAACACCAGGGGGGTGCCCACCGCCCCAAAGGTCGAAGGCGTGCTCTGGATAATCAGCGCCGCCATCACTGCCGCCATGGCCGGAAACCCCACCGCTACCAGCAGGGGCACACAGATCACCGCCGGGGTGCCAAAACCCGAGGCCCCTTCGATAAAGCTGCCAAACAGCCAGGCAATCACGATCATCTGCACCCGGCGATCAGGCGAGAGGGATAAAAGGCTTTGGCGAATGACGGCGATCGCCCCCGAAGCCTGCAACACATTCAGCAGCAAAATTGCCCCAAAAACAATGAACAAAATCTCTGCCGCAATCACCAGCCCCTGCACCAGCGATGCCGCAATGTAGTTGAACGGCACCCGCCACCCCAGTCCCGCTACCAGGGCCGTCACCCCCAGTGCCCCCGGCATCGCCTGGCTAGCCGGCCGCCGCCTCACCACCAGCAGGAGAAATACGGTTGCGATCGGCACTAGAGCCACGAGGGAAGCAAGCAAAAGAGACATGGGCTAGAAGGGGAAGGATGCTCAGAGATTTACTCAGAGGTTACTGTACCGAAGCCCCCAGGAGGTGTAATGACAATTGCAGTCCCACCCACCCACTCGCCCACCCACCCACTCGCCCACTCACCTACTCCCTCAATCCCTACCCCCCAAAACTTCCCATGAATCCGCCGCCCCTGGCCCGGTGGATGGGGGAAGATAGCTGTAGAATCTAAAGTGTTTTCTCTTTGCCAGAGTTAACCCTACCGTTGCTAAGGACTGGCCCATGAATCAAGGAATTGACCTACGGGGTAGCTTCGTCGACGCCCTAGTTGACCTGGGGGTACCCGCCGGGGCAGCTAAAGCGCTCTGGCTACCGCTGCCTATGGTGGTAATTCTGATTGGGGCCACGGTGAGCATTTTTGTCACGGTGTGGCTAGAGCGCAAAATCTCTGCCGCCGCCCAGCAGCGCATTGGCCCTGAGTTTGCCGGCCCCCTGGGTACCCTCCAGGCCGCCGCCGACGGCATCAAGCTAATCTTTAAAGAAGACATTACGCCCGCCAAGGCCGACCCCATCCTGTTTACGCTGGGGCCGGCGATCGTAGTGATTCCGGTATTTTTGTCGTTCCTGATTGTGCCCTTTGGCCAAAACCTGGTGATCACCGACATCGGCGTCGGCATCTTCCTTTGGATTGCCCTCTCCAGCATTGCCCCCATTGGCCTGCTGATGTCGGGCTATTCGTCGAACAATAAGTACTCCCTGCTGGGCGGGCTGAGGGCTGCGGCTCAGTCGATCAGCTACGAGATTCCCCTGGCGCTGGCGGTGTTGGCGGTGGTGCTGATGTCCAACAGCCTCAGCACCATCGATATTGTCAACCAGCAGTCCGGCTACGGCATTTTGGGCTGGAACATCTGGCGTCAGCCCGCCGGGTTCTTAATTTTTTGGATTGCCGCCCTGGCCGAGTGTGAGCGCCTGCCCTTTGACCTACCCGAAGCCGAAGAAGAGCTGGTGGCAGGCTATCAGACCGAATATACCGGCATGAAGTTCGGCCTGTTCTACGTTGGCTCCTACGTCAACCTGGTGCTGTCGGCGCTGATTGTCTCCATTCTCTACCTGGGCGGCTGGGAGTCGCCGGTTTCGGTGAGCTGGTTAGCCAGCCTGGTTGGAGTCAGCGAAACCACCCCCTGGCTCCAGGTGATTACCGCTTCCCTGGGCATCATGATGACCCTGTTTAAGGCCTACGCTCTGGTGTTTATCGCGGTGCTGGTGCGGTGGACCATGCCCCGCATTCGCATTGACCAGCTGCTTGACTTTGGCTGGAAGTTTTTGCTGCCGGTTGCTTTAGTTAATCTGCTGCTGACTGCGGCGCTCAAGCTCACCTTTCCCGCCGCCTTTGGTGGCTAGTCTAGGGATACTGCTTTACCCTTTAAGTAGTAATTACTAGGGTCATAGCTAGCGCCCCCTGCCCTAACAACCTGTAAAACTCTGGAGGTCAACCCCTATGCTGGGTTTTCTCAAACAAGTCAGCGACTACGCCAAAGAAAGCTTGCAGGCGGCTAAATACATTGGCCAGGGGCTGTCTGTGACCTTCGACCACATGAGCCGCCGCCCGGTTACGGTGCAGTACCCCTACGAAAAGCTGATCCCCTCTGAGCGGTATCGGGGCCGCATTCACTTTGAGTTTGACAAGTGCATTGCCTGCGAAGTCTGTGTGCGGGTCTGCCCGATCAACCTACCCGTGGTCGATTGGGAATTTGACAAGACCACTAAGAAAAAAGATCTGAAGCACTACAGCATTGACTTTGGGGTCTGCATTTTTTGCGGTAACTGCGTGGAGTACTGCCCCACCAACTGCCTATCAATGACCGAAGAGTACGAACTCGCCGCCTATGACCGCCACGAGCTCAACTACGACAGCGTTGCCTTGGGCCGTCTACCCTATAAGGTCACTCAAGATCCCATGGTGACTCCCCTGCGGGAGCTGGCCTACCTACCGAAGGGGGTGATGGACCCTCATGATTTGCCGCCCAACTCTCGTCGAGCTGGCCAAATGCCCAAGGAAATTCTAGAGGCAGCCCAGGCTGAGGCCGAGGCCAAACCTCAAGGTGAAGCCAAAAGCACAGATTAAAGGTTCTTAAGAGAATTCCAGGAAAGAAGATACCAGCTTTAATTCAGCGACTGCAGCCGCTGTAGGTGGGCACTGCCCATAAGTTGGGAAACTATTTTCTAGAAGTTGCCTTAATGCACCTGTGGGAGTTCCGTGGTACATTCGCCTAAGTTCAAACCACGGCTCCCATTGCCCGATTGTTTACTAGGAGTTCAGTACTGTGACGCTAGCGGAAGGGGTACAACTCGTTGCCTTTGGCATACTCACCGCCATGACCCTGGGGGGTGCCCTGGGGGTCGTGCTGCTTGAGAATATTGTCTACTCGGCATTTTTGCTGGGCGGTGTGTTCACTAGCATGTCGGGTTTATACATTTTGCTCAATGCCGGGTTTGTGGCAGCGGCTCAGGTGCTGGTGTACGTCGGTGCCGTCAGCGTACTGATCCTGTTTGGCATCATGCTGGTCAACAAAGAGCAGCCCTTTGCCCCCATCAAGCAGGACTGGGTGGGCAAAGTCGCCGCCGCTGGGGTTTGCGCCGGCCTGTTTGCTCTCCTCACCGTCTCAACGCTGAATACCCCCTGGGCGATCTCGAACGAGGTAGCCAGCGGCGATGCGGCCACCGTTGCCATTGGCATTCACTTCTTTACCGATTACCTGCTGCCCTTTGAGCTAGCCTCGGTGCTGCTGCTGATCGCGCTGATTGGGGCGATCGTGCTGGCCCGCCGCGAGTTCATTCCCGATGTGGCCCCTGGCGAACCAGAGTCGGAAGCCTTGCAGCTGCCGGAGCGCCCCCGCGAGCTGGTGTCGTCGGTCTCAGCCTCCGATACCGATAGCTAAGTCTGTCCGCAGATCCCAGGGTTCTTCCTGGCGATCGCTAGAAAATTTGGCCAATGCACCAGGAGAACCCTGGGATCTCTCCACCCTGTAACCCCACCATCCTTTCTGCCCTAGCCATGCAACTTCAGTACTTTTTGCTTGTCGCCGCCGCCCTGTTCTGCATTGGCATCTATGGCTTGGTCACCAGCCGCAACGTGATTCGGGTGCTGATGTCCATTGAGCTAATGCTGAATGCGGTGAACCTAAACCTGCTGGCCTTTTCAAACTACCTCGACCCAGTCGGCATCGACGGCCAGGTGTTTGCGGTGTTTGTGATTAGTATCGCGGCGGCAGAGGCGGCGGTGGGCCTGGCGATCGTGCTGTCGATCTACCGCAACCGCGACACCGTAGATATGGAGCAGTTCAACCTGCTGAAGTGGTAGTCTCACTTTGCAACTCGATCAAGTCATCATCGTTCACAAAGCTGGTAACCGGCTCAGCCAACAGTGGGCCGAGAAATGCGCCAGGCAGCTTGAGGCGCTGGGCAGCAAGGTGCTGCGCGGCCCCAGCGGCCCTAAGGACAACCCTTACCCGGTTTTTTTAGCCTCGGTTAGCCACCCGATCAACCTGGCGGTGGTGTTTGGCGGCGATGGCACGGCTCTGACCGCTGCCCGCAATTTGGCCCTCGAAAACATTCCCATCTTGGCGGTCAACATCGGTGGCCACCTGGGCTTTTTAACCGAAAGTTCTGAAGAGATGGATGACACGGAAGCGGTGTGGGAGCGGTTGCTGAGCGATCGCTTTGCTGTCCAGCGCCGCATGATGCTGCAAGCCCGCATCTACGAGGGCAACCGCACCAACCTGGAGCCAGTTAGCGAGAAATATTTGGCCCTCAACGAAATGGCGATCAAGCCTGCCTCCCCCGATCGCATGATCACCTCCATGCTTGAGATGGAGATCGACGGCGAAGTGGTCGATCAATACCAGGGCGACGGTCTCTTGATCAGCACCCCTACCGGCTCTACCGGCTACACCGTGGCCGCAGGCGGCCCGATCATTCACCCCGGCATGGATGCGATTGTGGTGACGCCCATCTGCCCCCTGAGCCTCTCTAGCCGCCCCATTGTGCTGCCGCCCGGCTCGGTAGTCAGCGTGTGGCCTCTGGCCGACCCCGACCTCACCACCAAGCTGTGGACCGACGGGGTGCTGGGCACCGCCATCTGGCCGGGGCAGCGGGTCGATGTGCGCAGTGCCGAGGCCATGGCCCAGTTTATTATTCTGAGGCAAGACCATTCCTACTACGGCACCCTGCGCAACAAGCTCAACTGGGCCGGTACGCGCATCAACTATGCAAACGACAACCGAAACTAAAACGCCGCTCTAGAACGCCGCTCTAGAAACCCGGTTTCTTGGCTAGAACGCAAGTCCTGCTGTTAGTCAGCGATGAAGAAACCGGGTTTTTAGCCCTACTGTACCGATGCTCTAGCAGTCTGCCGGCTGTCATTCCCGCAGCAGAGCCTGCCCCCGCAAAGGCGTTGCCCTCAACCCAGGCTGAAGCGTGGCTAAGAACTGTGGCGATCGCGCTGAATATCGTAAATTGCCTTTTCCCAGCACCACTGCTCGCTGTGCTGGGGGTTGCGCAACTGCACCTGTTCGACCAGGCGATCCGCGACGGCCCGGTTGCCGCCGACCAGGCGTAGTAGCTCGCGCTCGGTACGGCTGCGCACCGGGCGCGTGGGGGCGGTGGTGGGTTCTGGAGTGCCAAGGCGATAGGGTTTTTTGTGGCGGCCCTGGCGGCGGTTGAGCCACACCACCAGGGCAACAATCAGGGTGATCGCCAGGAGTAGAGATAAATCCATTACCGAATAACTAGAGTTGTCAATGAGCGCGCCGCCGCTTACCTAGCAGTGCTTGCTTAGCAATCCTTGGCTAGCGAAAATGCGCCGGCAGCAGGCCCTGAAAGCAGGCCACCCAGCCAATGCCTGGGCGAGGGCTAACTCAGTTCTACACAAAAACGTTCGTCAATGTCCCGTGGCCCAGACTCCGGTGCCATTAAACTCCCAGGGTTTGCTAGGCTTATTGATAGCTCGGTCTAGCCTAACCCCGAAATTTTCAGCAGCAGCACTATCGGGCTTAGGTAAGCGTTAAGTCCCTCATTTGTCCGTCGCTACCCATGCCAAGAACCCAACGCAACGACAACTTCATCGACAAATCTTTCACCGTCATGGCCGACATGATCCTCAAGATGATGCCGGCGAAGAAAAGCGAGAAAGAGGCCTTTGCCTACTACCGCGACGGCATGTCGGCCCAGGCCGATGGGGAATATGCCGAGGCGATGGAAAACTACCGCGAAGCCCTCACCCTAGAAGAAGAGCCCTACGACAAAAGCTTCATTCTCTACAACATGGGCCTGATTCACGCCAGCAACGGTGAGCATGAGATTGCCCTCGGGAAGTATCAAGAGGCGCTCGATCTCAATCCCCGCCTGTGCCAGGCGCTCAACAATATCGCCGTGATCTACCACTACAAGGGCGAGCAGGCCGAGGCTAGCGGCGACAGCGAAGCCGCCGAAAACTACTTTGACGAAGCCGCCCGTTACTGGCTAGAAGCGGTTACCATCGCCCCCAACAACTACATCGAAGCCCAAAACTGGATGAAGAACACGGGCCGCATGAAGAACGATATTTTCTTCTAGCCCGTAGGGTGGGCACTGCCCACCATCCCCTGTCGCTTCGTAAGTGAATTTTACCCTCGGTTTCCCAAACCCAGTCGGTCAGCCGTAGGGTGGGCACTGCCCACCAATCCCCCGGCGCTATAAAAGCTGGCTGTAGCCACAATGTAGCCACAATAATGCGTTGGTTCCACTGCCCATCGCTGCCCTGCTGCTACCTCCTTCCCCTCCCCTTCCCCATCTCTCCAACCCTTCTCCCATGATCGACCTCGAACAAGTGCGCAAAGTTGCCCTCCTGGCCCGCCTCGACCTCTCCGAGGCCGAAGAAGAGCAGTTCACCGGGCAGCTCAGCGGCATTCTCGACTACGTGGAGCAGCTCAAAGAGCTCAACACTGACGACGTAGAACCTACCACCCGCGCCATCGAGCTGAGAAACATTACCCGCGCTGACCAGCTAGAGACCTTTGGCGATCGCGCCACCATGCTCGACTGCGCCCCTGATCGCGAAGACGACTTCTTCAAAGTGCCAAAAATCTTAGAAGACTAGGAATTGACACCACCCTCGGTTTTCTCTTTCAGGATTTGGTAAAGCGCTTGAAGCAGCCCGTAGTACCGCCGCCTGATTGCCTGTTCTAGGGCGATCGTAGTGGTTTCGTTGTAGCTCTCAGCGATCAGTCGACGGCGCTGGAGCGCGTCTATCCAATCAGCTTCTCGACTGATCACTTGCTCTATACATCCCCATCCTTCTGGGTTAGGCAGGTTTGTGGTGTTTGTGCCAGTGGTGGGCGATGTCGACCCGGCGGCAGATCCAGACGCGATCGCGCCCCTGCACATAGTCCAAAAACCTCGCCAGCGCCGCCGTGCGCCCCGGCTTGCCCGCCAGGCGGCAGTGCAGGCCAATGCTCATCATCTTGGGCGCGTCGTCGCCCTCGGCGTAGAGGGTGTCAAAGGCGTCGCGCAGGTAGGCAAAAAATTGATCCCCCGAGTTAAAGCCCGCATAGGTGGCAAAGCGCATGTCGTTGTTGTCGAGGGTGTAGGGAATCACGAGGTGGGGTCTGCCGTACTCGGTGCTCCAGTAGGGCAGGTCGTCGGCATAGCTGTCGGCGTCGTAGAGAAAGCCCCCCTCTTCGACCACCAGGGCGCGGGTGTTGGGGCTGTTGCGGCCCTGGTAAAAGCCCAGGGGCCGACTGCCCGCCACCTGGGTATGGATCTCCACGGCTTTACGAATGTGCTCCCGCTCCGCCTCAAGGCCAAAGTACTGGTAATCAATCCAGCGGTAGCCGTGGCTGGCGATCTCCCAGTCGGCCTCGGTCATGGCGGCTACGGCCTCGGGGTGGCGGGCCATGGCCATGGCCACGGCGTAGACCGTCAGGGGCAGGCCCCGGCTGGTGAAAAGCCGATGCAGCCGCCAAAACCCGGCTCGACTGCCGTACTCATACATCGACTCCATATTCATATTGCGCACCCCGGTCAAGGGGGCAGCACCCACGCTTTCTGACAAAAACGCCTCCGAGGCGGCGTCGCCGTGGAGAATGCAGTTTTCGCCGCCCTCTTCGTAGTTGATCACAAACTGCACCGCGATGCGGGCATGGCCGGGCCACTGGGCATGGGGCGGGGTGCGACCATAGCCCACCAGATTGCGGGGGTAGGAAGGAGTAGCAGGCATAGAGGCGGCAAAGGCTGACGACAGAAACCAGTGTATACAGTGGATAGGCTGAGGTGACAGGAATCTTAGGCGGCAGTGATACCAAATCCTATCTGTATACCCCCGATTTGTAGGGGCGTAGCATGCTACGCCCCTACGAGGCATTGGTTTCGAATCGGGGTTTTGTGGGTCGGATTGGGTATGAGACGGTGCCCCCAGCCCCCCCGCTAAGGTTTAGAACGGATCCATATAGATCTGATTTTGCCGGAAAAATTGGCCTGTAGTGACAAAATTGTGCATTAGCTGTCGTTTATGATCAACAGATGTCAACAGATGGGCTAAGGTCGAAGGGGTGAGTAAGGCTGATTGGTGCCCCCAGGGTGCGCCTTCAATTTTGCTATTCTTCAAGACTGCTTAACTTCGTGGGCGATCGCTCCCGGCCCCCATTCACCCCCCTGTAAACCCCCATCGCTATGTGGCCCTGGAGCTACGGCTTTGTCGAACGGAAGGAGTAAACCCATGTCAGATGCCGCACTCTTGCCCCGCAAGACCAAGGCCGCTCCCGTTCTCGACCTGCCAGCCGTCAACCGAGACTGGGGAGATGCTGACGCCACCAGCCTGGTGCAGTGGGGCCACGAGACCTTCGGCAACGGTTTAGTTTTAAGCACCAGCTTTGGCATTCAGTCGGCGGTAATGCTGCATCTGGTCACCCAGGTGGTGCCAGATATTCCGGTGATCTGGGTCGATACGGGCTATCTGCCTGCAGAAACCTACCGCTTTGCCGACGAACTTTCAACCCGCCTCAACCTCAATCTCAAGGTCTACCAGTCGCCCCTCAGCCCCGCCCGCATGGAGGCGCTCTACGGTCGCCTCTGGGAGCAGCACGATGTCGAGTCTTTCAACCGCTACGATCGCATTCGCAAGGTAGAGCCAATGCAGCGCGCCCTGGCCGAGCTCCAGGCCACCGCCTGGCTCACCGGGCTGCGCTCTGACCAGACCAACCACCGCAAATCGTTAGATCGCGTGGATCAGCAGGGCGGGCGCTACAAACTGCTGCCCATTCTCCGGTGGACCTCTAAAGATGTTTACGAATACTTGGTGACCCACGGCTTGCCCTACCACCCGCTGTTTGACAAGGGCTATGTGTCGGTGGGCGACTGGCACTCTAGCCGCCCTATCACTGACGACGACGACAACGAGCGCGATACCCGATTTAAAGGGCTGAAGCAGGAGTGCGGCTTGCACCTTCCCCAATCACCCGAAGAGGCCGCCAGCCTAGATTCCAGTTCGCTGTAGCCGGGCGACTGCGGCTAAAAACCCGGTTTCTTCATCGCTGCCCTGATAGCATGACTGGCTTCCTAACCAAGAAACCGGGTTTTTGTTCAAGAGTGGCTAAGGATTTTCTGCTGGGGGCACTTCAAAGTGGGCGGTTTTGGCCAATAGCTCAAAGAACTTTGAGGTGCTGCGATCGGGGTCGTAGACGCCGTTCTCCCACTCGCTAACGGTTTGGCGGCGCACGCCCATCTGCTCAGCAAACTCCATCTGGGTGAGGCTCATGTGCTTGCGCAGGGCGCGAATAGCGTCGCGCTGCCAGATAATTTTGCCGTCTTTTTGCTGGATGTTGTACTGGGCCTCAAATTTGCGAAAGGTGACGGTTTTAGCCTCTAGGTCAATGGCGTAGACGTGGTAGCCTGCCCCCACCCAGGCCCCGGCTTGCAGCGCGGCGGGGGTGTCGCGGTTGCTCCACCAGTTTTTGCGCTCAACGGCTGATTTGGGCAGGGGGCCGCCGAGTAGGGTGGCAATGTCGGCAAAGGTCAGCACCACCTCGTCTTGGCCGGAGGTTTGCAGGTGGTTAAACAGGGGATAGTATTTGCTGCCGGGTTTCATAGGTAGGCGCGATCGCAACTCAACATCAAATCTGAAGCATTTGACTCCCTATAATGACGCAAAACTTGGTAGCCGGACTCATTAAAGTCAAATGTCGGTGGCTATTTCCCCCGATTATTTGAGTAAATTTACTGTTGAGGCTCAGTCGATGGCGTTTTTTCGCTTTGGCTTAACTCGGTTGGGGGCTGGCACCTTGGCGGCGACCCTGGGGTTGGCGGGCCTGGGCCTGGGTCTAGAGCAGCTGCGGCCCCAGGCCACCGCCGAGGCCGCCACCCAAACCCACCTCAGCTTGGCAGCCCTGCCTGACCTGTCGCAGCCGGGGGGCTACGGGGTTTCGCAGACCACCCTCACGGTGACCAACCCGGCCCTGCGACAGATCCAGGCGGGGCTGTCAGTCAACTACGACTTCGATGTAGATGTATACCTGCCTGAGGGTAGGTTGGGGCCAGCGCCAATCGTGATTGTCTCCCACGGGTTTGGGGCGGTGAAGGAAGATTTTGTTTTTCTCAATCAGCATTTGGCCTCCCACGGCTATGCGGTGCGGCCGTGGCCCTGCGCGACTACGTGCAGCAGCAGGTGGGCAGCAACCTTACCCTGGCGCTGGTGGCGCTGCCCTCTACCCTGGGCGATCGCTTTGATCTGGTGCGCGAGGGTCAGGTCTACCTGGAGTGCGGCCCCAACACCGTGCGCGAAGGGGTCGAGGGCATGGCGTTTTCAAGCCTGATTTTTGCCAGCGGTACCCACTTCCTCACCACCCCCGAGCAGGCACCGGGGGTAAACCCAGTGCTCTCCTTGCAGGGGGTCAATGTGGGCGTACTGGCCAACTCCACCAATGAGACCTTTCTCCAAGAGCGCTACCCCGCCGCCAACCTCCGTCGGTTTGACGGCCCCACCGGGCGTGCCGACGCCATTCAGGCGGTCAGCGGCAGCCAGCTAAACGCATTTTTTGGCGATGACGTGCTCCTGCTGGGGGAACTGGTGCGGAGCGGTTTGCCCGTGGCCGAGTTTTCCCTGGTGCCCGATCTGCCCCTCACCTGCGACTACTACAGCCTGGCTTTGCCCAGCGACGACCCGACCTGGGCCGCCACCGTCAACGGGTTTCTGCGGTCAGAGGCGGGCGATCGCACCCGAGACACCTGGCTGGGCGATTTTTCGCTCCACGCGCTCAACACACTGAACCACTGCCTCAATCGCTAGCTATGTTTAGTCTCCCGCTGTCGATGCCCATAGCCCCTGGCTCAAACCTGGTCTAGGCGCACCGCCACGGTGTAGGAGGGGCGCTGGGATTTTTCGCGCTGGGTTTTGACCAGGCGAAACGACTCGTCAATATACAGGTTGTCGAGCTGGGGTCTGGCCTTGGCAATCTGCTGGTACTGCTTGGGGGTGATGCGATTGGCCTGGGCCTGGCCTGTCGGAGATTGAGCCTGGGCTGCCGCCCCAGGCTGCTGCTGCTATTTGGCAACGGCCTGATCAAACCAGTCTTGGGCCGCCCCAGGGCTAAAGGAGCGCGACCCCAGGCGCAGCGACTGCTGGATGCAGACATTTTGAATATCCCAGTAGTCTGCCTCCGGAGCCGAGGGCTGATCAGGGTCGCTGGGGGGCTGCGATCGCAC
>DAIPYU010000061.1:0-26650 GCA_036782635.1 Nodosilinea sp. CTOTU7353
CTTGTCCCTTCAGAACTTGTCCCTTCAGAACTTGTCCCTTCAGAACGGAGGTGCTGCTGAGATTGATAGGGTTGATTCACAGGTGTACGTCCCATGGAAGAGAAAAACAGGAGGAGAAAAAAGGGCGGGGGCAAAAATTTGACCGGGAGAGCTAGCCTAGCAGCATGCCCTGCCCAGCGGCGCAATTAAATCGCTTAGCTACGGCCTGTAGAAAAGAATGTTGGAGAGAAACTGTCAGACCTGGAGGGAGAGTCAAACAACTCAGCGTCGGCTTAGGGGCACTGCCGACGGTTCAGCTCAACCAGCTCAGTTCTCAGCTCACTTCATCGTGGAACTCAAACGTGCCTTAACCTTGTGCAAAGACTAAGCTCAAAGATCAAGGGCTATCCCCCGACTGCAAACCGTCAGCGCAGGCTGCACCTAATTCGGACTCTATATCTGTAATCTACAGACTTTATCAGTAGTTTACAAACCTTAGAACCAGTCTTTATCTACAGCTTCTTCCAATTAAACGGCTGTAACGGTAGCGATTGTTTCAAAATCGCCTCTAAATCCCTCGCAAGTTACCCCGAAACTTGCTGTTTGTGCCTGTAAAACTCAGAATCAATCACCGCTAAACGTCTATGATCAGACCACCCGTCTTAGCCCTACCCGCCTTAGTTCTACTTATGTCTAGTTTTCGCTGGAGCTATCGTGGGGTAGCCGCAGGTTGGGTCGGCCTCGGTCTGCTGAGCGCGATCGCATCTCCCCCGGCCCTGGCTATTTCCCCATTGCTCGCTGAGGCCAGCCTCGCCGATGCCGTCCCCCCAGCTCAAGAACAAATAGCCCAAGGGCAAACAGCCCAGGGGCAAACGCTCGTGATTAACGGTAGCCCAGCCACCGTTCCCTGGATGATGGCTCACGGCCAAATCGGCCTGGCAGACTACGGCGTCACCGATCACCTTGGGGCTACCCTACTCAGCAGCAGTCAGCCCGAGCGGCAGCCCGTCCAGTGGTTCACCCAGCCTGGCCAGATCGTAGAGCTGTCCGCCTGGGTGCAGGGTGGCTACCGCTTCCTTGATATTTTGCCCCTGGCCGAGCGCTACGGCTGGCAAGTGCAGCCCCAAAGCAGCTACCAGGGCGGCACCCTGCAAATCACCACGCCCCCGGCCCAGATAGTGGGCCTGCGCCGAGAGGCCCAGCCCGGCGGTGAGCGGCTGATTCTAGAGCTGTCTGGCCCAGCGCCGGCCCACCTGATCGACAGCGCCGATGCCCTCAACCTCACCCTGGGGGCCGCCATTGATGAAGCCGTGTTAAAAACTGCGATCGCCGCCCCCGCCGGAGCCTATCTGGGTTCGCTGACAGCCGTCCCAGTCCCCGGCGGCACCCGTCTCCAGGCTAGCGCTAGCCACCCGCCCCAGCTAGTAACCCAGGCCAACCCCCACCAAATCGCGATCGACATCCGCGCCGATAGCCTACGGCCCCACAGCATTGCCTGGGGAGCCGGAGTGCGCTGGCAGCAGAGGTATGTATCCGTTGCCGGACAGCCATTCCCGGTCTATTGGCTGCAAGTTGACCCCACCCAGGCCGCCCTGCGCCCCATCTGGCCCGACCCAACTACGGCCACGGGCACCGCCCCCCTGACCACCATTGCCCAGCGCTGGCAGGCTACCGCCGCCATCAACGCCGGCTTTTTCAACCGCAACAACCAGTACCCTCTAGGGGCCGTGCGCTCCAACAACGACTGGGTCTCAGGCCCCATCCTCAGCCGCGGCGTGGTGGGGTGGAACAACCAGGGCCAGGTGCGTATGGAACGCCTGTTTCTCCGGCAGGCGCTAACCACGGGCAGCGGGCAGGCATTGCCCATCCAGACCATCAACAGCGGCTATGTGCAGGCGGGCATTGGCCTCTACACCCCCGCCTGGGGGCGCAGCTATCAACCCATTCTGGAAGGGGAAACCGTGGTCACGGTGAGCGGCGGAGTCGTCACCGCCCAGCAGCCCGCCAGCACCATCGGCCCAGGCGGCATCCCAATCCCTGCCGACGGTTATCTGCTGGCGCTGCGCTCCTATGCCACGGCGGCCCAGGCATTGCCCCAGGGGCAGTCAGTGGCCCTAGAGTCTGAGTCGTTGCCCGCCAGTCTAGAGCCATTCCCCAATGTGATTGGCGGCGGGCCACTGCTCTTGCGCGATCGCATCACGGTGCTCGATGCCCGACTCGAGCAGTTTAGTAACGCCTTCGCCACCCAGGCGGCGCCCCGCAGCGCCATCGGCGTCACCGCCACTGGCGAAATTTTACTGGTGGCCGTGCACCATAGTCCCCTAGGCCCAGGCCCCACCCTCGATCAGCTGGCTCAAATCATGCTTCAGTTGGGCAGCACTGACGCCCTCAACCTAGATGGCGGCAGCTCTGCCAGTCTCTACCTAGGGGGCCGACTGATCAACCGCTCGCCCCGCACAGCGGCCAGAGTCAGCAACAGCATTGGCCTGTTTTTGCAGTAGACAGAGAAATTCAGGCACATGAATAGGGTAAATGCTGGGTGTGAAGACTTCGTATATTTAGTGCCTTTTCCCTCAAATTCCCTGGCTCTCCCCTTTGCCCTTGCTAGACTATTGGCTGAAAACTGCGCCTGGTGCATTGGTCAGAAGCAACCTTCAAGCCACTTATAAAGTCTATTAATCTCGGACGTTCTACAGGGCGAGTCGACCTGGTTAGGTCACAGGCACCAGCACAACCTCTAAACGTTACCTTCTAGGAGAACTATCACTATGCCAAAACTGCAAGAGACCCTTCAGCCCACTGCGCTGACCCTAGCCACTAGCAGTGTCAGCGAAATCGCTGAAACAGGTCTGCGCCCCTGGGGTTCCTACACAGTGCTCGAAGAGGGCCGGGGTTACAAAATTAAGCGGATTGAGGTCAAGCCTGGCCATCGCCTTAGCCTCCAGATGCACCATCACCGCAGCGAACACTGGATCGTAGTATCTGGCACGGCCAAAGTAGTCTGCGGCGAAAATGAAATTCTCCTGTCCACCAACCAGTCAACCTACGTGCCCCCCTGCACTCAGCACCGGCTGGAAAATGTCGGTGTTATTCCCCTAGTGCTGATTGAGGTACAAAACGGAGAATATCTCGGCGAAGACGACATCGTGCGTTTTCAAGACGACTATTCTCGCGTCGAAAAGGCCTAACCTAGATTATTCACAAAGACAGAAGCGAGCGGCTGTCATTCCCGCGCAGAGCCTGCCCCCGCGAAGGCTCTGCGCGGGAATCCATTCGAAAGGATGCCGCCTCTCATAGATTTCCGTTTCCACGGGAATGACGTGCTTTTCCTTAGCGTTAAAACAATGCAGGCTAAGGGCTTTCAACCCCGCGATTTCACCCAGGCCAGATTCGGCTCACCTACAAGAACAGCGGTAGTGCTAAGCTCGGCATTGCCGCTGTTCTTTTTGAGAAGCGCTGTCTACTACCGCGCACCACCTATGGTCGAAATTCGCCCCGCTGCCGCCCAAGAGCTAACTCGACTGCTCCATCGACACCGTACCCAAGCTGCGAACCAGGCTACAGGGAGCACCCCCATCGCTCAACTGACCCTTGAGCCTGGCGGCTGCGCCGACTGGACCTACCGCCTTACCGTGGCCGCCGATATCGATCAGCCCACCACGGCAGTAGCCCATAACGGCATTGATCTAGCAATCCCCACAGCTCAGCTAGATTTGCTCAAAGACTTGGTGATCGACTACTCCGAAGACTTGATGGGCGGGGGGTTTCGCTTCATCAATCCCCTCGCCCAGAGCACCTGTGGCTGCGGCAATGCCTTTGCCCTAAGCGCTGATAGCCCAGTCACCCAAGACTGCACTGCGGCCCACCTGCCAACGCCCTAGCTCGATGCTCCCCAAAGCCACAATGCAGGGTTTGACCAAAGTTTCTTCAGGGTGCTAGCATTAGATCTTGTGAAAACTTGAGTTTTATCCGCCTTAGCAGCAGAAGCACCTATGCCCACGATTCAGCAACTTATCCGGAGTGAGCGCCAAAAAGCAGAGAAGAAGACCAAATCTCCTGCCCTAAAGAGCTGTCCGCAGCGGCGGGGAGTTTGTACTCGTGTCTACACCACTACCCCCAAAAAGCCCAACTCGGCTCTGCGGAAGGTGGCACGGGTGCGGCTGACCTCTGGCTTTGAGGTCACCGCCTATATTCCTGGTATTGGCCATAACCTTCAAGAACACTCCGTAGTCATGATTCGTGGCGGCCGGGTCAAAGATCTCCCCGGTGTTCGCTACCACATCATTCGTGGCACCCTTGACACCGCTGGGGTCAAAGATCGCCGTCAGGGGCGTTCCAAGTATGGAGCCAAGCGCCCTAAGGCGTCCTAATTCACAGTTTTAGGGCCTAATGCCCTAGGGCATAGATATGAGGGCAGCGGTAGGGCAGCGAAGAGTCTGAGCCAATGCCTGGCCAAGCTGATCAGATTTACGCGGTTAGGACAGTCCAAATGGAGCCAGCCGTTCGATTTTGCATCAGCTACAGGTGTTACTGCCTCTACTGTCTGAGTCATTTGCCTTCGCTCTACAATTTTTATTTCTGTCTGCGCAGCTAGTCTTTAAGCCACTGGAATTTGCACCATGTCTCGTCGTACAGTTGTTCAAAAACGTCCGATCCCGCCTGATTCTGTCTACAACAGCCGCCTCATCACCATGATGAGCCGTCGTTTGATGACCAGTGGCAAAAAGTCCCTGGCCGACAGAATCATCTACAACTCCTTCACCATCATCAAAGAGCGGAGCGGTGGCGATCCGCTGGACGTGTTTGAGCGCGCCGTACGCAATGCTTCTCCTCTGGTAGAGGTCAAAGCCCGCCGGGTCGGCGGTGCCACTTACCAAGTGCCGATGGAAGTGCGTTCTGAGCGCAGTGTGGCTCTGGCCCTGCGTTGGCTCACCCAGTTTGCTCGGCAGCGCCCCGGCAAGTCCATGGCCATCAGATTGGCCAACGAACTCATGGATGCCGCCAATGAGACCGGCGGTGCCGTGCGCAAGCGCGAAGAGACCCACCGCATGGCAGAAGCTAACAAGGCCTTTGCTCACTACCGCTACTAAGCGGTAGGTGTTGCCCCGGGACGTCTCATTCTTTGGCGGTCTCATTCTTTGGCAATAGTTGTTTCTGCTTCCTAGAATAAATTTGTTCGGGTGTGCCAAAACGACTGGTCATAGGAATTGCGTTGGTCAGAGAGTTGCGTCGTCATAGAGTGACAAGGAGAGAACTGTGGTACGAATAACGCCCCTAGAGCGGGTTAGGAACATTGGCATTGCGGCGCACATTGACGCTGGCAAAACCACCACCACAGAGCGCATCCTGTTTTACTCTGGCCTGGTGCACAAAATCGGCGAGGTGCATGAGGGCACAGCCGTTACCGACTGGATGGAGCAGGAGCGGGAAAGGGGGATCACCATCACCGCTGCGGCCATCAGCACCAGCTGGCGCGATCACCAGATCAACATCATCGATACCCCCGGCCACGTTGACTTCACCATTGAGGTTGAGCGTTCCATGCGGGTGCTCGACGGGGTAATCGCGGTATTCTGCTCGGTTGGAGGCGTGCAGCCCCAGTCAGAGACAGTGTGGCGTCAGGCCAATCGCTACAGCGTGCCGCGCATTGCCTTCATCAACAAGATGGATCGCACCGGGGCTAACTTTTTTAAGGTGTACGACCAGCTGCGCGATCGCCTCGGGGCCAACGCCGTCGCAGTTCAAATTCCCGTCGGTTCAGAGGGCGATTTTCAGGGTGTGGTCGATCTTGTAGCTATGCGGGCTCGCATCTACCACGACGACCTAGGCCAAAACTTCGAAGATACCGAGATCCCGGCCGACATCTTAGCGGTAGCCGATGAATACCGCGCCAAGCTGATCGAGGCCGTGGCTGAGACCAGCGACGCCCTGATGGAAAAGTATTTTGAAGGGCAGCCGCTTTCCCCAGAGGAGATTGCGATCGCCCTGCGGCAAGGCACCATCCAAGGCAGCATCGTGCCGGTGCTCTGTGGTTCTGCCTTTAAAAATCGAGGGGTGCAGCTGCTCCTAGACGCAGTCGTTGACTATTTGCCATCTCCCATGGAAGTGCCCCCCATTCAGGGTCACTTACCCAGTGGCGATGTTGCCGAGCGCCCTGCCGACGACGATGCACCTCTGGCTGCCCTGGCGTTCAAAATCATGGCCGATCCCTACGGGCGGCTAACCTTTGTGCGCGTCTATTCCGGGATTCTGAAAAAGGGCAGTTACATCTACAACGCCACCAAGGACAAGAAAGAGCGAATTTCTCGCTTAATTGTGCTTAAGGCCGATGATCGCATTGAGGTGGACGAGCTCCGTGCGGGCGATCTGGGGGCCGCCATTGGCCTTAAAGACACCTTTACCGGTGACACTATCTGCGACCCTGCCCAGCCCATCGTGCTGGAATCGCTCTATGTGCCCGAGCCGGTGATTTCTGTGGCGGTAGAGCCAAAAACCAAGCAGGACATGGATAAGTTGGCTAAAGCCCTACAGTCGTTATCGGAGGAAGACCCCACCTTCCGCGTTAGCACTGACCCAGAAACCAATCAAACCGTAATTGCGGGCATGGGCGAACTCCACCTAGATATTTTGGTTGACCGCATGCTGCGCGAATTCAAGGTAGGTGCCAACATCGGTGCACCCCAGGTAGCCTACCGAGAAACCATCCGTAAGGCCACCAGTGCTGAAGGTAAATTTGTGCGCCAGAGCGGCGGCAAAGGGCAGTATGGCCATGTGGTGGTGGAGGTTGAGCCGACTGAAGAGGGCAGCGGGTTTGAGTTTGTGTCTAAAATTGTCGGGGGCATGATTCCTAAGGAATACATCTCTCCAGCAGAACAGGGCATGAAAGAGGCCTGCGAATCTGGTATTATAGCTGGGTATCCCGTAATCGATTTAAAGGTTACTCTGGTTGATGGGTCTTATCACGATGTAGACTCATCAGAGATGGCTTTTAAGATTGCTGGATCAATGGCGATAAAGGAAGCCGTCATGCAGGCGTCTCCCGTCCTTCTAGAGCCAATCATGAAGGTCGAGGTTGAAGTTCCAGAAGATTTTCTGGGTGACGTCATGGGAGATTTGAACTCCCGCCGGGGCCAGATCGAGGGGATGGGAACAGAGGTTGACGTTGCAAAGGTTACAGCCAATGTTCCCCTAGCTGAGATGTTTGGTTATGCTACCGACATCCGCTCTAAAACGCAGGGTCGGGGCATTTTTTCGATGGAATTCAGCCATTATGGTGAGGTTCCTCGAAATGTGGCTGAGGCCATTATCTCTAAAAACGCTGGGAACGCTTAAAAAGGAAAGGACACGTAACGTAAATGGCACGCGAAAAGTTTGAACGCAATAAACCCCACGTCAACATTGGCACCATTGGCCACGTTGACCATGGCAAGACCACTCTGACGGCGGCCATCACCATGACGCTGGCAGCTGCAGGTGGCGCTAAGGCTCGTAAATACGACGAAATCGACGCTGCCCCCGAAGAAAAGGCGCGCGGTATCACCATCAATACGGCCCACGTGGAGTATGAGACTGAAACTCGCCACTACGCCCACGTTGACTGCCCTGGCCACGCTGACTATGTGAAAAACATGATCACTGGTGCGGCCCAGATGGACGGAGCTATTTTGGTATGCTCTGCCGCTGATGGCCCCATGCCCCAAACTCGTGAGCACATCCTGCTGGCTAAGCAGGTGGGCGTGCCCAGCATCGTCGTCTTCCTGAATAAGCAAGACCAGGTAGACGACGAAGAACTCCTGGAGCTGGTGGAACTTGAGGTGCGTGAGCTACTCGACTCCTACGAGTTTCCTGGCGATGAGATTCCTATCACCTCTGGCTCTGCTCTCTTGGCTGTAGAAGCTCTAACCTCTACTCCGGCAACCAAGCGCGGCGAAAATGAGTGGGTCGATAAGATTCTGGCTCTGATGGATACCGTCGATGACTACATTCCTACCCCTGAGCGCGATATCGACAAGCCTTTCCTGATGGCTGTTGAGGACGTGTTCTCAATTACAGGTCGGGGCACCGTAGCCACCGGGCGAATTGAGCGCGGCAAGGTCAAGGTTGGTGAAACTGTTGAGTTGGTCGGTATTCGCGACACCCGTAGCACCACTGTTACCGGGGTTGAGATGTTTAAGAAGAGCCTTGAAGAAGGCATGGCCGGTGACAATGCCGGACTGTTGCTTAGGGGTCTTCAAAAAGAGGACATCGAGCGCGGCATGGTGTTGGCTAAACCCGGAAGTATCACCCCACACACTCAGTTTGAGTCTGAGGTCTACATCCTCAAGAAGGAAGAGGGTGGGCGTCATACTCCCTTCTTCCCCGGCTACAAGCCTCAGTTCTACGTGCGTACCACTGACGTAACCGGCAGCATCCTGGCCTTCACTGCTGACGACGGCAGTGAAGCTGAAATGGTTATGCCTGGCGATCGCATCAAAATGACCGTGGAGCTGATCAACCCCATCGCCATTGAGCAGGGGATGCGCTTTGCTATCCGTGAGGGTGGTCGCACCGTGGGAGCCGGCGTGGTTTCCAAAATCCTCAAGTAGCTAGGGTTAACTTGACCTGGACAGGAGAAATTCCCCTTAAAGGTTTCTCCTGTCTTTTTGCTCTAGTCTTTGCGGGTCTAGGGCGTGGGCTTTAATTTTGCACCTTGACAATTTATCGTTCTGAGAACTATGGCTACTATTCAGCAACAAAAGATTCGCATTCGCCTGAAGGCCTTTGACCGCAGACTGCTTGACACCTCCTGCGAAAAAATCGTTGACACGGCCAACCGCACAAACGCCACAGCAATTGGCCCGATTCCTTTGCCCACTAAGCGCCGGATTTATTGCGTGCTGCGCTCTCCCCACGTGGACAAAGACTCGCGGGAGCACTTCGAGAGCCGCACCCATCGCCGTATTATCGATATTTATCAGCCCTCGTCTAAGACTATTGATGCTCTAATGAAACTCGATCTGCCTGCCGGGGTAGATATTGAAGTCAAGCTGTAGAGCAACTTTAAAAAACGCCGAGGCTAAACCTCGGCGTTTTTTTGGCATCTCATCCCGAAGCCCTCATCCCGAAGCACTGTGGCATAGAACGATGCTGTTACGGACAGCATTCTCAGGGTAAGTTGGGTTAGAATACTGCTATGTAAACAAGTGTTACAGCCTGCCCTGCTCCGGCATGGCTTGCTTGATCCGCAAGAGGCGATAATGGCATTCTCCGAGTCCGTATCTGTGCGAGAGCTACCGCTTTTCCCGCTACCTGAGCTAGTTTTGTTTCCGGGGAGGCACCTGCCGCTTCATGTGTTTGAACCCCGCTATCGCATCATGATGAATACTGTTCTCCAGAGTGATCGCCGCTTTGGGGTGCTGATGCTTGACCCCACGACGGGGCAGCCTGCCAATGTGGGCTGTTGCGCCGAGATTCTTCACTATCAGCGGCTGCCCGATGATCGCCTCAAGATTTTGACCATTGGCCAGCAGCGGTTTCGGTTGCTCAGCTATGTGCGTGACAAGCCCTATCGGGTAGGTTTGGTGGAGTGGATTGAGGACAAGCCCACCAGCGAAGATTTACACCCCCTAGCCTCCGATGTAGACCGCCTGCTGCGGGATGTGGTGCATCTCTCGGCTAAGCTCACCGAGCAGGACATCGATCTGCCTGAGAATATTCCTGAGATTCCTATTGAGCTGTCGTACTGGGTGGCCAGCAATTTGCACGGGGTAGCCCTGGAGCAGCAGGCTCTGCTCGAGATGGACGACACCAGTGTCCGCCTAGAGCGTGAAGCCGAGATTTTGACCTCTACCCGCAACCATTTGGCTGCCCGCACGGCCCTCAAACAGGTGCTTGAGTAGCCTGGGTTCTGGCTTTGGCAGCAGATAGGTTAGGCTCGATAGCCGCTACACTATAGCTGCCAAAATTGATCAAGGTTTCGGTGCAAGTTAGCAAGCCCTTCAGTGCTTGTTTACCTAGTTCACTGTTAACGCTGATTTCTAGGTCAATAAAAAATAGGTATTCCCCGAGCGATCGCTTAGTGGGCCGTGACTCGATGCGGCTGAGGTTAATGCCATAGCGGGCCAGCACGTCCAGGGGCTTAAGCAAGGCCCCAGGGCCATTGATCGGTAGACTAAAGGCCAGAGAGGTGACCTGCCCAGCTTGAGTCGCAGCTGCCGGTGTATCGCTTTTAAGCACCCAAAATTTGGTGCAGTTGTCGGTGTGATCGTTGATGTCGTGGGCCAAGATAGGCAGGTCGTAGAGCTGTGCCGCCCACTCAGACGAAATCGCTGCTACAGCCTTGTCATCGGCCAGATGCCTCAGGGAATCTGTGGTTGAACGGGTGGGCACCAGGTCGGCCTGGGGGAGATGGTGCTCAAGCCACCGCTGACACTGAGACAGTGCCTGGGGGTGGGAGTAAACCAAGTCAATAGCCCCTAAATCTTGAGCATGGGAGAGCAGGCCGTGGCGAATGGGCATTACCATGGCGTGGTGAATTTTGAGCTGCTGAAGCTGCCAGAGAGTATCGAGGGTAACGGTGACACCGCCCTCGGTGGAATTTTCCACCGGCACAATGGTGAGGGTGGTCACCCCAGCGGCGGTGGCCTGCATGGCCTTGGGAATGGTGGGCATGGCCATGAGCTGGACAGATTGGCCGGTGCGTTGTTCTAAGTTAAGGCTGTAGGCCAGGGCAGCAAGCTGGGAGTAGGTGCCCTCTGGCCCCAGGTAGGCGATGGTGACGGTCATAGGTATCGCGGATGCAGGCTTGTTCCATACTACGTCTCGGCCGGCGTGATCGCCCGGTCTGGCTGAAGGGGGCAAATTAATCGAGCCTTAACCCAAAAACCGGCTACCCCAGGCAAACAAAGCCAACGTTCCCCAGTAGGATGTAGTGGGCTTTGCCGGAGCCTACGTTCTGGTGGGGAGTGAAGGTCATGGTTAAGGGCTTTAAAAAGCGGTTTAGCATTAAGCCATCTAAGGTTCGGGTCTTAGTCATCCTGGGGTCGGGGGCATTTTTGTTGGGGGCAGCGGTGCCCTTGGCCACGGCTCTGGGTACGGGGGCTATCAACGTCAGCAATGTGGGGTTGGCAGCGTCGCCCACCGCCGATCAGCCCCAGGCCCTAGATGCCAAGCTGTTTACCTTTATGGACGCCCCTGGGGTAGATGCCTTTCCGACCGTGGTGAGCAGTGAACGACTTTGCCGTCGTCCCATCGGGCTGCCCTCGGCTGTAGAAAATAGCCCCGCTAACGCCCTATTTCGGGGAGCAGCGCTGGGAACGGCGGCAGCTACTCTAGGCACCGAGGCGATCGCCCAGCTCGGGGCAGAACCCTGGCCCGGCATTCATGCCCAGGCCACCGAAGCCCGGGTACCGGTGTTGATGTACCACGATGTGCTAACTCCACCGGAGGTATTCTTTGACCTCACCCCCGAAGACTTTGAAGCCCACCTGCAAACTATTTTGGACAATGGCTTAACCCCCGTTAGCCCAGACCAGCTGTTGCAGCATTTGCGCACAGGTGCGCCCCTGCCCGAGAAACCTGTGCTTATCACCCTAGATGATGGCTACGTGGGGCATTACGAGCACGTACTGCCGCTGCTGCAAAAGTACCAGGTACCGGCCACATTTTTTGTGTTTCCAGGCAAGATCGACGGTGATATCGCCGGGCGCTCAACCCTAACCTGGGATCAGCTTAAGACCATGGCCGCTGAGCCACTGGTTACCATTGCCTCCCACAGTGTCACCCATCCCCCTGACCTGCGCGAACTCAGCGACGAGGACTTAGCCTACGAGGTGGTGGAGTCTAAGCGGCGACTAGAGAGCCAGTTGGGCATGCCGATGCGCTACTTTAGCTACCCCACGGGTTACTACGACGAGCGCGTGGCTCAGGCGGTGGCCGATGCCGGATACCTGGCCGCGTTTACCATGCGTCAGCAGAATGAGCAGTTTGTCGGGGCCTCAGAGTCACTGCTGGCCATCGAGCGGTTTGGTCAATCTAACCTGGCAGACCTGTTAGACCTGGCCTGGGGTGGGCCACCCGCCGCCGGGGTGGCCCCGGTAGCGGTAGCCGATTCAGAGTTTAACTTTGCCACCCCCGTCGAACAGCAGAAGCTCAACCTAGGAAGGCAGTCGCTTACCCTGATCAGCGGCGGGCACCCGGTGACCATCCATGCCAACAGCCGCTACCAACTGCCAGAAATGCTGGCGGGCAGCAATATCACCGGAGCCGTCGACGGGGGATTTTTTTCGCTTCGCTACCTCGATTCCAATGTGATGATTGGCCCAGTTTTGAGTCAGAGCACTAAGCAGTTTGTGCCCGGCTACGCGGGAGAAACCCCTAAACTCAACAGTCGCCCCCTGGTGCTGATGGCTCCCCACAAGGTGCTGTTTATGCCCTTTGATGCCGCTCGCCACAACACGCTAGCTGGCCTAGCCCGTGAGCTGCCCGGGGTCACTGATGCCTTTGTGGCGGCGGCCTGGCTGGTTAAAGACGGTCTGCCGCAGCCCGCCAGCAGCTTTGGCACGTTGTTTGATTACGATGCTCGCCGACACCGGGCCTTTTGGGGCATCAATACCGCTGGGCGGCCGGTGGTGGGGGTGACTCACACCATGGTGGACTCGGTAGAACTGGGCGAAATGCTCTACCAGTCTGGCCTCCGCGATGCCGTGATGCTCGATTCCGGGGCTAGCGCGTCTCTGGCCTATCAGGGAGATTCACTGGTGGGCTACATTCCTCGTCCGGTGCCTCACCTGGTTGGGCTTGTGCCCCCTGAAGCCAACGACGGCAGCCCCTGCCCCTTGGTAGTTGATGGAGAAAACCCTACGACCGTGAAGCGCGTATTAAAACTCACGAATGAGTGATTTCCTCACGGTGTTCTAGAGCATCGGTACAGTATGGCTAAAAACCCACGGTACTGTCGTCATATCTACGCCACAGAGACCTAGTTCCCAAAGCCGGCATACCAAAAGTATGTGGCCATGGGAATCACCGTGGCCAACACCAGCAGCACTACCAAGAGAATAGTCGTGCTGCCGCGATTTTCGGCGGTTGCCTCGGCGGAGGCAAAGGTGCTTTCGCTGTCAAAGGAGTCGTCAAAGGCAGGGGGACCAGGGTCTGCTTGGCCACTGAGCACGGCCCCTAGGCGATCGCTGGCGGCCAGAAAAGCCTGGTTATATTTATCGCCCTCGAGCAGAGGATAGAGCACCGTCTCCTGGGCAACGCTGGTGGCGACGTCTGCATCTAGTAAAGCGGCAGACTGGTCACCCACCCGAATGCCCACGGTTTTGGTAACCTCGTCGAGCACCAGTAGAGTTTGGCTAGACTGCTCTTCGGGGGTGGGGTACCAGCGCTCAAACAGCTTATCAGTAAAGGTTTGGATAGTTTCGCCGTAGTCAAAGTGGTGAATGGTGACAAGGCGAACCTCATTACCCGTAGCGGCAGCCAAATCACCGAACCGGCTCGAAATTTTGTTCTCGTTGATGCGGCTGATGATATTTGCTTCATCGACCACCCAGGTGGAGTCGCCAGCGGCTACGGTGGGAACCTGGAAAACGGCTACAGCGCCAGCGGGGGAAACCGCTAGTCCACACACCATAACCAGAGGTAACGCCAGGCCCACAAGGCCAGTCTGGCAGAGCCGGACCAGCCAAACAAACCTTTGTCGCAGGGAGTAACTTTTCATGGGCCTAAGCTGTGGTGACTACTGAACTTCAGGGAGCGATAAAATCGCCTGCGGAACCCTGATATCCAATATACGGGGCTCAGAGCCTGGAGGGAACCAGTTGTATTAGACAGTTGCATTAGGTAGCAGGCAAGTTGCGCAGCCGAATCAGCTGCCGACGCATTAACGGCGAAGCGTCCATGGCAGACACTTCGTTGACTTCCACCTGAGACTCTAGCTGTTCAACGAACTCATCGCTGCCATAGGAGAAGGCATCGAGCAGCTGCTCTAGCAGATGATCGCGGTTCGCCATGGCATGGCTATCTTCTAAAATGCGGAATTTGAGGGTGATGGCACACTCATAAACGCCAACCTGAGCCTCAGCCGACGGACGGGGTGCAGACGTAGCCATAGTCAAATGTGTACTCCCAAACTGGATATGAAAGGAGTCATCAGAGGAGACTGGGGGCTAGAGAATTCATCCTGCCGGGGGCTTGCAGGGGCATCGGTGCGTAGTCCTAATATGGATGGTGGGCACGGAATAGTGATGCAATCCCTATGATGACGATTAAGGTACCTATTCTTTGCCGCAACTGCGCCTGTGCTAGCAGTGCCACAAAAAAAGGTTCCTTGATTCAATCAAATCAAAAAATAATGCCGCACTCCGTTTTTGCGTTGTGCTTTTACAGGATTGACATGATCTGATGAGGGCAAGATTAATAGCGCAGAGAATTGTCCGTATATTTGCAGATAGGACTGTTCTTTTTATACTTTGAATCTGTCTAAAGCTTGAAAACAGGATTATTCTGACTATTTTTTAGCCTTGATATGACCCCGACAACCTTTACAGGTATGACTTGTAGAGTATGACAAGACGAAAGTCAGTCTAGGCCAGCAATATTTGTTAGTGGGTTTAATGCGATCTCAATTGCCGTCGAACTTGTTGCTAAATTGTGCACAGAGCCGCGATAGCGATCGCTTTAACCTAATGCCAATAGCGTAGAAACCCCGTAGACTACTGAGTAGTCTGAGTGCCATAACTACCCAGAAAAATGCGTGATTTCCCGATGCGGACAGGCCGATTGCCATACCAAGTCCATCTCAGGATTTGTAGTTTTCCTACAGGCACAGCTCTACTTCTGGACTTGGATGAGGTTCCGTAGTTTCGTAAAGTTATATTAAATCCGCCTTGGCTAGCCCCGGTTGGGCTGGGCAAACACCGTTTGCTCCTACGCAAGCCGTCTGTTTGGAATCGCGATTGTACGATGCGGACTTGGTATTGGCCACTGCAGGATGAATACCTCTATGGCTGGAGCGCTACCCACAATCGGCGACGTTACTGATCGAGAACTACGACCACTACTAGTAGATACAGGCGGCGGCTGCTTTACCAAAGTCTTAAGATTTAGCCGTATTGTATGGAGACGCATCCTACGGTGGCAGCTATGTCTAACCCCTTTCAGCAGCTTAAAGACCGGTTTAAGTTGATCGGGTCTACCCTCACCACTGAAGCGGCGGCAACCGCGAGAGCTTCCCTGAAAGAATGGCTAGAGACCAATGCCGACGCCCTGCGCCGCAAGCGCAAGCTGGGGGAGTTTAACGGCACCATGATGCAATATTTCCACTGGTATACCCCCGCCGACGGCAACCACTGGAACCAGGTGAAAGCAGAGGCCCAGGCCCTGGCGGATGCGGGCATTACCGCCCTGTGGCTGCCCCCGGCCTATAAGGGCATCGGCGGCGGTTTTGACGTGGGCTACGGGGTCTACGACCTGTTTGACCTAGGAGAGTTTGATCAGCAAGGCTCAGTGCGCACCAAATACGGCACCAAAGACGAGTACGTGCAGGCCGTGAAGACCTGTCGCGACCTGGGCATTAACATCTATGCCGATGTGGTGTTTAACCACAAGATGGCGGCAGATTTTGAGGAAGAGTTCAACGCTATGCCCATGGACCCGGACGATCGCCACCGCCCCCTGGGGGATATGCACCCGATCAAGTCTTGGACGGGCTTTAACTTTCCCGGGCGCGGCGACAAATACTCAAGCATGAAGTGGCACTGGTACCACTTTGATGCCGTTGACTACAACAGCTATAAACCCGACTACAAAGCCGTGTGGCTGATTGAGGGTAAAGCGTTTGAAGAGAAGGTGAGTTGGGAGTTGGGCAGTTTTGACTACCTAATGGGCTGTGACCTAGATATTGACCACCCGGAGGTGCGCGGCGAGTTGAACTACTGGGGCGAGTGGATGCTCGACCACATCGGTGTCGATGGCTTTCGCCTAGATGCAATTAAGCATATCTGCGGCGACTTTTTTGTGGAATGGCTGGCCCATTTGGAAAACTACGCCCAGCGCGACCTATTTTGCGTCGGTGAGTACTGGACCTATGACCTCGGGGCGCTGAGCTGGTACGCGGGCAACTCGGGTGGTCTGCTTGATTTGTTTGACGCGCCCCTGCACAACAATTTTTACCAGGCCAGCAAAGCCGGTAGCCACTACGACCTGCGCACCATTTTTGACAACACTGTGGTCAAAGAGATGCCGCTGCTGGCGGTTACGTTGGTCGAAAATCATGACACCCAGCCCCTGCAATCTCTAGAGTCGGTAGTGGAAGCCTGGTTTAAGCCCCTGGCCTACGCCCTGATTCTGCTGAGGGAGGCGGGTTATCCCTGCATCTTTCACTGCGATTACTACGGTGCGCACTACGTGGACAAGGGCCGCGACGGCAATGAGTATGAGATCTGGATGGACTCGCACCGGGAGATTTTAGATCGGCTACTGGTGGGCCGTCGCCACTTTGCCTACGGCCCCCAGTACGACTATTTTGACCACCCCAATGTGGTGGGCTGGACGAGGTTAGGCTCAGACGATCATCCCTGGGCCATGGCGGTGCTGCTGAGCAATGGCGAAGAGGGTCGCAAGTGGATGGAGGTGGGCAAGCCCAACACCGTTTTCTATGACCTCACTGGCCATATTCAGCAGAGCATTACTACCAACGACGACGGCTGGGCCGAGTTTCGCTGCCATGGCGGATCGGTATCGGTGTGGGTAGAAGAAAACCCAATTTTGAGGCCGCTGCTGAGCGGACTGCCGAGGTAGAGCAAGTTTAGGGTGTTCCAGCACAGTCTCGAATCGGGGCGGCGCTGCGATCGCCCCAACGAACCAAACTCGAGTCCTCGGCAGAATGGCATGACGGGCGATCGCTCGGCAAGAGCACCGATCATGCCCGATTGAAGCCAGCGACTTCGAGCGGGCATCGGCTGCGATATAGAATTTTACTCGGTAAAAAGTTAAGCTATGTAACGCCCGTTCATTTGCGATCAAGGCAGTCGGGCGTTGATCCCTACGGTTAAAATTTGGTGTTTTTGTGCAAGTAGATCGCGTCCCGACCGGGGCCACAGAGGCGGAGCTATCGACCTACGTTCGCTCAGCTGAGGAGTTAAACTTCACCCTTCAGGACCTGAAGGCAGCTATTCCGGCCTATTGTTTTCGCCCGTCTGCGCTGAGGTCTTTGGCCTATCTTTTTCTCGATGTAGGCATTGTTGTTGGGCTATATGCCTTGGCCCACAGCCTCAATTCCTGGCTGTTTTTCCCGATATTTTGGCTAGCCCAGGGCACAATGTTTTGGGCGCTGTTTGTGGTGGGGCACGACTGCGGCCACGGGTCGTTTTCGCGCTACAGGTGGCTGAATAATTTGGTGGGGCACCTGACCCATACACCGATTTTGGTGCCTTACCACGGCTGGCGCATTAGCCACCGCACCCACCACGCCAACACCGGCAACATTGACACCGATGAGAGCTGGTACCCCCTTGATGAGTCCACCTATCGGGGCATGCCTGCGGTACAAAAGTTTGTGCGGTTCTATGGGTCGCTGCTGGCCTACCCGTTTTATCTCTTCTTTCGCTCGTCGGGGCGCGCTGGCTCCCATTTTTTGCCCAGCAGCCCTCTGTTTCGCCCGTCGGAGCGGCGCGACGTGCTAACGAGCACCCTGTGCTGTGCGGCGATGGTTTTATTTTTGACCTGGTTAGGGGTCACCCAGGGGCTGCTGTTTTTAGCAACCTACTATGTCATGCCCTACCTGGTGTTTGTCATGTGGCTCGATTTTGTCACCTTCTTGCACCACAGTGAGCCAGATATTCCCTGGTATCGCGGGGAGGAGTGGTACTTTCTCAAGGGGGCGCTGTCGACCATTGACCGCGACTACGGGTTGATCAACCCGATTCACCACAACATTGGCACCCATGTGGCTCACCACATTTTTTCGAGCATGCCCCACTACCACCTGAAGACGGCGACGGCGGCCATCAAGCCAATTTTGGGTGACTACTACCACAGCTCTAGCGAGCCGGTGTGGAAGAGCTTTGCGCGGTCGTACTGGGCCTGCCACTACGTGGCTGACCAGGGTTCTAAGGTCTACTATCAACCCCACCCTCGCTACCAGCGGTAGCTGATCTGGAGCTAACGCTCCAGATCAGGCTGGCGGTTTCGGTAGTCCACAGTGTTAAACGGGCAGTTTAGAATCAGCGTGATTCTGAACTGCCTATTTTTTTGCCCAGTCTTTTCGGCCTAGGCTTGATTGGATTAGTGACGGACGATCGCCCCTCCAGAATGGGGGCACAGGATTCCAGCAGGTATACTTTCCCCGCTGACTTTGAGTTTGGTTTATCTATGGCGACCCGTTGGCAATGACTCAGCCCTTGATTTCAGCCATTATTTGCACCCACAACCGGGCCGGCTATTTGGGGGGCGCGATCGCCAGCCTGATGGGTCAGACCTACCCCACCTACGAAATCATTGTGGTGGACAATGCCTCTACCGATGACACAAAAGCGGTGGTGGACGCATTTTTACCCCATCCAGCCTTGACCTACGCCTATGAGAGCACCCTGGGGCTGTCGGCGGCGCGCAACCGGGGGGCGGCGATCGCTCGCGGCCGTATTCTCGCCTATCTGGATGACGATGCGGAGGCCTCGCCCCACTGGCTAGCGGCCCTGGCGGAGGTGTTTGGGCAATACCCCGAGGCGGCGATCGCAGGCGGCTACGTCAGTTTGATCTGGCCCCAGGGCATGACCGCGCCCCGCTGGCTGTCGCCTACCCTCTCGGAGAGTTTGGGCACCTACGACTTGGGCACCGCCCTGCGGCTGATTACCACCCCCGGTCAAACTCCCAGGGGGCTAAACTACGCCGTTAAAAAGAGCTTTTTAGCCACCGTCGGCGGCTTTGACCCGCAGCTGGGCCGAGTGGGCAAAAACCTGCTGTCTAACGAAGAACTGCACCTCACCCAGCAGGCTTTGGCCGCCGGGCTAGAAGTCTTATACGTACCCCAGGCCCAGGTGGCCCACAATGTGGCCCCGGAGCGGCTGCGGCGCAGCTGGTTTTTGCGGCGCAGCTGGTGGCAGGGCATTAGCGAGTGCTACCGCGAGCAGGTGGCCGGCACGCTGAACCTGTGCCGGGTGCGGGCGCGCGGCACCTGCCTGCTGCGGGGGTTGGTCAAGGCGGTGCGCCACTGGCCCGACCCGGCCCTGCGGTTTGAGAACCTGGTCTACGCCTACGGCCAGTTGGGCTATGTGCTCAGCGGCCTAAGGCACCTGCTGCCCCGCCCCGGCACCAAGCGGGCGGCGGATTCTCTCGCTTGAGCCTGGCTGACGGTCTGTTGTCGATCCCCCTGCTAGTTGGTATTTCCCATGGCTACCCCCCCCGCTAAAATCCCGATCTCGGTACTGATACCGGCGAAAAATGAGGAGCAAAACCTGCCCGCCTGTCTGGCCAGCCTGGAGCGGGCGGCGGAGGTGTTTGTGGTCGACTCCCAAAGCAGCGATCGCAGTGAAGCGATCGCCACCGCCGCCGGGGCCAAGGTCGTGCAGTTTGACTTTGACGGCCACTGGCCCAAAAAGAAAAACTGGGCGCTAGACAATCTGCCCTTTAGCCACGACTGGGTGCTGATTGTTGACTGCGACGAGCGCATCACTCCCGAACTGTGGGACGAAATCGAAACTGCCATTCAGCGGGCCGACTTTGACGGCTACTACCTGAACCGCCGCGTATTTTTCCTCGGCACCTGGATTCGCCACGGCGGCAAATACCCCGACTGGAATCTGCGCCTGTTTCGCCACCGGGCGGGCCGCTACGAGAACCTGCAAACCGCCGACATTCCCAACACCGGCGACAACGAAGTCCACGAGCACGTCATGGTCACAGGCCCGGTGGGCTACCTCAAGCACGACATGCTCCACGAAGACTTTCGCGACCTGTACCACTGGCTGGCCCGCCACAATCGCTACTCCAACTGGGAAGCCCAGGTTTACTACAACCTGCTCACCGGCATGGGCGACGGCGGCACCATCGGCGCTAACCTGCTTGGCGACGCGGTGCAGCGCAAGCGATTCTTGAAGAAAATTTGGGTGCGGCTGCCCTTTAAACCGCTGCTGCGGTTTGTGCTGTTCTACATTTTGCGGCTGGGCTTTTTAGACGGGCGGGCGGGCTATATCTACGGGCGGCTGCTGAGCCAGTACGAGTACCAGATTGGCGTCAAGCTGTTTGAGCTGCGCCAGTTTGGCGGCCAGCTCAATGTCACCGCTAAAGCAAGTGCCCCGGCCCCCCAACCAGCGAGCCAGCCCCCCATAGTTTCGGTAAAATCAGCCCCGTAGAACGCGCTAGGTGGCGGCTAATGACAGTTTCTTCAGGTTCTGATGGCGTCCGCTCGGGCGATCACCCCTGGGTCTGCCTCGATACCTACGATCAGTCTTGGTACCAGCCAGGGCGCTCAAAAGGCATCATCCTGCTGTGGTGGCTGTTGCAGGCGGTGATCTTTCCGCTGACCCCCCACGCTTCCCACGGGCCGAGGCGGTGGCTGCTGCGTCGGTTTGGGGCCAAAATTGGTCAGGGCGTGGTGATTCGCCCCACAGCACGGTTTACCTACCCGTGGCATGTTGCTATTGGCGACCACAGCTGGATTGGCGACGATGTGGTGCTCTACAGCCTGGCCCAGATCACCATCGGTGCTCACTGTGTAATCTCGCAGAAAAGCTACTTGTGTACGGGCAGCCACGATATTGGCGACCCACACTTTAAGCTTCAGGTGGCCCCGGTGGTGATTGAGAACGGGGTCTGGGTGGCGACCGACTGCTTTGTCGCCCCTGGGGTAACGGTGGGTGCCAACAGCGTGGTGGGTGCCCGCAGCAGTGTGTTTAAGTCGCTGCCGCCGGGGCAGCTGTGTGTGGGCCACCCCTGTCGGGCGATCTCGCCCCGCCCCATGGATTTTAAGGTGGACTGAGAGAGCATCAAAAGCGAGCAGTTCATTTGCCTCTGTCCAAGCAGCCTAGCTCCTATCGGGTGCTGACCGCCCCATGGCCAACCTTAGGTCATCTGCCCCTGAATATCAATTCTTGCCTTCCTCCCCAGCAATCTCACGCCATTCCCCAACAATGTCGCGCCAATCTCAAGCCATGGGAAAAATTGGTGTGTTGAAATCTGAACCATGAAGTAAGCTTATCGGCAGATATAGGCAATATCGGCTGCGATCGCCCTGGGGCGGTAGATTTGGCCTTGCTTCAGTAGGCCCAAAACAAACAGACTGTTTGAGGAGTTACTCCATGAAAAGCTTAGGGCGTTGGATGGGGCATGCGGCATGGGCCTCGGTGCTGGCGGTGACTGCCACCGTCACGGGCGCAGCGCTTGCTCCAGAGGCCGTCGAGGCTCAGGTGGCCTACGGCAGCTATGTGGGTGTTGGGGCCGGTGTTGGCGTCACCAATGATGCCGCTACTGGCCAGGGCAGCGGTTTACAGGGGGTGATCTCCGGTCGCTATCGCCTGTTGCAGTACCCGGTGTCGCTGCGCGCCCAGGCGTTTCTCTTTGGTGGTGAGTTTGCCTTTGTGCCCACCGTTTCCTACGACGTGCCCCTAAGCTGGAACACCGACGTGTACGTGGGGGCGGGTGCTTCCTTTGTAGGCGGCGGTAACAACCCCTCCATCGTGGGCGACAAGACTTCCTTTGTGTTGCAACCCGGCATTGACTACCTGTTCCCCAACAGCAATATGGTGGCCTTTGGCAACGCTATTTTTGCCTTTGATGCCTACCGTCAGGGCGGCAACATGGCGATCTCGGTACAGGGCGGCGTCGGTATCCAGTTCTAGAAACTGCGCCAGTCCTCAAATAAAGTTTGAAAGCGCTCGTGGGCCTAGGTGCTGCACGGGCGCGCTTTTTTTCGGTGCGCGGTGCGCGGTGTACGGCAGAAGCGTAAGCCGCAAACCGCAAACCGCAAACCGTGAACCGTATACCCAAAACCCGAGACCCAAAACCCGAGACCCATTCCCCTGCCTCCGATCAGGACAAATGTATTAAAATCGACGAGACTTGAACAGAGGATTGCCCAATGGGGATGAGTCAGCCGCTGGGGTCCGTCATCCAGGGTTCGCTGAGTCAGGGGTTGGAGGTGCGCCTGCACCCCGATGTCTCGGTGGAAGATATGCGGGTGGGCAAGTTTTTGGTGGTGCAGGGGCGGCGATCGCAGTTTTTCTGCATGCTCACCGATGTGGCTCTGGGCACCGGCAGCCAGCGCATTTTGGCCCACCCGCCAGAGCCGGCGAACTTGTTTTTGCAGGAGGTTCTCGCTGGCACGGGCACCTACGGCACGATCAACCTGACGCCGATGCTGATGTTTACCCAGCAGGAGGATGGTGAAGGGGTGAAGGGTAAAGGGGTGAAGGGTAAGGGGCGGGGGGCTGACAGTAGCTACGGATCCCTTGAGGTGCAGAGCAATGCGGATGTGGAGCTGCTGCCGGTGAAGACGATTCCGGCGCACTTTAGCCAGGTGTATGACGCCAGCGATCGCGATTTTCGCATCATCTTTGGTTGGGAAGACGACCCCCATCGGCGCAACTTTGCCATCGGCCAGCCCATCGATATGGAGGTGCCAGTGTGTCTAGATCTCGATCGCTTTGTGGAGCGCAGCAACGGCATTTTTGGCAAGTCGGGCACGGGTAAATCGTTTCTCACCCGACTGCTGCTGGCGGGGGTGATTCAGCGCCAGGCGGCGGTGAATTTGATTTTTGACATGCACTCAGAGTACGGCTGGGAAGCGGTCAGCGAGGGCAAGCAGTTCAGCACGGTGAAGGGGCTGCGGCAGCTATTTCCGGGCCAGGTGCAGATGTTTACCCTCGACCCCGAGGCCACCCAGCGGCGAGGCGTGCGCGATGCCCAAGAGCTGTACATCAGCTTTGACCAGATCGATGTGGAAGACCTGAATCTGGTGCGGGGTGAGCTAAACCTGTCGGAGGCCAGCCTCGAGAACGCGATCATTCTGCGCAACGAGTTTGGTAAGGCCTGGATCAACCGCCTGCTGACCATGGCCAACGAGGAGATTCAAGAATTCTGCGAGACCAAGATGGGCAGCAAGTCGTCGATCATGGCGCTGCAGCGCAAGCTCACCCGGCTGGCCGACATTAAGTATATGAAGGCCGCCAGCGGCACCAACTACATCACCCAGATTCTCGCCGCTATTGATGAGGGCAAGCATGTGGTGGTGGAGTTTGGCTCCCAGTCAAACATGCTGGCCTACATGCTGGCCACCAACGTGATCGCCCGGCGCATCCACGCCAGCTACGTCAAAAAGGCCGATCGTTTCTTGCAGACCAAAAACGTGGTGGATCGCCCCCGCCAGCTGATGATCACCATCGAAGAGGCTCACCGCTTTCTCGACCCGGCCACAGCGCGGCAGACTATCTTTGGCACCATCGCCCGCGAGATGCGCAAGTACTTTGTCACCTTGTTGGTTGTCGACCAGCGGCCATCGGGCATCGACAACGAGGTGATGTCGCAGATTGGCACCCGCATCACCGCCCTGCTCAACGACGAGAAAGACATTGATGCGATCTTTACCGGGGTGTCAGGGGGGCAGAGTTTGCGATCCGTTCTCGCTAAGCTCGACTCTAAACAGCAGGCCCTGGTGCTGGGCCATGCGGTGCCCATGCCCGTGGTGGTGCGCACCCGCCCCTACGACAGCACCTTCTATGCCCAGGTGGGAGCAACCCCCTGGGAAGAACTGCCCGATGAGGTGGTGTTTAAAGCCTCAGAGATGGCCCGAGCTGATCTGGGCTTTTAGGAGATTTTCGGTCAAGGTAGTAATCCCAGCAGGGGCGCAGCGCCGGTGCTCTTGGCAGAAAGCGAAATTTTCGGGTTTTTCGCTGCCAGAATTGTTTTCAGCACCCCGGGTCAAGGGGGCGACGCCCAGCAGGTGCTAAGCGGTCTAGCGTGATACTCTTTGAGCTAACTGCTGTAGTGATGGCCATCACGCTTAGGACATCGGTTTCTATCGGTGGCAAAAATTAGGGCAGCGCCATGGCGTGTAGCCACCACTCCGGGGGGATGGGTCATGTTCTAACTGCTGTAGCAATGGCCATATGACGCCGTTACGGCTTGCCTTAATTTTGTATTTATTCTGGAGAGAATTGCTAAGGTAGTGGCAATCCTTACTGTAGAGAATTGGCAACCCTCCAAGGTTCTTAGAATTCTACGTATTTTTGACTACAGCCGAGGCTGCTGTGCCATGGCTGATAATTAAACTGGGAAACAGGCATCTTCCCCTCTTTTGAGGCCAGGACAGACACTATGGCGAATCCACCGGGGCAAACCTCAGATCGCGCAGCTCAATCTGAAATTCTCAATTACTACCAGTCGCATCACCTATTTCGCGATCGCTACCGGGTGATTAAAAAGCTCGGCCAGGGAGGCTTTGGGGTCACTTATTTGGCCCAAAATGCGACCCTGCCAGGATCGCCCTATTGCGTGATTAAGCAACTCTGCCCGAAGGCGGCCAGTGAGCTGTCCCTAGAGCGGGCTAAGGTGCGATTTCGCCGCGAAGCCCGAGCGCTGGCTAATCTGGGCAGCCATTCTCAAATTCCGCAGCTGCTTGACTACTTCACCGCCGGGGGTGAGTTTTACCTGGTGCAAGACTATATCCACGGCGAAACCCTGGCCCAGGAGGTGCGTCGCAACGGTCGCCTGACCGAGGCCGAGGTGAAGTACTTTTTGCGCGAGATCATTCCGGTGGTGCGATTTGTGCACCGCAACCGGGTAGTACACCGCGACATTAAACCGCCCAACATCATTCGCAGCGAGCGCGATCGCCGCTTGGTGCTGATCGACTTTGGGGCCGTGCGCGAGTTTCTCTCTGACGTGGACGACGGCGGCGCGATGCAGGCCCCGGCTACTCAGTTTGTGGGCACCCCTGGCTTTGCCCCCCCTGAGCAGCTGGCCCTGCGCCCCTGCTATGCCAGCGACATCTACGCCCTGGGCATGACCAGCCTGTACCTGCTCACCGCCCGCACCCCGATTGAGTTTGAGCAAGACCCTCACACCGGCATAATTCGCTGGCACCACACGGTCACCGTTAGCCCCCACCTGACCACGGTGCTCGACAAAATGCTTATGCCCGATGCCCAGGACCGCTACATCACCATCGAGGAGCTAGAGCGTGCCCTAGAGCTAGAGCCTCACCTTGAGGTTTTGGCCAGCTGCATGAACACCCGTGATCGCCCATTCGTAGACGATCCTGGTGCCCAGAACAACCGGCCCACTGACAATTACCTGACCCCCATTCAGCGAGAGGCCCAGGCAATTCGCAAGTGGCGCACGAAGCGATCATTTAGCCAGGGGCAGCAGGGGCGTCCGGCGGGGCCGGTGTCGTTGCCCTAGGCGTAGCAGCCCCCTGACTGTCCTTGAGCCAGGTGAGGATGCGCTGGTTGAAGTCGGCGTCGGTTTCGTCGTAGAGGCAGTGGCCTACGCCGGGCAGTATCTGTGTGGTGAGCAGGGGGCTGAGGTTGGCGACGTTCTGGGACTGGGCCACGGGCACGACGCGGTCTTGGTCGCCCCACAGCAGCAGGGTGGGCACCGTCAGCGTGGCCACCATGTCTTTGATCGAGGGGCTAAAGCTGGGGTCAGTGCGCGATCGCACCAGGTAGCACAGGGTTCTGGCCGCACCACGATCGCAGGGCGGCAGGGCAAATGAATTGACCAACTCATCGTCTACCCGCTCGGGCACAGTGTAGATGCCGGCCAGGGCGCGGCGCAAAAAGCTGGGCCGACGGGCAAGGGCAAAGAGCGATCTCATCAGCAGCGGGTTGGCCACCAGGCTCTCGACCCGCAGCGCCAGTGCCGCCACCCAGCCCGCCACCAAGTCTTCGCGATCAGCTCCCAGGGGCAGGGTCAGCAGGGCCAGCTGCCGCACCCAGTCAGCGTGGTGGTGGGTCGCCGTCAGCGCTACCAATGCCCCGAGAGAATGGCCCACCAGTGCCACCGGCTGACCGATCACAGCCTGAATAAAATCGCCCACCTGGGCCGCCCACAGCTCCGCCCCGTAAAGGGTTGCCGCCTTTTCAGAGTCGCCAAAACCCAGCAGGTCAATAGCGTACACCGGTGATACCTGGCAGAGAGCAGGCAAATTGTGCCGCCACTGATTCAAATTGGCCCCAAACCCATGGATCAACAGCAGCGGCGGCCCGCTAACGCCCTCCGGCCCCGGGTGAAACCAGTAGCGTACCCGCCAGCCCCGCCAGTGCCAAAACCGCTGGTAGCCCGCCACGCTCAGGGTAGTGGGCAGGCTGCTGAGTAATGTTGAAGGTTGAACCGTCGAAGGTTGAGGCACAGCATAAAGCCTAGTTAGGGATGGTGGGAAAGGCCTCCCCCAATCCTGTCAAGCCAAATTATTTCCGAAATGCTCAGAGTCTGCTAAAGCAGACTAGGGAACTTGGCTCCCAATCCTCTTCAGAGGATTTCGGCTTTGAGCCTTGGACTTCTAGTCCTAGGCTCAGCGGCAGATCAAGGGCTTACCCCTTTATCTGCTAACAGGGATAGCATTACCCACCCTACGATGTTAGCTCACCCACCCTTCACCCTTCACCCCCTCACCCCCTCACCCTTCACCCCCCTCACCCCCTCACCCACCTACCCACCTACCCACCTACCCACCTACCCACCTACCCACCTACCCACC
>DAIPYU010000062.1:0-8061 GCA_036782635.1 Nodosilinea sp. CTOTU7353
ACTAGGTAGTTACCGCCTGGCGATCACCTTGGGCGGGGCTGACTATAATCGGCGGCTAACATTAGGGTGAGCAATTTGGTTTCAGCTGTTGGATGGGTAGCCTAACAATGGCTTAACCCTTCATGACGATGAAACTTGCCCGATGAAAATTGCCTACGCCACTACCTACGATGTGCGCGATCGCGCCGCTTGGCCCCGCCGCCACCTGGGTCTCTATGGAGCGGGGCAAAAAATCGCCGAGATGCTGGAAAAAGCCGGGGCTGAGCTTGCCTACCTAGGCCCGCTGCACCAGTGCAAAGTGCCGATTACCCGGCTCAAGTGGCTGTATTACCAACGCCGGGGCCAGAGCTACTACAGCCCGGTAGAACCCTGGGTATCGCGACACTATGCCCGCCAGCTTGAGGCTCAGCTAGAGCACTCGACCGCTGACCTGCTGCTTTGCCCTGAGAATGCGATCCCGCTGGCCCAGGTGAGATCAACGCTGCCCACGGTGCTGTGGACCGACGCGCTGCTTGGTAGCCTGGTTGATTTTTACCCCTACTTGACCAACCTCTGCCCAGAGACCCGCCGCCGTCTGTTTCAAGTTGAGGGGGAGGCGCTGCAACGGTGCGATCGCGTCATTCTCACCTCTGAGTGGGCGGCCCAGTCGGCCATGGCGCTCTACGATCTGCCCCGCGACAAAATCCGCATCATTCCCCGGGGGGCCAGTCGCCCGCAGGATCTGACCCAGCCCCAGCTAGAAACTATCATTACCCAGCGCCCAGCCGCCCCCTGTCGACTGCTGTTTATCGGGGTCAACTGGCAGCGCAAGGGCGGTCCCATGGCTCTAGAGGTGGCCCGCCTGCTCAACCAGCAGGGGTTAGACACTGAGCTGTGGGTGGTGGGCTGTCAACCTTCGGGAATTGCCGAACTGCCTAGCTTTGTGCGCCCCTACGGCTTTATTGACCGCGCTACCGCAGCGGGCGAGGCCCAATTTGCCGACCTGCTGAGCAGCGCCCATTTTTTAATTTTCCCGACCCAGGCCGACACCTTTGGGGTGGCCATCTGCGAGGCCAACGCCGCTGGCTTGCCCTGTGTCGCCGCTGCTGTGGGGGGCATTCCCACCGTGCTGCAGGCTGACACCAATGGTAGAGCCTTTGACCCGACGGCCACCGCTGCTGACTATGCCGCCTACATCGCCGCTCTGATGGTTGACTATCCTCGCTACCAGCACCTAGCACTTTCGGCCTGGCAGCACTACTGCCAGCATCTCAGCTGGAGTGCCGCCCAGCAAACCGCCTGGGGCTACTTGCAGGAGTTGGTGATGGGCGATCAGCTACAATCTCGGCGACAGATTTCCTAGCGCCATTCTCTCAGCAGCCGTTGCCTCTGGCTTTAGGCCAGGTACTCAGTGGGTAAGACCTTGCCTTGGGGGAAATGGTAAGCCATCTACCAGGTGGGGTCTACGTATAGATTAATGACTAGTTTTGCCTGCCCGGGCGGCACTGCCGTAATGCAGGCGCAAATGGGGTCTGCTTGGCCCTCTAGCTCGACCTCACAGGCGTGGCACGATCCCATCAGGCAGCCGGTCGGGATGCTCACCCCGGCGCGGTCGGCCACGGCCAGTAGAGGTTCTCCGACTTCGGCCTCGACCGTCACGCCGTCGGGCAGAAATTGAATTGATACGCTCATGACAATTGGTTCGGGGCAATGGGTACGGGCGAACAGTCGTTCGCCCCTGCGGTTCCACTGGGCTGTTGGGAGTCGCGCGCTCTAGGCCTTAACTCTGGCCTGCTTGAGCATGGCCACCAGGGTGTGGTGGGCGTCTTCGGCCCCCTCTAGGGTGTGGTCAAAGGGCACACGCACAGAAGCCGGTGCGCCGTCTACGGTCACGGCCAGGGTCATGCCCTCATGATCAACCGATTCCATCACGGCGGCGGTGGCGGTGGGCTGGTTGCCGTAGGCAGTGGCGTAAAGCAGCACCGCTTCGGCATGGTCGTCGTTCATGTGCTTGCAGATGCGATCGCTCACCGCTGGGGTAATTGGCTCAGCCATAAAAAATCTCGTAGACTACGTCAACACTGGCTATTGGTTACAGCTGTTATGATAACGCCCCTGCCTCCCTGCTCAGAACATCCCTGGCCGTCGGGCCATATTTTTCAAAGTCCAGGGGCGCACCTTACCTATCGGGTGGTTGGCCCCTGCTGTCGACTGTTTGATCGCGAACAGTTGCCCTGGCCCTGCTGCCGCATTCAATGGCGGGGCAAAGAACCCAGCTGGCGGCGCGTGGGCAAGCGGTTTGTGCCCGACATGGCCACCCGCAAATCGCCTTCCTACTGCGTTGAAATTGTGGGCCAGGGCGATGGTGCTCAGGCCTTCGTCACCACCCTCTACACCGCCAAGCTCGACCGCGACACCCAGTCCTGGTGGCATGCCCGGATCCTTATGGATCAGGCCAAAGCTGCTGAATGACCCAGAGTGAGAAAGTTTGTAACGAAATAGACATGTGGATTGCCGATTCGCAGTAGTCTTGTGCTCAACGCTGTGATGTTGCTCTTGAGGTAGGAAATCCTATGCCAGCTGCCTTTTTACCTTCGATTTTGGTTCCTCTGGTGGGCCTTGTTTTTCCCGCTGTTGCCATGGCCTTTTTGTTCCTTTACATCGAGCGAGATGACGCTGCGTAGCGTCCAGTAGAAAAACCTAATAGAGAAAGCTAAGACGCTACAGTAGGCTCTAGGAAAGAAGACCAAGACATTTGTGATTCAAGCCCATTCCTCCAAACTGCTTGAGGCCCCCAAGCAAAACTTCAAGCAAGATATTCGGGCCTACTTTGACCACATTGCCCCCGAGCTAGATCGCTGGAGTCGTCGCAACCGCTACTACTACAACGATCTAGCTCGGCTTCATCAATTCATCATCCCCCCTGGCTGTCGGGTGCTAGAGATCGGCTGCGGCACTGGCGACCTGCTCCATGCCACAGCCCCAGCGGTGGGGGTCGGCATAGACTTTGCTCCGGCGGTGGTGGAGATCGCTCGCCAGAGGCACCCCGACCTGTGTTTCTATACCCTCGATGCCGAAGCCCTAGAGCCAGAGCAACTGGCTCTGGGGCATCGCCAATTTGACTACATTGTGATCTCGGGGTCGCTGGGCTATCTGGGCGATATTCAGGCCCTCCTTCAGCGGCTTCAGCCCTATTGTCAGCCTCACACTCGACTGATTTTGACCTTCCACAACCATCTGTGGGAGCCGCTGCTGGGCCTAGCCGAGCGCCTAGGCCAGCGTCGGCCCCAGCCGCCCCAAAACTGGCTGAGCATGGATGACGTGGCCAATCTGCTCACTGTCACCGGCTACCGCCCTCTAAAGCGGGGCAGTCGATTTTTGTGGCCCAAGTACCTGCCTGGGGTGGCGGGGCTGGTCAACCGCTACCTGGCACCGCTGCCCCTGGTAAAGCATCTGTGTCTGACCACATTTATAGTTGCTCGCCCACTGCCCACCCCGGTGGCGGCGGCACCGACCTGCTCAGTCATCATCCCCGCCCGCAATGAGGCGGGCAACATTGCGGCCGCCGTGGACCGGCTACCTCAACTGGGTGCCCATACCGAGGTGATTTTTGTCGAAGGCCACTCCCATGACCAGACCTGGGAGACGATTCAAAATCTGGTGCAGAGCTATCGGGGGCCGTTTACCCTCAAGGCGTTTCAGCAGCGGGGCCGGGGCAAAGCCGATGCGGTGCGGCTGGGATTTGACCAGGCCAGCGGCGATATTCTGATGATTCTCGATGCCGATTTAACGGTGCCCCCCGAAGATCTACCCCACTTTGTAGAGGTGCTGGCCTCGGGGAACGGCGAATTTGCCAACGGCTCGCGGCTGGTCTATCCCCGGTCAAAAATGGCGATGCCCTGGCTAAATACCGTAGCCAACAAAATTTTTGCCCTACTGTTTTCGTTTTTGCTAGAGCAACCCCTCAAAGACACCCTCTGCGGCACCAAGGTGCTGTGGCGACGCGACTATGATCGTCTGGCCGCTGGGCGCAGCTATTTTGGCGACTTTGACCCCTTTGGCGATTTTGACCTGTTGTTTGGGGCCGCCAAGCTGCATCTGCACATTGTCGAGGTGCCGATTCGCTATCAGCCACGCACCTACGGCAGCTCAAACATTGCCCACTTTAGAGAAGGGCTGATTTTGCTGAAGATGTGTCTTTACGCTTCCCGCAAGCTCAAGTTTTTGTAGGGCCACTGGCCTTGCGAGCCTGCTGAGGTGCGGGCAAAAGTCATGGTGGGGATGGCTATACCAAGTCCCGAGTGGGGACGTGGGGGATGTATAGTTTTCTCCCCGGCAAACTGCCGATTCTAGACTTGGATGAGGTTTAGCTCGGCCTAAGAGTATTCCATCTAAATCAACGTTCCCTTCGAGGTTGCAACCTCGGCCTTTTGGACCTGTTGCCGTAACACCTGGAAGGTATTTAGCTGAAACAGTCTAAAACGCGTAGTTGATGGTGGCCGTCAACTCGGTGTCGGCGTTGCCAGGTTTAAACAGCATATTTAGATTAACGTCTACTACTAGGTTGCGGCCTATGCCAATGTCAATACCGCCGGTAATCAGAGGATCGACCCTAGAACTGCCGTCGGCATTGAAGGCTACTCCGGCTCCGGCATAGGGGTAAAAGCCGTCACTAATGCCAAAATCTACAGAGATGGGCAGCCGCAGTTCAGTGCTGTTCTCAAACAGCAATGCTGGACGCACAGAGAGGGTAGCCGCATCGGCCAGGTCTGTAAGTTTGACCTTTGAGTCAATCACAAAGGCTGTGGGGTCATTGAGGCCAGTCCGCACACCAACGCCAACGTAGTAGTCGGGAGGCTGCTGAGCCTGGGTATTTGGAGCAACGCTAACGGTTACGCCTAGGGCGATTACGCCCAGGGCAATTGTTCTTGGGGTGAGGGCAGAGAAATGAGCAACGTTCAGTTTCATGGGTATTCCTTATAGACAGCAAGCGGGGTATAGCGACTTTCACTTGGGTAAAGTGCCCTATGACGATCTCCCCTGCTCCCTTTAATCAGGGTGGTACAGCGTGGAACTTAAACAAACGGAGACTGGGGAGATCTAGAACCCAGCCAATGGGTAACGCACTAAAATGGGAACCGCTATAGCGAGATCACCGCAGTAGTTTGCGCCCATAACTTGGTATACATCAAGCAGATCGAATTCCCAGTAAGTTTTTGGGGAATAGGGCAGATTTTAGTGAAATTTTTGTGTTTTTTCTCTGGTTGATTTGGGGAGGCTGGAGGATCGTTCAGCCGATCGCAGCCTTAACCACATCGAGCACAGACCTGAAAAATGTAGAGTGATCGCGGCCTTCAGGCTTCTGAAATCCTCGACGGTGAGCCCCATCGTTTCGTCAATCCCTTAGCACATTAGAATAGGGACACCCCCCCAGAGTGCCAGCCGCGTGCTAGACCTAGCCGAACTTTTTCCCTTTCCCCTTGACGATTTTCAGCATCAGGCGGCCGCTGCCCTCGACGCCGACAAATCTGTGGTGGTGTGCGCCCCCACCGGCTCGGGCAAAACCCTGATTGGCGAATACGCCATCTACCGGGCCATGGCCCACGGCAAGCGGGTGTTTTACACCACCCCCCTGAAGGCGCTCTCAAACCAAAAGCTGCGCGACTTTCGCGATCAGTTTGGCTACGAGAATGTAGGTTTGCTGACCGGCGATCTCTCCATCAACCGCGACGCCCCGATCGTGGTGATGACCACCGAAATCTTTCGCAACATGCTCTACGGCACTCGCATCGGCGAAACCGGCACCACCCTGCAACAGGTGGAGGCCGTGGTGCTCGACGAGTGCCACTACATGAACGACCGCCAGCGCGGCACCGTGTGGGAAGAGTCGATCATCTATTGCCCGCCCGAGATTCAGCTGCTGGCCCTCTCCGCCACGGTAGAAAATTCGGGCCAGCTGACCGACTGGCTGCAAAAAGTCCACGGCCCCACCGAGCTGATCTACTCCGACTTTCGCCCGGTGCCGCTCCAGTTTCACTACTGCACCGGCAAGCGGCTGGTGCCCCTGCTCGACATCTCTCAAAAGGCAATCAACCCCCAGCTCAAGAAACAGCGCGCCCCCCAGCGGCAGCCCGGTCGGCGGGGCGGCGGCCGGGTGAGCCTGCCCTTTGTCATGGGTCAGCTGCAAGAGCGCGACATGCTGCCCGCCATCTATTTTATTTTTAGCCGCCGGGGCTGCGACAAATCGGTGGAGGAGGTGGCCCATATGTCGCTGGTGAGCGAGAAGGAGGCCGACGAACTCAAGCTGCGCATCGATACCTTTCTCGCCCACAACCCCGACGCCGGGCGGGCCGGCCAGGTGGGGCCGCTGTATCGAGGCATTGCCGCCCACCACGCGGGCATTTTGCCCCTGTGGAAGGGGCTAGTAGAAGAACTCTTCCAGGCTGGGCTGATCAAGGTGGTGTTTGCCACCGAGACCCTGGCCGCCGGCATCAACATGCCCGCCCGTACCACGGTGATCGCCAGCCTCTCCAAGCGCACCGACATGGGCCACCGGCTGCTGACCTCCTCAGAATTTTTGCAGATGGCGGGGCGGGCCGGGCGGCGCGGCATGGATGAGCAGGGCCACGTGGTCACGGTCGAAAGCCCCTTTGAGGGGTCGCGGGAGGCGGTGCACCTGGCCACCTCTGGGGCCGACCCGCTGGTCAGCCAGTTTACCCCTGGCTACGGCATGGTGCTCAACCTGCTGCAAACCCACAGTCTGGCTGAAGCCAAAGATTTAATTGAGCGCAGCTTCGGCCAGTACCTGGCCACCCTGCACCTGGTGCCCCAGCAGCAGGAGATCGACCGCCTAGAGGGGGCGATCGCCCACCAGCAGGCCCAGCTGGCCGCCTTTGACGAAGACCTGCTGGCCGAATACGCCAAGCTCAAAGAACGCCTCAAAGAAGAACGCCGCCTGCTCAAAACCCTGCAGCAGCAGGCGGCCCAGGTGCTGGCCGACGACGTGGGCAAGATGGTGCCCTTTGCGATCGCCGGTACCCTGCTCTCCCTCAAGGGCAAGCACATGCCCGTGGGCGACCCCGTCCCAGCGGTGCTGGTGACTAAAGTACAGGGCTCGGGCCAATTTCCCTACCTGGTGTGTCTGACTCAGACCAACCACTGGTGCGTGGTCACCGCCGCCGATGTGGTGGGCCTCCACGCCGACATTCCCCGGTTGCAGTCGGTCGATACCCTGGCTCCGCCCAGTGAGTTGGCCCCCAGCCCCGGCAAGCGCTGCCGGGGCGATGACTATACTGCTGGCATTGTCGCCACCATGGCCACCCCGCCCACCCTCGAAATGCTGGCCCCCGAGGTGCAAGACCAGCTCGACCGCATGCGCGATGTGGAGCACACCCTGACCACCCACCCCGCCAGCCAGTGGGAGAACACCAAGGGCCTGCTCAAACGCCAGAAGCGGCTGCGCGATTTAGAGGATGAGAGGCGCGATCGCCAGCAAAAACTCGCCCAATACACAGGCCGCTACTGGCAAGAATTTCTCAACATCATGGATGTGCTCAAGCACTTCAATGGCCTCGAAGACGACCGCCCCACCGAGCTGGGTGAGATGGCCGCCGCCATTCGCGGCGACAACGAGCTGTGGCTGGCCCTGGCCCTAGAGTCGGGCGAGTTTGACCACCTCGATGCCGCCCAGCTGGCCGCCGCCTGCGCCGCCCTGGTCACCGAAAACTCTCGCCCCGACAGCTGGTGCCGCTACAAGCTCTCTGGCCGGGTAGAAGAAGCCCTAGGCGGTCTGCATACCCTGCGCCGCCAGCTCTACCAGCAGCAGCACCGCCGCCACATTACCGCCCCCCTCTGGCTAGAGTACGACCTGGTAGGCATGGTCGAGCAGTGGGCACTCCAGGTCGATTGGGTCACCCTGTGCGACAACACTAGCCTCGATGAAGGCGACATTGTGCGGATTTTGCGGCGCACCCTCGATGTGCTGTCGCAGATACCCCACGTGCCCTACATCAGCGACAGTCTTCGCACCGCCGCCCGCGACGCCAAAGACCTGATGAACCGCTTCCCCGTCAACGAAGAGAT
>DAIPYU010000062.1:8161-16713 GCA_036782635.1 Nodosilinea sp. CTOTU7353
GCCACCCAGCCCGAGAAGGAATACGCCAACTTTGACGATTTCGCCAATCGCTCGTCTCGCGATGAGCGCCGCGAAATGATCGGGCGCGGGTTTCACCCCGATCGCATCGCCCCCAGCGACATGGAGCCAGAACTGCGCCAGGCGATCGCCCAGATCAAGCCCCGAGAGCGCGACGATGTGGCCCGCGACCTGTTTAAGCACCTCAAAGGGCGCGGTCTGAGCGATCGCGATTTAGAAAAGCAGTTGGGCCTCTCGACCCACCACGCCAGCCGCATGAATGAAGATGACGTGACTAAGCTGGCAGCCTTTACCTACCACAGCCACCCCGACATCTTTCAGGATGTGCTGGCCGATCAGCCGACGATTATGAAGTTCTTTAGCAACCCGCTGGTGGGGGCGGCGGTGGGGGCGATCGCCGCCAAGTGGCTCGGCAAGCGCTAGGCGCTGCTTTCTTGCCTGCCGACGGCTACCCAGAGTAAAGCAACCTCATTCCTTATGGGGTTTTGCCCACCCTATAAAAAGCAGGGGTTCGGACAAATTTGTCTGAACCCCTGCTTTTTTACTTAGCTAACTGCTCAGCCGTTGGTGCTTAGCTGAAGCTGGTCTAGGTGACCAAGCCCTAGTAGCCGCCGCGAGAGAAGCTGTCGCCGCCGCCGCGACGACCGCCGCCGCCGCCGCCGAAGCTGCCGCCGCCACCGCTACGATCTTCGCGGGGCTTAGCTTTGTTGACTTTAAGGTCGCGACCCATCCACTCTGCGCCGTCGAGGGCCTCAATAGCTGCGGCCTCTTCAGCATCAGCTGCCATTTCGACGAAACCAAAACCGCGCATGCGGCCGGTCTCGCGGTCGGTGGGAAGCTGAACGCGCTTAACGGAGCCGTACTCTGCAAACACAGAGGTCAGGTCTTCGCTAGTGACGTCATAGGACAGGTTGCCTACGTAGATTGACATATAGCCTTGTCTCCAAAAATTAAAGGATGTGTAGAGCAAAATTTCGGAGAGAAGTCTGTTGTCAATGGAAAAACGGAAAAACTCGTTAGTACTAGAAACAAATGCTGCTAACCGATCTCTATATCTCTGGAGATACCCTAGCATGTTTGAAAAGCTGGTGCGGCCTGGGGGTGTGAAATAGCGCCGGGCAACTTGCCCAAGGTGACCTAGGCCCTTTCAGCAGAAGCCTTAGCGTGGTCAAACGGCTCTGTAAAGTTTTGTAACCTAGTGGTTTGCACCCCCCTAGCTCCCAGGGAGGCTGGGCCTGGGCATCGCTGATCTACCCTAGTCGTTCTTTAAGGGGGAGGCCGGCTATGGCACCATCGCCGTGGGAGAATAGGCCCTTAGCCAAGATTTATTTAGCCGAGATTTAACCTATGCCCGCTGCATATATAGAAAACGAGACCGAATTTGATGCGCTTTTGACGGCTGAGCCCTTGTTTGTGGTCGACTGCACCGCCGCCTGGTGCGGCCCCTGCAAGCTGGTGGCCCCGTTGATGGATCAGCTGGCCGACGAGTACGGCGATCGCGTCAAAGTCTTTAAGCTCGACCTCGACGCCAACCAGGCGGTGGCCAAGCGCTATGGCATTCGCAGCATTCCGGCGGTGATGTTCTTTCAGCAGGGCGACGTGGCCGAAACCCTGGTGGGCGTCAAAAAATATGACGAGTACACCGATACCCTGGGCAAATACCTGGGCGAGGGTACTGCTGGGTAGCGCACCGTCCCCGCTAGATCAGCCCTAGGGGCGCTCGCTTTACCAAAGCCCAGAGGTCGCTACCGTTAGGTCTGGCAACGCCGCTTCCCCAGAGAGGGCTAGAGGGCCATGGAGAACTTCTGGCTCCCGGTCAGCACGATAGATCTCGACCTGACGATCTTGTACGTTGATCAGCCAGCCCAGGCGGCAGCCGTTGGCCTGGTATTCTGCCAGCTTGGCCTGGAGGGGCTGGAGGCGATCGCTCTTAGAACGCAGCTCGATGACAAAGTCAGGGCACAGGGGCGGAAAAGAATCTTGTTCTGCGGCGGTTAGGGCATGCCAGCGCTCTAGGCTAACCCAGGCCACATCGGGAGAGCGTTCGGCCCCGTTGGGCAGGCGAAAGATAGTGGATGAGTCAAACACAACCCCCAGCTTGCTACGGCGGTTCCAAAGGGTAATGTCTGTGGTTAGGTCGCTGTTGCGGCGGCCTGTGTTTCCTCCCGTGGGGGGCATAAGCACCAGTTCTCCGGTGGCGGTTAGCTCTAGGCGCAGGTCGCGGTTGGCCAGGGCCAGTTGTTCAAACTGCTCGTGGGTAAGGCGAATCACCGAGCTGAGATCGAGGGTGAGGGCAGTCATAGGCAAGCCTGAGCGCATACTCCATTATGAAGCATGTCACGGGGCCAAAGATCTAGGCAGAACGCCCACACCCTCGTAGACTGAGGACAACCGAGTGATCCAACAGCAGGGCGATATGAAAATTCTTTTTGTGGCGGCAGAAGCGGCACCCCTGGCTAAGGTCGGCGGTATGGGCGACGTGGTGGGTTCACTGCCCAAGGTGCTGCGCAAGCTGGGGCACGACGTGCGCATCTTTATGCCCTACTACGGTTTTTTGCCCGACAAAGTAGACATTCCCGCAGAGCCGGTGTGGCAGGGCACCGCTATGTTTAACGATTTCGCGGTCTACGAGACTACCCTGCCCGAGTCAGATGTGCCGGTGTATCTCTTTGGCCACCCCGCCTTTGACCCCCGCAAGGTCTACGGCGGCGACGACGAGGCTTGGCGGTTTACCTTCTTTGCCAACGGCGCGGCCGAGTTTGCCTGGAACTACTGGAAGCCCCAGATCATTCACTGCCACGACTGGCACACGGGCATGATTCCGGTGTGGATGACTCAGTCACCCGACATCAGCACGGTGTTTACCATTCACAATCTGGCCTACCAGGGGCCGTGGCGCTGGGAGCTGGAGCGCATTACCTGGTGCCCGTGGTATATGCAGGGCCACAACACCATGGCGGCGGCGGTGCAGTTTGCCGATCGCGTCAACACGGTGTCGCCCACCTACGCCCAGCAGATTAAAACCCCCGACTACGGCGAAGAGCTAGAGGGGCTGCTGTCGTTCATCAGCGGTAAGCTGAGCGGCATTCTCAACGGCATTGATGACGAGTCTTATAACCCCGCCACCGACCGATACATCACTAAAAACTTTACCCCCGACAGCCTTGAAAACCGCCGCGTCAACAAGGTGACGATTCAAGAAGAGCTGGGGCTAGAGGTGAACTCAAAGGCCTTTGTGGTCGGACTGGTGGGCCGCCTAGTGGAGCAGAAGGGGCTAGATCTAATTCTGCAAATTTTGGATCGGTTTTTGTCGTATACCGACGCGCAGTTTATTTTGCTGGGCACGGGCGATCGCTACTACGAGACCCAGCTGTGGCAGATGGCCAGCCGCTACCGGGGCCGCATGGCCACCTACCTGCTCTACAGCGAAGGGATCGGTCGCCGCATCTACGCCGGGGCCGACGCCTTTCTGATGCCCTCGCGGTTTGAGCCCTGCGGCATCAGCCAGATGATCGCCATGCGCTACGGCTGCATACCCATTGTGCGCAACACTGGTGGCCTGGTGGATACGGTGCAGCACCACGACCCCGAACACCACTCGGGCACCGGCTATACCTTTGACCGCTACGAGCCGCTCGACCTGTTTACCTGTCTGATTCGCGCCTGGGAGGGCTACCGCTTTAAAGACGCCTGGCGGGAGCTACAGCAACGGGCCATGGGTCAAGACTTCAGCTGGGACAAATCGGCGGTAGATTATGTAAAACTTTACAGCGAAATGCTGGGGCTAGACTACCAAGATCAGCTGCCTAAACCCGAACTGGCTCCGATAGCTGTTAGCTCCCCCAACCCCACCCCGGCCAAGCCTGAATCTTCCCTGCCCCGGCCTGCACGGCCCCAATAGGCGGCGCTCGAAGGGATAGACGACAGAACTGTCTGCCATCTGTGAGCTTTTTGTGGCGGGAAAATATGGCAGATTAGATATTCCTGTCATACGAGGCACCGATGAGCGAGGCTAACGGTTCGGCAGCGGGAAATGTATTGCGCCCTGAGGGCTGGGGCAGGGTAGAGGCTCCCAAGCGCCGCCACATTGTGCTCACCTCCCACCCCAGCCGTAGCGGGCTAAAGGGTGGCCCGGTGCAGTGGGGCCACGGCGACCCGGCCCAGCGAGGAGCGATCGTGGCGACGGTGAGCGACCCTAATCACCGCAACGCCATTGGTACTCATTCCGGCTCTTACGCGGTGTACCGCGCCCTGGCGGTGGCTAGCGGGGTGCTCAACCCCGACCACAGGCCCGACTTTACCAATACTGCGCCCACCATTGCCATTGGCCCCCACCCCAGCTGGGCCGACCCTGAGAAAATTGTCTCTTTGGATCCGTTTGGTGCTCTAGTAGGAGAAGCCTACCAGGCCCTGCTGTCGGAGGGCATCGACATTCGTCCGACGATCGCCGTCACCCGCGCCCACATTCAAATGCCAGAGTTGCTAGAGGCGGTGCGCCAGGGGCGGATTAAAGAAGACGGTGTAATTATTAAACCCGGCGGCGACCTGGTGGTGACCAAGGCGGCGGTGGAGCCAGTGTGGTATCTACCGGGGGTGGCCCAGCGCCTGGGCGTCAGCGAAGATGACCTGCGCTACGCCCTGTTTGAGCAGACCGGCGGCATGTTCCCCGAGCTGGTGACGCGGCCTGATGTGAAGGTGTTTTTGCCTCCGATTGGCGGCATTACGGTTTATATCATTGGCGATCTGGCGGCGATTACCGACCCCAATCGCCCCCTGGCGGTGCGGGTGCATGACGAGTGCAACGGCTCAGATGTGTTTGGCTCTGATATCTGCACCTGTCGCCCCTACCTGGTGCACGGCCTCGATGAATGCATCGCCACGGCTCAAGCCGGGGGCGCGGGCCTAATCGTCTACTTCCGCAAGGAGGGGCGCGCTCTGGGAGAAGTAACCAAGTTTCTGGTCTACAATGCTCGCAAGCGTCAGGAAGGGGGCGATCGCGCCGATGCCTACTTTGCCCGCACCGAGTGCGTCGCCGGGGTGCAGGACGTGCGCTTTCAAGAACTGATGCCCGACGTGCTGCACTGGCTGGGGGTGACCCGCATTGATCGCTTTGTGTCGATGAGCGATATGAAGTACAACGCCATTGTGCGATCGGGCATTGAGATTGTCGAGCGGGTGCCGATTCCCGACGATCTGGTGCCGCCCGATGCGCGGGTGGAGATCGAGGCGAAGAAGGCGGCGGGGTACTACACCGAGACCGTGACTCCAACGGAGGAGGATTTGGCCCGAATTAAAGGGCGGGGGTTGGAGTAGGGATGGTGTCCTCAAGCAAGGATGGAGTGGTGGGCGGTGCCCACCCTACGGCAGAGGCGGCAACAGTCTATCTCCAGAGTCCGCAGGCGGTGCGCGATCGCACCCGGGCTCTCTTCAATCTGGCCCAGCAAGATCAGCTCCAGCACTGGCGCTATCACCCCGAAGCTCTGCCCGCTGCTGCCGCCTATGTTCTCGATGTGATGGGGCAGCAGTATCCCGATGGCGAGATTCCCTTTCACTCGCGCTGGCGACACTTTGAGGTGGAAGGGCGATCGCGATTAGATCTCCTAGAACCTGAGTTGTCGCTGCTGGATCCGTTGGAGCAGGCGCGGCTCAAGGTCGATCTGGCGATCACCAGCGTGCTGCTGGATGCCGGGGCGGGCAGTCGGTGGCGCTACCGGGAGCCGGGGACGGGGATGGAGTTTCAACGGTCGGAGGGACTGGCGATCGCCAGCTTCCACAGCTTCATCGCCGGACTCTTTTCGAGCCAGCCCGACCAGCCCTGGCAAGCCGATGCCACTGGCCTCACCCAGCTCACTGTGAACCAGCTGAGCAAAGCCTTCCAGGTCACAGATGACAATCCATTGTTAGGGCTGCAAGGACGGATAGCACTACTGCAAAAGCTCGGCCACACGCTGCACCAGCAGCCCCAGCTATTCGGCATTGATGCTCCCAGACCCGGAAATCTTGTGGATTATTGGATCCAAAAGTCAACGGATAACCAGCTTTCGGCCCCAACAATTCTGCAAACCATCCTGCTTGGCCTTGGCCCCATCTGGCCGGGGCGAGTCGAGTTGGCGGGGGTGAACCTGGGCGACGTGTGGCCCCATCCCCAGCTGCCCACCCCAACGTCTGACCAGGGCCCTGGCAGCAACCTGGTGCCCTTCCACAAGCTCTCCCAGTGGCTCACCTACTCACTGCTTGAGCCCCTAGCAGATCTGGGCCTCACCATCACCAACCTCGACCAGCTCACCGGTCTGGCGGAATACCGCAACGGCGGCCTATTTCTTGACTGCGGCGTGCTCAGCCTCAAAGATCCTGCCGCTATGGATCAGTCCCACCCCCCCGACTCCCCCCTGATCGTCGAATGGCGTGCCCTCACCCTCTGCCTGCTCGATGACCTCGCCACCCACATTCGCCACACCCTAGGGGTGGATGCTGCGGCCCTGCCCCTGGCCAAAATTCTCCAGGGCGGCACCTGGACGGCGGGCCGACAGATTGCGGCGGAGAAGCGGGTGGGCGGCGGCCCACCCATCCAACTCGCCAGCGACGGCACGGTGTTTTGAATGCAGAGCGGAGGGCAGACACGTGGGTCTGCCACTACCCATCTACCCGACCACCCATCCACCCATCCACCCACCTACCCACCCACCCACTCCTCACCCATGCCCGACCTCCACCTAATCGACCACCCCCTGATCCAACACAAGCTCACCCTGATGCGGCGGGCCGAGACCAGCACGGCAAAGTTTCGCACCCTGCTGCGGGAAATTAGCCTGCTGATGGCCTACGAGGTGACGCGGGATCTGCCCCTCAAGCTAGAGACCATTCAAACGCCGATGGCGACGATGGCGGCCCCGGTGCTAGCTCCGGAGAAAAAGCTGGTGGTGGTTTCGATCATGCGGGCGGGGCAGGGCATTCTCGACGGCATTCTTGAGCTGATGCCCTCGGCGCGGGTGGGGCACATTGGCCTCTACCGCGACCCGCAGACCCTGCGGGTGATTGAGTACTTTTTTAAGGTGCCGGAGGATTTGAGCGATCGCGACGTTTTAGTCGTTGACCCGATGATTGCCACGGGCAATACGGCGGTGGCAGCGCTGTATCCGCTCAAGCAGGCACAGCCGCGATCGCTGCGCTTTCTCTGCCTGCTGGCCGCCCCCGAAGGCGTGACCCACTTTCACAGCGAGCACCCCGATGTGCCGTTGTATGCCGCCGCCATCGATGAAAAGCTGGACGAGCGGGGCTACATTTTGCCGGGGCTGGGGGATGCGGGCGATCGCCTATTTGGCACCAAGTAACCGCAGCGTCTCGACCGATTGTGCCCCAGGGGGGAGCTGATCCCTGCTGGGGTAACGGCATCGCGCCATCAACTAAACCTCATCCAAGTCCAGCAGTGGAGTGGGTGCATCCCACTTTTGCAGGTGCCTACGTCATTCCCCCGCCAAGCCTGCCCCCGCGAAGGCGTGGGGTGGGAATCCATTCGGGAGCAAGATGTCCACTGTGGATTCCCGTCTGCACGGGAATGACGGGCTAGCTAACCGTCAGAATGATGAATTTACAAATTTGGGATGCACTCAGTGAAATTCTGCCTGCGGAGAAACTCCAGATCTTGAGCTGGAGTTGTCATATCAGGTTTCTAGCGCGGCAAAATTTTGTCTGAACGAATAAATGCTTTCTGCCCTATTTTTGTGATGTTTTGATCTTCATAGACCGACATCTCTTGACTTGAACTAAATATCATGCAGAGCTATGAAAAGCAGCTCTGCATGATTCTATTGGCCATTTGGCCAAAATTTTACCTAACACTTAGCTAAGATATCTACACCTGCAATAACTAACCCAAAGCTCAATGCTCAACGGGCAGATAAGACCCTATGTAACAGGCCTCCAAACGATACTAACAACTCTTCATGAAATTTTTGTTACAAGTAAAACCCTTTGTCAGCAGTAGCTTGAGAGATTTAGGCCAATCAAATTCATTCCCTGATGCACTAATTTACTCAACTTAATAGTTTGCAATGCGGCTCTCATAATATTTTCTTAACAATGTTTTAGGCTTCTGGTAAATGCTCTGTGGAGAAGGCTTCTAGGCGATCTCAAGCTACTCCTGAAAAGATTCTTGGGCGATCAGGGGTAATTGTCAGAGGCAGTTCAGGGCGTTTTTTAGAGATGCCGCCCTTGGTATTGTTAGCCTGGCAACAGTGTTTTATTCGCGGTCAGTTAAAATAGCCTCAGCCCGTCGATGATCTAGGTCAACAGTTTGACTGCATCGAGTGGGTAGACCAATCCAGGTTTGGGTTTGTTGGTGTCAGGGTCTCGGGCGATCGAGGCCACATTGTCAAAGTAAATAGCCTGAGCTGGCCCCGTTGGGGCCATGGCCCCAACGGGGCGGTCTATGACCATCAGGCATTTGCTTCGGGCCTGCGGGCTGCCAGCGAATTCTGTTGTAATCCCCCACGTTATTCAGGATTTTAGGGTTCCTATGGCTAAGCAATCTATTC
>DAIPYU010000062.1:16813-26498 GCA_036782635.1 Nodosilinea sp. CTOTU7353
TGGCTAAGCAATCTATTCGCCTGCCCGAATCAAGCACCACGACAGCGGTACCGTTGTCGCTTGGAACAGCAGATGTGGCGCTCGATGCCGAAGTGCAGGTGAGCCAAATTCAGCAGGCGTTGGTCAACAATCTGCGCTGGGTGCAGGGCAAAGACGAACAGTTTGCCACCGCCCACGACTACTACACAGCTCTGGCCCACAGCGTGCGCAACCAGCTGCTGCAAAAGCGCATTCGCACTGCCAAAACCTATTCCCAAGCTCAAGCCAAGGCGGTCTACTATCTATCCGCCGAGTTTCTCATGGGCCGCCAGCTCGGCAACGGCCTGATCAACTTGGGCCTTTACGACACCATGCGCCACGCCCTAGCCGACTGTGGCCTAGATTTGGACGAGTTGCTGGAGCGCGAATCTGAGCCGGGTCTGGGCAACGGTGGCCTGGGTCGTCTCGCCGCCTGCTTTATGGACTCGCTGACGACGCTTAACCTACCGGCGATCGGCTACGGTATTCGCTACGAGTTTGGCATCTTTACTCAGCTGATTCACCAGGGCCATCAGGTCGAAGCCCCCGACAAGTGGCTGAGCTACGGCAACCCCTGGGAGATCGCCCGCCCCGACTACCGGGTCGAAATTAAGTTTGGCGGCCACACCGAGGTCTATAAAGACAGCGATGATATCTACCAGGTACGGTGGATACCGGCGCAAACCGTGATTGGCATTCCCCACGACGTGCCGGTGCCCGGCTATGGCACCGACAACGTCAACTTACTGCGCCTGTGGAAGGCTGAAGCTGGCGAAGCCTTTAACCTGGATGCCTTCAACGCTGGCGACTATTTTGGCGCGGTGGCCAACAAGATGATCTCTGAGAACATCACCAAAGTTCTCTACCCCAACGATGAAACCCGACAGGGTAAAGAGCTACGCCTACAGCAGCAGTATTTCTTTGTGGCCTGTTCGCTGCAAGACATCATTCGCCTGCACCTGCGCGACCACGACAGCCTCAGCGATCTGGCCGAGTTCGCCGCCATTCAGCTCAACGACACCCACCCGGCCATCGGCGTTGCCGAGCTGATGCGCCTGCTGATCGACGAGCACAGCTTTGAGTGGGACGCCGCCTGGCAGATTACCCAGCGCACCTTTGGCTACACCAACCACACCCTGATGCCCGAGGCCCTAGAGCGCTGGTCGGTCGACCTGTTTGGCCAACTGCTGCCCCGCCACCTCGAAATCATCTACGAAATCAACCATCGCTTTTTAGATCAGGTGAAGCTGCGCTACCCCAACAACCCCGATCGCCTGGAGCGTCTTTCGCTGATCGAAGAAGGCCCCGAGCGCCGGGTGCGCATGGCCAACCTGGCCTGCGTCGGCAGCCACGCCATCAACGGTGTCGCTGCCCTGCACACCGAGCTGCTCAAGCAGGAGGTGCTGCAAGACTTCTACGCCCTGTGGCCCGATAAATTTAGCAATAAGACCAACGGCATTACCCCCCGCCGCTGGCTGTTGCAGTGCAACCCGCGCCTGGCCCAGCTGATCTCTGAAACCATCGGCGACAGCTGGATTACCAACCTTGACGATCTTAAGCAGTTGGAAGGCCACCTTGACAACGAAGCGTTTCGCCGGGCCTGGCAGGCCATCAAGCAAGAAAACAAGTGGGCGCTCTCCCGCTACATCCACGACACCGTTGGCATAGAAGTAAACCCCGACTCGATGTTTGATGTGCAGATCAAGCGCATCCACGAGTATAAGCGGCAGCTGATGAACGTGCTGCACGTGGTCACCCTCTACAACCGTATGCTGCAAAACCCCAGCGATCACGTCGTGCCCCGCACGGTGATCTTTGGCGGCAAAGCGGCCCCCGGCTACGCCATGGCCAAGCTGGTGATTAAACTGATCAACGCCGTGGCCGATGTGGTCAACAACGACCCGATTGTAGCTGGACGGCTGAAGGTGGTGTTTTTGCCCAACTACAACGTCTCCCAGGCCCAGCGCCTGTTCCCTGCCTCTGATCTCTCAGAGCAGATTTCGACCGCTGGCATGGAGGCCTCGGGCACCGGCAACATGAAGTTTGCTCTCAACGGGGCGCTCACCATCGGCACCCTCGACGGCGCCAACGTCGAGATCCGCGAAGAGGTCGGGGCCGACAACTTCTTCCTGTTTGGTCTCACCACCGAGCAGGTAGCCGCCTGCAAGGCCGTGGGTCACAACCCCTGGTACTACTACGACACCAACCCCGAGCTCAAGCGGGTGCTAGACGTGATCGCCTCCGGGCTGTTCTCCCCCGAGCACCCCGATATGTTCCTGCCGATTCTCGACTCGCTACTGGTGGATGACCCCTACATGGTGATGGCCGACTACGCCGCCTACGTGCAGTGCCAAGAGCATGTCAGCCGCACCTACGAAGACCGCGATCGCTGGGTACGGATGGCCATTCTCAACACCGCCCGGATCGGCAAATTTTCTGCCGATCGCACAATCGCTGACTATGCTCGCGAGATTTGGAAGGTGAAAGCGGTGCCGGTCGCTGGGGAGTAAGCGGGTAGTGGGGTGAGGCGGGAAGGTTGAGTTGTAAGTTTTGAGTTTTAAGCTGTTGCGACAGAGCTTTAATTCAAAATCCAACCTTCAAACCTCCTCGCCTCATCTCCTTCACTCTTCCTCTGCTGCACCGATCGCCATCATCGCTCGGTGCAAATGCTGGTGAATGCGGGCCAAGTGCTTGCTCACCCGTCGCAGCCAGCGGATAGCTCCCAGGCGGGCGGTGCCGGTGGCTACATCTAGGCTACCGGTAGCGACCTCGGCTAGGGTAGCTTCGCGGTAGGGGCGCACTTTTTTGTGAATCTGGCGCGCAGTCTGGCCGGTCTGATGAGCGGCTTTGTCCCAGCGGTTCAGCGGCAGGCTGTGGATGGCATCGGCGATCGCCGACTGTACCAAGGCCCGTTCTTCTGCCAATTCGGCAGTGGCATTGACCACGGTGGCCCGGTCAGCCTCTTCTTCGCAGCGTTCGAAGAGGCGCTGGAGGTGGTCGAGGCTGTGCACCAGGTTAATCAGGCGATTCCAGTTGGGGTCTTGGTCGGCGATCAGATGGATTTGATCTAGATAGGCGGAGGTTTCTTCCATGGCGGTTTCTAGCTCGTCTAGGTCGATGCGATGGCCCTCAGGGTCACCCAAAATCGCCCTCAAGTGCCACAGCAGGGCCAACAGCTCTGACTGAATCGACCCCTGTACCGCATTGAGCGCCAGGTCGGGCTGTTTGAGCAGCTCATCGCTTAGCCCGTTGGTATAGGTTGCTCCCTGGCCCGGCAGCAAGTGAATGATCAGACGGGCAAACCCCTGGGTGACGGGCAAAATGGTCAACACCCCCAGTAGATTAGACGAGGTGTGAAACATCACCAGCGCCAGCTCAGCGTCCTCGATCAGCCACTCTGGGGTCAGCCAGTTCAACAGCCAGATATAGGTAGACAACAGACTGAGGGCCAGAGTCGCCGTCCAAACGTTGTAGAGAACGTGCGAGAGGGCCGTACGTTTGGCATTGATCGACCCGCTCAGACTGGCAACAACCGCTTTGACAGTGGTGCCCACGTCCATCCCAATGACCAGGGCAGCTGCTTGCTCAAAGCTAATTGCCCCTGCATAGAGCGCCGTCAGCGCCGTAGCCACCCCAGCGCTCGACGACTGGGTGATGACCGTAAAGATCATCCCTAGCCCTACCAACTGCAGTCGCCCCAAAATCGTATCGGCAGGCAAGCTCTCTGGGCTGATCAGCCCAGTCACCCCGGCCATAGCCCCTTGCAGAGTGGTGATGCCGACAAAAATCAGGCCAAACCCAGCCAGGGCATAGCCCGCGTGAGCCCATTTGCCCTTGGCAAACAGTTTCAAACTCGCCCCGATGAAAATGAAGGGTAAAATTGCTGTCCCCAGCTGAAGCCGAAACCCTAGCAGGGCCACCATCCAGCCGGTGACCGTCGTGCCCACATTGGCACCAAAGATAATCCCCAGGGAGGCGGTGAAGGTGATCAGCCCGGCGCTGACAAAGCCAATAGTGGCCACAATGGTAGCGCTGGAAGATTGCAAAAAAGCCGTCGTCAGCGCCCCGGTAATGGCCCCGGTCAGCGGCGTGCGGGTAAAGCGCATCAGAACGCTGCGCATGGTGTTGCCCGCCAGCGATCGCAGCCCTTCGGTCATGACGATCATGCCCAGCAAAAACAGACCCAGGCCACCCGACGCCCTAACCGCAGTTTCAATTATGTTGTCAATAGTACTCACCTACTGAATCACCCCACGATCCAGTAGTAACAAGGTCTGGTACTTCCCAGTGCCCATTATTCAAAAACCCTAGGTTTCTTAATAATGGGCACTGCTTCACGCTTCTCCCCGCTTGGGCGGTTCCCTCAGCGCCGCCACCAGCAGGCAGACAATGCCGATGTTGATACAGATATCGGCCACGTTAAAAATCGGGAAGCGAATCAGCCGAAAGTCGAGAAAATCAATCACTTCGCCAAACAGCAGGCGATCGATGCCGTTGCCCAGTGCCCCGCTGAGAATGAGCCCGTAGCCCACCTGCTCCCAGCGGTTGGGCAATCGGGTTTTGAGGCCTAGAAAAATTAGCCCCAGGCTCACCGCCAGCGATAGCCACCGGAGCCACTCGCCGTTGTTGCTGAATAGACTAAAGGCCGCGCCGCTGTTGGTCACATAGGTAAAGTAAAACACCCCTGGCCAGAGGGCCAGCGAGTCGGGGGGGGTGGTGAGCTCAAAGGTCTGGGCCACCCAAAATTTAGTCAGCTGATCGAGCGCCAGCCCCACCCCAGCAGCAATCCAAAACCAACGGTTGCGCAATCTCATGGGCCTAGTAAAACAACAGCTGCCGCAGCACCAGCGACAGCACCGCCACCGCACACACTACCACCAGATGACCGGGCAGCGGCAAAATCGAGTATCCCAGCAGCAGCTCCCAGTAGGAGGCCGACACGGTCTGCAACCAGCCTAGCAAAGAGGCGAGAGTGAGGTAAAGAATCCCTAGCCCGTGGATGATGCCTAGGCCGCTGAGGCTGCTGAGGGCAAGAATTTCTAGCTTGGGCGGGTGGCGAAAGGCCAGATAGCCGCACACCCACCCGGCGGGCACAAACCCGATTAGGTAGCCAAAGCCCGGTTCGCGCACGTAGCTCAGCCCGCCCCCCTGGGTAAACACCGGCAGCTCAAACACCTGAAACAGCGCCAGCCCCAGCACCAGGTAGGCAATCTGCGACAGCGCCGCCGCATTTTTGCCGCCTACGCAGCCGGTCAGCAACACCGCCCCCACCTGAAAGCTCACCCCCAGGGAAAATATGGCCATCCCCGACTGACCCCAGCTCCAGGGGGCGCTGAGGGTAAAAGCCTCCATCCAGGTGGCCACAATAGTGAGCACCAGACCGATTAAGGCCCACAGTAGTTCGAAGGGTGCTAGCACCGAGGATGTCTTCACCCGTTGACGGCAGAGGAGAATTTAGACATTCACAGTAGCAGGGTTTGCCAGCCTGGGCACGGGTTCAGAGCAAAATTTCTGCCCCTCTTGGAGAATGTCAGTCGCGGATGTTGACGCGCTGGGGCTTGAGCTGCGATCGCCCGGCTGTGCCTGGGCGGCGCAGCGCGCCTGGGGCAAGCTCTCGGCAGCGATGGTGGCAGCCTTTAATCGAGATTAGGCCACAATCACTAGGGAGTCCTAGTCCAAGGCTCAGAGCCAATCTGCGGGATCACCCCCTAAAATCTGACCCCCTTAAAAGGGCTGGCCTGCTAAACCTTAGCTAAGGTGACCTGCTCAGCCTGGTCTTGGTACTTGCCTCGGCGGGTGGCATAGCTGACCTGACAGGGTTCTCCCTCAAAGAAGATCAGCTGGACCACGCCCTCGTTGGCATAGATCCGGCAGTCAGCGCTGGAGGAGTTGGAAAACTCTAGGGTGAGGTGTCCGCGCCACCCGGCCTCGGCAGGGGTGAGGTTGGCGATAATGCCACAGCGGGCGTAGGTAGACTTGCCGATGCAGATAACGCTGATGTTGTCGGGCACCGAAATTTTCTCCAGGGCAACGCCGAGGCCGTAGGAGTGGGCCGGCAGCACAAAGTAGCTGCCGCTGTCGCTGGTTCTCAACTCGGTGGGCTCTAGGTTGGCGGGGCTGAAGTTTTTGGGGTCTACGACGGTGCCGGGGATATGGCGAAAGATTCTAAACTCAGCGGGGGACAGCCGAATGTCGTACCCGTAGGAGGACAGCCCAAAGCTAATCACGGGGTGGGCAGGGCTAGTTTCGGTTTGTTCTAGCTGCCGCACTAGGGAGGGTTGGAAAGGCTGAATCAGGCCTTTTGCGGCCATTCTTGCAATCCAGGCGTCATTTTTGATCATGGCGGTAGTCAGTTAGAGCTAGGGCAAAAAGGGCTAGGGCAGAAAGTTGCGGCGAAATTCGGTCACCTGGTCGGCTACGGTGAGCAACGCCTCAGGCATATCGGGGCCGGTCAGAATGACATCCACCTGGGGTGGGCGCTGCTCGAGAAAGTCGACCACATCTTGGGTAGGGATCAGGCCGTAGTTGACGGCTAGGCTGAGCTCATCGAGGACGACTAACCCGTAGCGCCCCTTGGTGACGACTGCCTTGGTGTGGAGCCACAGGTCGTTGACGGACTGTTGCTCGCTGGCGCTGACCTCGGGGCCGTGGATGCAGCGGGGCATGTCGCAGCGAATCCAGTCTAGATTTTGGCCGAACTGCATGGGCTGGTTTGGCCCCTGGTGAATACCGCCCTTGAGAAACTGCACAATTAGAACCGACTTGCCTTGGTCGGCAATGCGCAGCGCCTGAACCATGACGTTGGTAAAGAAGTTGCGGTGCAGGGCAGTAAAGACCTGTACGGTGCCTTCCACGGTTTGCAGCAGCGGGTGGCGAACAATTGACGAGGCCGGTAACGGCAGCGATAGAGGCTTGAGTTGGGAGACCATAAACGGGCACACCGGGGGCAGTTTGGCAGGGTAGCGATCGCCCCTCAGCCCCAAAAGGCCTAGGGCATGAAGCCACCCCTAACGGTTGAGGCGACCTCAATGGCTGGGCTAAATATAGCGTAATTCCCCCGACATAAATCGATAATTTACCCCATATGCATTGAATAGTACAAGATACCTATCGACTCGACCTGTGGATCGCAATCCAGGTTGTCGTGAGCGGGGGAGCAGCTGAAAAAAGCCGCTGCCGGTCATAGCCTGTTGTATTCTAGTTGAGGTATTTTGGGCACCTCAACTATGGTTTGGCAACGTCCAGATGGTCGGCAACCGCACCAGCTGCGCCCGGTGAGTTTTGAGCGACAGTTTACGAAGTTTGCCGCTGGCTCTGTGCTGACCCGCTGTGGCAATACTCAGGTGCTCTGCACAGTGTCAGTGGAAGAAGGCGTGCCTCGCTTTTTGCAGGGGTCGGGTCGGGGCTGGCTATCAGCGGAGTATCGGATGCTGCCGGGGGCGACGCCCCAGCGCCAGACGCGCGAGTTGTTAAAGCTGTCGGGGCGCACCCAGGAGATTCAGCGGCTAGTGGGGCGCAGTCTGCGGTCAACCCTCGACTTTGAGCTACTGGGGGAGCGCACCCTGCTAGTAGATGCCGATGTGCTCCAGGCCGATGCGGGGACTCGTACCGCCTCGATTACCGGGGGCTACGTGGCCCTCAAAGACGCGGTGCAGGGGCTGGTGGAGCAGGGTTTGCTGGCGCGATCGCCCCTAATCCACAGCGTAGCGGCGGTTTCTGTGGGCTTGATCGAAGACGAAACCTTTCTAGACTTGCAGTACGAAGAAGACGTAGCCGCCGCCGTAGACTTCAATCTGGTGCTCAACGAAAACCTCAACATTATTGAGGTGCAGGGCACTGCGGAAGAGGGCAGCTTCAGCCGTGAGCAAATGAATCAGATTCTGGCGGTCGGTGAGCAGGGCATCAAAGACCTACTCGCGGCGCAGCAGGCGGTGTTTGTATAGGTCACTAGGCGCTCAACAGCGAGACCTGCACAGCGCCCAGCTGGGCCAATGGAGTTGCCGGGTCTAGCCGGTTAAGCGAGCCGCTACGTAACCTGAGTTCGGGATCAGAAGAGTTCTTAGCGAAGCAGGTTCACTGTCCCCTCCTGGGAGGGGTAGGGGTGGGTCAGTCTATGCCAAAGGGGCAACGGACCGCATCAGGAGACTTGTCTTTTGCCGTAGGTTTGACCCACCCCGCCCTCCGGGCACCCCTCCAAAGGAGGGGACGGCGTTATCCCGAACGGAAGTTAAGTAGGTAGTTGTCATTAAACGTAGGAGGGGCAAAGGCCTTAAAGGCCGTGCTCATCTTCCTAATGATGGGCAAAGCAACGCGTGCCCATCATTAGGAAGGTTTATATTTAATTGCGCCTTCCTGCTTACCATCGTTAAGAAAAGCATCGATATCATCGGCCAAAGTTTTGACCTGGGCAGTCTGAAAATAGGCCACAGGCTAAAACAATATTTCTCTCAGAGGAAGGTGAGCCATGATGTCAGATGAGTTTGCGGTAAAAGAAATTACGGTTAGTCGGCAGTCTCCGGGGGAAGAGCGTCAGTTGGCTTTGCAGCAAATTTATACCCAGGTGCTTGAGCGACAGCCCTACAGCTTTGAACGCAAACAGCTGGCTAAAATCGAAGCAGAATTCTTAAGAAATAAAATTGGTGTTAAGCGGTTTTTGCGTGAGCTGGGCCACTCTGAGGTCTACCTCAATGAGTTTTACTACAACTCCTCAAACCCAAAATTTATTGAGCTGTGCTTCAAGCACTTTATTGGCCGCGCCCCCAGCGATGCTGAAGAAATGCGTCGCTACTGCGATACGCTGATGCGCCACGGGGTTAAGGCGATGATTACAGCGCTGCTTGACTCTGAAGACTATAGCCACCACTTCGGCTGCTTTACGGTGCCCCATGCCTGGACTGAAACACAGTATCCGTCGCCGAGAACGTTTTGGGAAACTGAAGTGCTGCTGCACGAACTGCACGGGCGGCGCGGCTGGATTGTGCCGACGATGACCTGGCACAATCTCAAGCTCAACTGTGATGGCGGCAGCTGTAACCTGCCTGAAAATACCGCTGCCCCCACCCAGGCGGCAGTCACCCCAGGCATAGAAGCGCTACACCAGGTGCTCAGCACCATGGGGCCACAGGATCTAGAAAAATTTGCCTCTACTCTGTCAGCTGATGAGCGCGATAAACTGCGCCACCTGCTGATGCAGCCCGCCCGCTAGAACGCCGGTACAGAAACCCGGTTTCTGGGGCAGAAGGCTAATTATGTCGTTAGAGCAGCGACGAAGAAACCGGGGTTTTGGCCATACTGTACCGATGCTCTCGCAGAGGTTCCAGATCTGAGCGAATGTGGCGATCGCGCTTGGCCAAGGCGCGGAGGTTGCGCTTGAAGTCGGACGAATTCAAGCGCAATCGATGGTGGATTACTTGGCATCAATGCCGTCCCACAGCTCGGAGAGGGGGATGGTTTAACCGGTCATGGCTTCGTGTCAGCCCTGGCGAAAGCTTTCTTCGGCGCTTTTGAGGGTGACGCTTTCTTCTTCGGGGTCGAGGGTTTCGTCTGTGGAGTCGTGAAGATCGGTATCGAGAAACTCCCAGAGGCGTTGCTTGTCGGCGTGGCTGAGTTTGGCGATCGCTTGCAGGAGAAAGTCGAAGGGAATGGCGAGGTTGAAGGTCTTGCTCAT
>DAIPYU010000063.1:0-26332 GCA_036782635.1 Nodosilinea sp. CTOTU7353
CGAGAATGTCGAACCATCCTCGCTGGGCTTGCGCGCGTCCCATTGCTATGGTCATGTCAAATCCTCTTTATATGACATCTAAACCACAAGGTCGCGACTCTGTTGGATCCAGCTCAACCTTAGGGAAAGTCGAACTCGATACGGCAGAGCATAACTTCAGTGCAGAGGTTTATATCTACTAAGTATTCCAGATATTAGAGCCACGAAGAAAAATCTTCCTGATCCAATAACGATTACCCTGCCTGAATCGCACCAGCGGCCCCTGAAGTTAGATTTCAAGAGGCCAGGTTTGTATTTATGATAGAGAGTGTTTTAATTTTTTACAATCTGATACGTAAATTCTCAGGTTTGCGATCGCCCTGTATTGGGTAGCCGCAGCCATGGTACCAGGGCAAAACATTGACGGGTCTGAGGTCGATGAAGTAGGAGCGAGACCTGTACGATGTTTATATAGAGTAGTGATTCACAGCAGGCTCTGAGAAATCAGGCTTTGCTGTGGCAGGCTGCTCTTCAAGCATGGCTCCCCCGGTTCACCCCACGGTTGTCTATACATTTCATCGTGAATATCTATGGCCGCCTCCATTTCTTCGACCCAGCCCCAGACCCTAAAGCGCAGCGTGCTGGGTGCTCGCCGCCTGAGCAATATCTTTTGGGCCGTCGTGCTCACCCTAGGGGGGCTGGGCTTTGCCCTGGCCGGGGCATCTAGCTACTTCAAAACCAATCTGCTGCCCTTCGCTGACCCCACCCAGCTGGTGTTTATTCCCCAGGGCATTGCCATGGGGTTTTACGGGGTGGCGGCTCTGGGTCTGGCCACCTTTCTCTGGGTGGTGATCAGCCTAGATGTGGGCGGCGGCTACAACCAGTTTGACAAGACCAGCGATCGCCTACAAATTGTGCGCAAGGGCTTTTGGGGCGAAAACCGCCGCATTGAGTTTGATCACCCCCTGGGGGAAGTGACGGCGGTGCGGGTGGCCATCAAAGAGGGGCTAAACCCCAAACGCACCCTCTACCTGCGCATTAAAGGTCGGCCTGATATTCCGCTGACTCGGGTGGGGCAGCCGATTCCCCTGGCTGAGCTAGAAAACCAGGGGGCCGAGCTGGCGCGGTTTTTGCAGGTGCCCCTCGAAGGTCTCTAGGGACAAGTCATTCCCGTGAAAACGGGAATCCAGGCGACGCACCATGTTCTCTAATGGATTCCCGCCTACGCGGGAATGACGGACATATTCGTAGGGTGGGCACTGCCCACCACTGGAGAATTATTGCCTAGAAGTCGCCCCCTACCCAATCCGAGCCGTATAACCCCGATTCCAAACGGGCGGCTTGCGGAGGCGCAAATGCTACTTGCCCAGCTCAACCGGGGCTAACCAAGGTGGATTCAGCATTAGACAGCTTACCCGTAGCCCAGGTGGTCCCTTCGACTCCGCTCGGTGCCCACCTGACCTAGGCCCCCAAGCTCCCCGTTGCCGGTCCCCTGCGATAACATAGGGGGTCGATTGCACTACTATTAGGAACCAACATATTGATGGCTCTTTCTATACGCCCTTTTACCCTGGCCCTGGCTGCTCTACTAACGCTTTGGCTGGGGGCCTGCACCAGTTCTGCCAATCTAGAAGCCCCCGCTGATGACGCCGCTTTGGCCCCCGGTCTGGAGACAGTGGCGGCGGCGACCTCTGGGCTACCAGCCCTAGATGGCATGGCCACGGTGGAGTTGGTGGTGAACGGCAGCCCCATTGTGATGGAGATAGACGGCACCAACGCCCCGATCACGGCGGGCAACTTTGTAGATCTGGTCAACCGTGGGGTGTACGACGACCTGGTGTTTCACCGGGTGGTGCGCGAACCCCAGCCCTTTGTGGTACAGGGTGGCGACCCCCAGAGCAAAGACCCCAACGTGCCTGCTCAGCAGCTCGGCACCGGCAGCTTTATTGACCCCGACACCGAAGCGCCGCGCTACGTGCCCCTAGAGATTAAGCCCGCCGGGGGTGGGGAGCCGATCTATAGCCAAACCTTTGAAGAGGCCCGCATTGGGGAGGCTCCAGAGCTGCCCCACACCCGTGGAGCCGTAGCAATGGCCCGATCTCAGGCGGTAGACTCGGCTTCGGCCCAGTTCTATATCACCCTGGCGGAGCTGCCCTTTTTAGACGGCAGCTATGCGGTGTTTGGTTATGTGACCAGCGGCATGGAGACGGTCGATGCCATTCAGCAGGGTGATCGCATTGAGACAGCGCGGGTAATCGACGGGCTGGAGAATCTCAGGACTGAATAGGCAAAATCCCCAGGTTGTTGTCAGCGGTATGGGGCTGGTTACAGCCCTCGGCACTACGGCGACCACGACCTGGGAAAACCTTCTAGCCGGAAAATCGGGCATTCGCCTGGGGCAGCCCTTTGCTGAACTACCGCCGCGCCCCCTGGCCATGGTGGGCGATACACCCGCTGACCTAGAGGATTTGCTGAGCTTGGCGGTGGCGGAGGCGATTGCCGATGCCCACCTCACTCTGCCGCTGCCCGACTGCGGTGTGGTCATCGGCTCTAGCCGCAGTTTCCAGGGCCGCTGGGAACGCATGGCTCGCCAGCCCGCCTGGGCCGAAAACTCCTGGCTGGAGGCGTTGCCCCACATGGGGGCGATGTCTGTCGCTCGACAGATCCAATCTCTAGGGCCGGTGCTAGCGCCGATGGCGGCCTGCGCCACCGGGCTGACGGCGATTTTTCAGGGCTACGAGCTGGTGCGGCGGGGGCAGTGCGATCGCGTCTTGGTTGGGGCCGCCGAAGCGCCCATCACCCCCCTGACCCTGGCGGGCTTTGAGCAACTGGGTGCCCTCGCCACCACTGGCTGCTACCCCTTTGCCCCAGAGCGAGAAGGGCTGGTGCTGGGGGAGGGGGCTGCGGTGCTGGTGCTGGAGTCAGAGGCAGGCCTAAAAGCCAGAGCGGGGCCACAACCCTACGGCTGCATTCTCGGGGCCGGGTTTAGTGCCGATGCCTACCACCGCACCGCCCCCGACCCGGCGCTGGGGGGGAGCCGCCTAGCGCTCAAGCATTGCTTTTACCACAGCGGCCTGGAGCCTGGGCAGGTGGACTACGTCCATGCCCACGGCACGGGAACGCAGCTCAACGATGCCCACGAGGCGCAGTTACTCACGGGAGCATTTGATCCGCTGCCCTGGATGAGTTCGACCAAGGGGGCGACCGGGCATATCCTGGGGGCCTCGGGGGCGATCGGGGCGACAGTCTGCCTGCTGGCGCTGCGCCACGGGCTGCTGCCGCCAAATGTGGGCGATCGCGGTGAGAGTATCTATCCCAAGCTGGTGACCGCGCCCACGCCCGCTCAGGCTAAGGTGGCGCTGTGTCTGGGCTTTGGCTTTGGCGGGCAGAACGCGGTGCTGGCCCTGGGGGGCGATCGGTTCTGATACTAAATCCTGCTTGGATACCCCCGATACCTCTGGGCGAATGCCATTCGCCCCTACGGTTTGGCCTTTTGGGTATCGGGGGTATGTGATTCGGATTTGGTATGACACCAAATTCCAATCGTATAACCCCGATGCCAAACAGGCGACTTGCGTAGGGGCAAACGGTGTTTGCCCAGCCCAACCGAGGCTAGCCAAGGCGGATGGGTTATGAGGTACCGCTCTCTAGGACCTACCAGGGTCGCCAGTTGCCCCAGTCTTCGTTGAGAATCGACGTGTTGGGAAACTGCACCGGGTTGCCGCTGGCCTCTAGCTCGGCCCGCAGCGCCTCGATCATGGGGCTTGGGGAGGCCGGGTTTTCGACCATTTCGTAGGGCAGTACCCCGTTGCGCAGCGAGAAATCGATGGTGTGGGCGGCGGCGGCCCCCACCGACCACTCAAAGGAATGCACCCGGTAGGCGGCGGCGGCAATGGTGCTAGCGGCGATGCTCTTGCTGGCCACCAGCATATTGTCGACCCGCTGGGGAATCATCGCCCGCAGGGGAATTTGAGCCGGGTAGGCCTGGCCGTGGGCCTGACGCACACCGGGTCGCTCAATGTTGCCGGGGGCCTCAGGCGGGTAGTCGCGCATGCAGGGGTGAAAGTCGATCGCATACTGCGCAATGCCCACCGAGTCGGGGTAAATGCGCGATCGCCCCCGAATGTGAAACTCGTTGGGGTCAGCGCCGGGCATAAACGTGTCAATCGTGTCTAGACCCGCCAAAAAGCGCCGCATCGAGGTGTACATGCTCTGATCTAGACTCTCTCGGTAAAAATCAGAGTTAAAATCATTCCACGAAAAATCAATTTCGCTGATCATAAAGCCGCTCTCGTAGCCCGGCGAGGGGCGACCCACAATCCGCCGAGCCTCGCGAATATAGGGATACTTCGACAGGCCGTGGGCGGTGTTCATGGGCGAGTCTAAACCCTGCATGTAGAGGTTGTAGGGCTCAGGCTCTTTCCAAGAGTCATCGATCTGCGAATCGGTAGTGCCGGTGGTCAGCCAGTAGAAAAAGCCGATCGCATTTTCTTCGCCCCGCCGCAGGGTTTCGGTGCGCAGACCCCCCAGCCAGCCTCCCGGTTCTAGCTGGCCGCTGGCCCGCAGCTGATCTTCGGTCAGAATCAAGTTATCGCGGCTGGTGCCGGGGCGGTAGTCGTTGCCCCAGGTCCAGTTTTGCATCGAGATATCGCCGGGCACCGGGCGCGGTGCGCCAAAAATGCGCTCCTCGGTGCGGCGGGGCTGGGCACTCTTTAGGCGACGGTAGGTAAAGACAAAGTCGAAGTGGTCTTGGGGGGTAAGCAACTGGGGTCGCTCCTTTTCCCAGCTGTAGTAAGGCTCATAGATGCTGTAAAAATCTGGCACCTCAAAGGTCTGGGCCTCGGCGGTGCGCTCCATGGCAAAGGTGTAGGTAAAGCCCTGGGTGCAGTAGGGGTCGCGCTCGGCCACCGGCGACGAGGGGTTGAGGGGCGATCGGGGGTCGAGGCCCAGCTCGTAGGGCACATCGGCCAGCACAATCAGCTCACCGGTTTCGGTGGCCTCCACCACAAACCAGTCGACCCGACGCTCTACATCACCCTCGCCCCGCTTGGCCACCATGCCCGCCGGCACAAACTGAATAATCTCCTTCGACAGGCGAGCCGAGTCTTCGTAGGTGTAGGCGTCTGCGATAATCGCAGAGAGAAAGTCGCTGTTGAGCGGCGCGGTGCCCGGTGCAGCACTGTGGCGAATGGCGACCACCTCATCAATGTGGGTGCCGTCAGCATTCAGGCTCAGGTCTTTGACCACCGTATTGGGAAACCACTTGAGTTCGCCGCCCCCCTGTCGCTGGGCGTCAGCCAGCATGTCCATCAAAATGGCGTTGGCATCGGCGGGCATAAAGCAGGTGACGCTCACCCAGCATTGGCCGGGGTTGAGTTCGCCATACTTGGCTTCGACGCGATCGCGCAGCTCTTTGTAACCCCGCGAGTAAAACAGCAGGCGACGCTGCTCCCGCGACTCATCGAGCGCCGTGGTGCCCTGGGAAGAAATTTGCCCACCGACCCAGTCGGTCAGCTCGGTCATACAGACGGTGTGACCCATGAGCAGGCTCTCGTAGGCCGCTGCGGTACCCGCCAAACCACCGCCGACAATCAGCAGCTCACACTCGACTATCTGATCGGGGGTGCGGGGCAGCTGGGCCAGTCGAGGGGTGACAGACTCTTGGGCGCGGGCATTGCCGATGGGTAAAGGGGCCATACCCGCCAGCAGGGTAGAGGCCAGCAGCGGAGCAGTGAGAGCGCGAAAAATACGGTTCATGGCAAATCAAAGAAGGCGAATCGATTGCACTCTCTAGCTTATCGGCTGTGTGCCAGGTTCCGACAGGTGTGGCGAAAGGTTGCAGGGCAACAGAACTTGGCAACCGTCTGGCGTGGGCTTGAGGGTAACGGCTGCGATCACCCCAACTTTTAGTAGCGAGGGCGAGACATCCATTGCCAAGCTATCAGAGTTAAAAGCAGTGCTAGCACGGCCTCTATCCCTACCTCAGCTGTGTCAGCGGCATCGGGCACAGTTTCAAACACCACGTTGCCAAGCCCATGATAAAAAACGCCCGCAAACGTTACTCCAGGTATCAAAACTCCCTAGATGTTAGCCCAGCGGTGCCGCCTGCAACGACGGCTCTACCGCACTGGCCAGCTGTCGCAGCATGGCGGCGGTGGTGTCAAAATCGACACAGGCATCGGTGATGCTCTGACCGTAGGTTAGATCTCGCAGGTTGTCGGGGATCGACTGGTTGCCCGCCTTGAGGTGGCTCTCGATCATGACGCCGAGAATATTGCGAGAGCCGCCGCTCACCTGGGCAGCGATGTCTTCGAGCACGGCCAACTGGCGGTTGTGGTCTTTGTTGGCGTTGGCGTGGCTGCAATCGACCATCATCCGGTAGTTGAGCTTGAGCTTGGCCATCTCTGCGGCGGCCTGGGCCACGTGGTCGTCGCTAAAGTTGGGGCCGCCCTTGCCGCCGCGCAGCACCAAGTGGCCGTCGGGGTTGCCGGTGGTGGTGACAATGCTGGCCAACCCGCTGTGGTTGATGCCCAAAAAGTGGTGGGGCTGGCTGGCCGCCACCATGGCATTCATAGCGGCTTGCAGGCTGCCATCGGTGCTGTTTTTAAAGCCGATGGGCATCGAGAGACCCGAGGCCATTTCGCGGTGGGTTTGGCTCTCGGTGGTGCGGGCGCCGATCGCCGTCCAGGCAATCAGGTCGGCAATGTACTGGGGGGTCACCGGGTCGAGCAGCTCGGTGGCGGCGGGCAGACCCAGCTGGGCCAGGTCGAGCAGCAGCCTGCGGGCCAGGCGCAGGCCGGTGTTGATGTCGTAGCTGCCGTCCAGGTGGGGGTCGTTGATCAGGCCCTTCCAGCCCACGTTGGTGCGGGGCTTCTCAAAGTAGACCCGCATGACGATCTCCAGCTGGCCCGACAGCTCGTGGCGCAGGTTGACTAGTTTTTGGCCATACTCGTAGGCGGCGTCAATGTCGTGCACCGAGCAGGGGCCGACAATCACCAGCAGGCGGCGGTCTTCGTTGTAGAGAATGTGGCGAATGCGATCGCGCGCGCCCGCCACCAACGTCGCCGCCTCGGGCGACATTGGAAACTCGTGGTGCAGCAGCGCCGGGCTAACTAGGGGACGAGTCTCGACAACGTGTAAATCGTGGGTCTGGTGCATTGACAATGGCCTATAACGTCGGCTCTACAGGAGCCATGCCTACAAAATGCTAGCGTACATCACTGCCCCCAGGGGTTAGGAGGCGGGGCGCAGTTCTTAACCAACCGTGATTTTGGCCGTGACTTTGGCCGTGACTTTGGCCGTGACTTTGGCCGTGACTTTGGCCGTGACCGCGGCGGGCTGGCCGAGAGCAGGCAGCATCTCGATCTCGGCGCTGTTGTAGAGCACCATGGTGGTCGAGGGGTTTTCTTCAAAGCCAATGCGGGCGTAAAAGCCCTGCTGGTGGGTGGTCATGAGATAAACCCGCTCGACTCGGCTCATATGAGGGTGGGCCACCAGAGTTTCGACCAGTTTGCGGCCTAGGCCACCGCCCTGGTAGTCGGGCGATATCACCACATCCCAAATGGTGGCGCGAAACACGCCGTCAGAGGTGGCTCGGGCAAAGCCGATTAGCTCAGGGCCATCCCAGGCGGTGACTGTGGGGTAGCTATGAGCTACGGCGATCGCCATGTCCTCCCGCGTGCGATCTTTCGCCCAAAATGCCGCCGCCTGAAACAGGCTCACGAGCTGATCTAAGTCAGCCTCAGAAAACTGGTCAGCATACCGAAACTGAATAGCACTGCAATCCATGGGCAACCTGATTCCTATCCCAAAGGATATAAGGGTCTAAAGCGCAATAGCTGTCGCTGCAACTAGCACTCCTCAGACAGAATAAACAGAATTTTCAGCCACGGGTGATACCAAACCCCTACTCCATTGATATTGCCAAGAAGCCCTGACAACTGTATGCAGAGTTACGCAGTCTGCTGCTGACGAAATTTCCACACCGCGCTCGACACCAGATTGGTCACCGTGTGGGCCACAATCGGCACCAGCAGGTTGCCCGTCAGCACTGCTCCCGTGGCCAGCACCAGGCCAATGGCGGTGGCCCACACCACGTAGGTCCACTGCTGCAAACTGCTCAGGTGCAGCACGCCAAAGCTCGCCGCCGACACCGCAATGCCCAACCCATTCATGCCAATGGCGGGTAGCATCACCCCGCGAAACAGCAGTTCTTCGCTTAGCCCCGGCAGCAGCCCCAGCCAAATTAGGTCGGGCCACTGTAATGGTTGCAGCACCATGGCCAGGTAGGTGTCGGCGCTCTGGCGGTAGGCGGGCCACAGACGATAGATCACGCCGCTAGCCAGGGTGATAGTCAGCCCTAGCCCGGCTCCGATCAGCCCATCGACCCAAGACAGCTTTGCCGGCATTAGCTCCGCCGGGTCAAAGTACAGCCAGGCTTTAGAAATTAGCATCAGCATCACCGCCGTTACCCCCATGGCCGCCAGCACCTGCATTCGAGTCAGCGGCTCAAGTTGCGGGTTGGGGTTAGGGGTCGGTTGGGTCACGGTAGTTTTCGGCTAAGGAGGCTGGGCTAGTTTTCTGGGCTAAGGGCACTGCTATCTTAGCGAGTTTGTCCGCTACCCCAACGGCAAATTGTGCAAATGGGCAGGGCCGGGAATGTCATCTTTGCGGTCGTCCTGGCTAAAAACCCGGTTTCTTCACTGCTGACTAACGGCAGGACTTGCGTTCTAGCCAAGAAACCGGGCTTCTGTACCGGCGTTCTAGGTTTTAGGGGTAGATTGCCGCTCCTGGGCGGGCGAGGTTTGGTGAAAGGGCCAGGTGAAGTAGAAGGTTGCGCCCGCGCCCACGGTGGAGGTGAGCCACACGCTACCCCCTTCGGCTTCGACAATTTTTTTCACCACCGCCAGGCCAATGCCGCTGCTCTCAAAGTCATCTCTGGCTTTGAGGGTTTGAAAGATAGTAAAAATTTTGTCGTGGTACTGGGGGGCAATGCCGGGGCCATCGTCGGCGATCGCAAACTCCAGCCAATCGCCCTCTGTCTTCCAAATGATATTGACTGTGCCCTGGTCGCGGTGGTGGTGCTTAATGGCGTTGTTGATCAGGTTGGCGAAGACCTGGCCCAGGGAGGTTTTGTGGCTGTACAGCGTCGGTAGATCAGAGGGAATATTGACCTGAAACTCGGCCGCTGGGGCCAGCGAATCGACCACGTTCTCTAGCAGCAGGTTGAGGTCAATGGCTACGATGCTGAGCTGGCGGCGGCCTACCCGAGAATATTCCAGCAGGCCGTTGATTAACCCTTCCATGCGCTGCACTCGGCTGCGCAGCAGCTCAAGCTGATGGCGGTTTTCGGCAGGTATTTGGCCCTCCAGGTCTTCGCCGATCCAGTCGGCCAGGTTAGAGATCGCCCGCAGGGGGGCCTTGAGGTCGTGGGAGGCCACGTAGGCAAACTGGTCTAGCTCAGCATTGCGGCGCTCGAGCAGGGCGGTGGTGTGGGCCAGCATCAGGTTGGTGCTGGCCAGTTCGTCGGCCCGGTGCAGCAGCTCTTCTTGCGCGGCCTTGCGATCTTCTATATCTTCAACAATTGCAATCAGACCCGTGATCCCATCGGCGGCATTGCTCTCCACCGACACCGTGACCAAAGCCCAGACCGGTGAGTCGTCGCTGCGGAGATAGCGTTTTTCAAACTGACAAGAGGTTTGCTCGCCAGTGGCGAGCTGCTGAAAATAGCGCTCGTCCTGGGCTTTATCAGCCTCATAGGTAATCGACTGGAAGGGTTGATGGATTAAATCCTCGGGCTGATACCCCAGGGTGTCACAGAGCTTTTGGTTGACTTGGATCCATTGTCCCTGCAAATTGAGGCGGGCCATGCCCACCGCCGCCTGCTCGAACACCCCTCGAAACCGCGTCTCGCTGGCCCGCAGAGACAGCTCTGCTCGCTTGGCAGCGGTGATATCTTGCATTACTCCCACCATCCGCTGGCTACATCCGCCCTTGATCTCAACCACCCGACCATAGGCGCTGACCCAGTGCCAGCTGTCGTCGGGCCAGCACACCCGATACTGCCCGGTAAATTCTGACTGGGTGGCGATCGCCTGCTCGATCAACCGCTCCATCTCTGGCAGGTCGTCGGGGTGTACCCGCGCCGCCCAGGTCTCAGCGGTGTGGGCGACGGTGCCTGGGGCAAAGCCCATAATTTGTTCGGTCTGGGGCGACCAAATTTGACTGTCGGTATCTAAATGCCAGTCCCAAGAACCCATTTGGGCTGCGCTGAGGGCTAGGTTGAGCCGTTCGGCGGTGTCTTGAAGGTTGTCTTTGGCGGCCTGTAGGGCCTCGCGATCGCGGCGCTCCCGGGCCAGCAAAGACTCAATTTGCTGGTTTGCCATCTCCAGCTGCACCGTGCGCCGCTGCACCCGGTCCTTTAGGGTGCGGTTGAGCTGGCGCACTTCGGTTTCGGCGGCTCTCAGATCGGCCTCGGCCTGCTGGCGATCGCCAATTTCCGCCTGGAGCGCTCGATTTAGATCTATCAGCTGAGTGGCATTGGGCAAAGCCAGCGCCAGCGGCAGACGGGGCACCAGCTCTAGGGCTGTAGACAGCGACACCAGGGCAGTGATGGCCTTGACACCCCCCGACACCCAGTAGGTCGGAAACCACAGCGTCCACACCGAGAGCAAGTGGGTGACCCCACAGGCCACAATAAACGATGCAAACAGCCAAAACAGAGGCTTAAAAGGCACATCCGGGCGTCGCTGCACAAAGTACACCAGCGCCCCAGCAATCATAAAATAGGCCAGGGCAATCAACCCGTCTGACAGCAGATGTAGCCACACCAGCCCCGGCTGCCACAGGTAGCAGTGCCCGTGGGGAATATAAGGCCCTAACAGCAGAGTCTGCCAGTTCTCAACCATGGCCCCATCCTTTGTGAAAAGATTTGTTGCGCGATCTCTAGGCGATTTCCTGAGACATCCTAGCCAAAGCCCTATGTATCCGACGTACTTCGCTCCTTATATAGAACAGGATCTATCCTGAGATAGACCCTCGGACTGGGGCGGGTCTGCCTCAGGATACGTGTTAACCCCCTACCGTTGCCCCATAATCGAGGCACTCAGGTAAAAACTGCCCTGAGTCCAGTCGAATCTGTAGTTTTCTCTAGGCAAAACACTATTCCTCGACTTGGATAAGGGTTGCTTGTTCAGCGCTTTCTCAATGCCTTCCTTTTTAACGCCTCGGTAATGAGGTCTACCTATGACAGATATTCGCATTGTACTAATCGAAGACCACGACCTCACCCGCCTAGGCCTCAAGGCTGCCCTACAGCGGGTGCCGGGCATGACCGTAGTGGGCGAAGCCGCCAACGGCAGCCGGGGCCTGAGCCTGCTAGAGACCGAGCACCCCGATGTCGCCATTGTTGACATTGGTCTTCCCGATATAGACGGCATTGAGCTAGTAGAGCGCTTGCGCCAGGTCCAGAGCGGCCAAGAGGGTGACCCCACCCGCGTGCTGATGTTGACCATGCACGACAGCGAGGCCGCCGTCATGGCCGCCTTTGCCGCCGGAGCCGACTCCTACTGCATGAAGCAAACCGAGCTAGACGAGCTCATTGTGGCGGTGCGCGAAACCTACGAGGGCAACTCGTGGATTGACCCCGCTGTGGCCAGCGTAGTCCTACGCCAGGTGCGCAAAGCCCCGGCCGGTGCGATAGCGGCCAGCAATCGCACCGTTGCCATTGAGGCAGTGGAGCCTGAGTTTGAGCAGATTTTAGAGTCATACCCGCTCACCGAGCGCGAGCTGGAGATTCTAGAGCTGATCGTGGGCGGGTGCAGTAACGCTGAGATTGCCGAGCGTTCATACATCACCGTGGGCACCGTCAAAACCCACGTGCGCAGTATTCTCAACAAATTAGGCGTAGATGATCGCACTAAGGCCGCCGTGCGGGCGCTGCGCTCAGGTCTGGTCACCTAACGCTAAGAGGTGCAGGGGCATTTGCAGGTGCTTCGCTAAAGAACCTTAGCGAAGCAAGCACCTTAGGGGAGACTGCTCCAGTAAAACCCTTGCCCTGGGCGTCACTGCGATCAGCCCAGCGGGTTGAGTTCGCTTGGTTAAATTAAGCCATTCTCCTAAAGAAAATGGGCACGATAAACCCTGCTTGTTTGCCCCTGAGTTAGTTGGACCAATGTAATAAAGCCTACGGTTAGGCTGCGTCAATGTCCCAACTGTTGAGTCTTTCGGGAATTGGGTGGGGTCATTTGGATTTGGTATCACAGGTTAACCATGGCTTTAAAGGTCATGGTTAAATAAGTTTTACGATTATGCTCAAACCCTTAACTCAAGGCTTCTAGATAACCGTCCAACCCTAGCACTACCTTATGGAAACATCACCGTCTACAGTGTTGCCCACCCAAGGCCAGCTTCAGCGTCAGCTATCTCAACAGTTTCAGCGCCTCTATCGCGAACAGCTAAACCACTGCCTCGGCAAAATTACCTGCCAAATCATTGACGAAAAGCTCTTGCTGGTCATAGAAGACTCAGTCACCAAGCCCGAGCAGCTCTTGGCGGAGCAGGGCGAAACAGGCATGGCTGAGCAGGTGCGAGAAGATCTTTCTACGGCCCTGCGGCCCCAAATTGTGGAACTGGTAGAGAGCACCCTAGAGCGGCAGGTGGTCGATATTTTGACTGATGCCACCCTGGCTACAGGGCGCACCAGTATAGTGATAATTCTCTCTGAGCCGCCAGCAGTCCGCCCAGCCGCCAAAGATACCTAGATTACTGAACTGCTGTCCAGCCAGGGAATACCCAACCTGAAATCAGCCCTCGACCGGTGTATTGCTTCGCGTTATGCACCCTACTGTTCCTGAAACCTAGCACCTGAAACCCAGATAAAGATTGCCCTACTTTGGCCAGCCAACACTAGGCTGCTGTCACTGGCAGAGTAATAAAGCTTTGGACAAGACGCTCTAGTTGCTCAATCAAAAAGGGTTTGCTGACGTAGTCGTTAAACCCAGCGGCTAAAATTTTGTGCCTATCATCGCGACTGGCTAAAGCCGTGACCGCCACCACAGGAATATGTTTCGTCATCTCATTGGCGCGCAGCTGCTGAATCAGGCTGAACCCATCGATGTAGGGCAGGTGAATGTCAGACAAAATTAGATGAGGGGGCTGCTGCATCGCAGCGTTTAGCGCGGCTATGCCATCGGCAACGAAGCAGGTCTCGCAAGACATCTGCTCCAAAATGTAGGCCATCAGCGTTAGGCTGTCATCATCGTCGTCAACAACTAGCACTAGGGGCTGCTGGGGGTAGGCAGCGCCTGCCGCAGGCGTAAGGATATTTTGTACGACCACAGGGGGCTCCTCTCAGAGGGTTCGGAAAACGCAGGTCTAATCGCTAGGAACCTGTCGAAGAAGCATTCCGCCCGTGGTCAAAAGAGCACATGTAGGACTGGCTGTTGGGATGACTCAGGTCTGCGACAAACCTTAGACCTAGAGAAAATAGACAAAGGAGCCGCAGAGCTATGGAATCCGGCTTTTTTTTGGATTTTTTAATCTTTCGGCCATAGTAGCACAACCCTATTAGATGCACGGGGCGATATTTATTTCTAGTTAACCAAGCTGAATTAGCCGAACTAATCTAGGTCGGCGATCGCCCAAATCATCAGGCCCAGTCTGCTCCTCACCGGTTGCGACCGAACCCGCGCCCTCAAGGATCCAACCGGTTTGCCAGCAGGTTTATTGGCCAGTTTTGTTAGACTGTGAGAGTTCCAACGGCATATCCCTCACCCCACCAAGGATTCTTCGGCATGACGGTTGCACCCTTCCCGACCCCGCTGATTAAAACCCACGACCTGCTGCAGCAAGATTATTCGGCCCCGCGCGATCGCTTCGATGCCGCCTGGGAAGCCACCCTGTCTACGCTACTGGGCCTGGGCCGCGCCGCCGGGGCCGACTTCGTAGAATTTTTTCTAGAGCGCAGCAACTATATCAGCTGCCAGGCCGAAGATGACGCCATCACCAGCCTCTCTCCTCAGCTGGTAACCGGGGCCGGGGTACGAGTCTTTCTGGGCAAGGCCGACTGCTACGTCAGCACCAACGACCTCACCTTTAACGGTCTTAGGGCCGCCCTGGACAAGGCGCTGGCCATTATGGGCTTGGCCTTACCCGGCCCCAGCGCCAATAATCTGGCCGAAATCAACCTTGAGCTGCTGCGCGACTACGCCACCACCAAGGGCAAAGACGCCTGGCTCGGCCAGTGCAGCTCAATGCAGGAGATGGGCGAAGTGCTGCTGGCCGCCAACAGCGCCCTGGCCAAAGAGGCCAGCCATGTTCAGTCGCGCCGCGCCGTCTACTTTCGCGACTGGCAGGAGGTGCTGGTGGCCGCCAGCGACGGCACCTTTGCCCGCGATATTCGCCTCACCCAGTCAGTGGGCTACAACCTGCTGTGCGCCGACGGTGAGCACCGCTCTTCCATTGGGCAGCGGGCGGGCGATACCAGCGACCCCGGCTTTTTGCGCCAGTGGGACTACAGCACGGTGGCCGCTGATGTGGCCGAGTCGGCGGGCAAAATGCTCTATGCCGACTACGTAGAGTCGGGCACCTACCCGGTGATCATGGCCAACAAGTTTGGCGGCGTCATCTTCCACGAAGCCTGTGGCCACCTGCTTGAAACCACCCAGATTGAGCGGGGCACCACTCCTTTTATCGACAAAAAAGGCCAAAAGATCGCCCACGAAAACCTCACCGCCTGGGATGAAGGTCTATCGCCCGACGCCTTTGGCACCATCGACATGGATGACGAGGGCATGCCCGCCCAGCGCACCCTGCTGATCGAAAACGGCATCCTCAAAAACTTCATCTCCGACCGGGCTGGCTCCATGCGCACTGGCCACCCCCGCACCGGCAGCGGTCGTCGCCAGGGCTTTACCTACGCCGCCGCCAGTCGCATGCGCAACACCTACATTGCCCCCGGCGATTATTCTGTCGAAGAATTGTTTGCCTCGGTTGAAAAAGGCATCTACTGCAAGCAGATGGGCGGCGGCAGCGTCGGCGCTACCGGCCAGTTCAACTTCGCGGTTTCTGAAGCCTACCTGATTGAGAACGGCCAGATCACCAAGCCCCTCAAGGGCGCGACTCTGATCGGCGAAGCCACCGAGATTATGGACAAAATTTCCATGTGCTCCAACGACCTAGATCTGGCGGCGGGCTTCTGCGGCTCCATCAGCGGCAGCATCTACGTCACCGTCGGGCAGCCCCATTTGAAGGTTGACTCGATTACCGTCGGGGGACGGTAGGGGTGTAGGTGGGTAGGTGATGTGAACGGGTGAATGGGGACTGATCGCCGGGTGGCTCGACAATAGTCAATGGACATGGTGTCCTTGACCTTGACCGCTTCCAGGATGAATAAACACCGACGGCACCCTCTGTACCAACTCCTCTGGCGATAGTCCCTCCGATCAATCGTCGATCCAGTTGCTGTCGCTGTCGTCGTCATCCCAGTTGCTCTCCGAGGTCTCCGCTGGGGGGGCAGGGGGAGGCTCTGGAGCGACGGGCGGAGTAGCGGCGGCGGGTTCTGAGGCGATCGCCTCGCTCTTCCCCTCACTTTCCACCGCTGCTGTGTCCACAATGGTCACGGTCTCTGGCGGAGTGGCTTCTTCCTCAGCAGGCTTAGGCTTTTTGCGGTCCAGCGGCGAGGGCCGGGGCGGGATATCAATCACCTCTCGACTGGGCTTTTTGCGGTCTAGCGGCGAAGGTCGGGGGGGAATGTCGATCATTTCTCGCTGGGGCTTTTTGCGGTCCAGCGGCGAGGGTCGGGGCGGGATATCAATCACCTCTCGATTGGTTTGAGGAGCCTTCTTTGCCACACCACTAAACCAGGTCCTCAGACCGGCCACCCTGGCTCCCAGAGAGATCCCTCTCGGTTTGGCTTTCGGTGCCGGAGACCCCGATGGCGGTGCAGTCGGGGGTGTGGGCGATCTCCCAGGCCGCTGGGTTTCCGGATCGGGTGACGGTGCAGTATTTGCCTTGGCGGTATTTGCTTTAGCAGTATTTATCTCTGCCCCAGGAGCATCCGTCGGGGTAGGGGCGGTTGGACGAGCGGCGGGTGCCCATTCATCGACAAACTCGTAGTCCACATCTTTGAGGGAAGAGGCGCGGAGCTCTGCCACCGCGATCGCCGGATCGCCATGTTTTATCGCGCCTGTGGGTTCTGGCAGCCAGCGCCCCAGGGGGGTTGCCCGCAGCAGCTCTAACCCCGACTGCTGGAGCTGCCGCCCAAAGGCGGGCCAAGAGTCTTTAGTCAGGGGAGTTTGCCGGTCTAGGGGCGTGCGCTTGCGGCGCAAGGACAGGGTTTGCCAACCCAGCCAGCCCAGCAGCACCACGCTGGCAATATGGCCTAGCAGCTCCGTAGGCGAGGTCTGAACGGCGGTAAACCACAACACCAGCCCGTAGAAAGCCCCCACTCCGCTGAGCAAGAAATCGTGGCGGCGATGCACCTCTGGGAAAAAGAAAGCAGCGCCATAAAGCGCTAGGCTGCCGACCCAAATTGCGATCGCTAAGCCGTGAGCCAGCATGGCCACACCCCCTGCACAACCCCCTTACTCTATCGCGGCTTGCTCAGCTCAGAACGACAGCCATGGCCTCAGACATGGCTATGGGCCGAATATCACTGAATCAAGGCTGGTGGGCAGTGCCCATCCTTGTATCTTTTAAGAGTGCGGCAGATCAAGGCTTCTGGTGATTTGCGGGGGTTGCTTTCAGCGCCGCTATAGCCATAGCCATAAACACAGTTCAAGGACAGCCGTGAACCGCATACCGTAAACCGTATACCCCACTAACCGCTCACTTTTGCCTTGGCAAACGACTCAAGATGCCCCAGCTTTTCTTGAGAACAGCACCAACACGGTCTTCACAATCAGCTGGATGTCGTACATCAGACTCCAATTTTTCTGGTAGTCCAAATCCATCCGAATCACATCTTCAAACTTTTTCACCGTGGAGCGACCGTTCACCTGCCATTCACCGGTCATGCCGGGTTTGACATCAAGACGCTGCCACTCAGGTACCTTGTACTGCTCAATCTCGTCGGGGGTGGGGGGACGGGTGCCGACCAGGCTCATATCGCCCATCAGTACATTCCAAAACTGGGGTAGCTCATCAAGGCTAGTGCGCCGCAAAAAACGGCCGATCTTGGTAATGCGGGGGTCGTTCTCGTTTTTAAACAGCGGCCCTTCGACCTCATTTTTCACCTGAGCCTTGAGGGCCTCAGCATCGGTCACCATCGAGCGAAACTTCCAAATGTTGAAGCGCTTGCCCATCCATGAGCAACGGACCTGCTTGAAGAAAATGGGGCCGCCATCCTCTAATTTGATGGCCATCACGATGGGAACTGCCAGCACCGTAGTCAGCCCCAGGCCCACCAGCGCTCCCACAATATCCAGGGCGCGCTTGCCCTTAGAGGTCACAGAGGGGTGGGTGGTGAGGGCCGTAAAGCGCATTTCAGGCTTGACTGCCGGAGCTTCTGGCTCCCCAGGGGCAACCTCAAAGGTGAACAGCTGCTCTAGGTCGGTCAGCGCTAGCACCATGCGCACCTGTTCTTGCACACCGCGCAGCACCATAGAGATACCCTTGGTTTGGCAGGTGCGGTAGCAGATGACCAACGCTCCGAGGCCGCTACTGTCAATAAACCCGGTTTCGCTCAAGTCAATAATAATGACGTTGAGATCAGACTGCTCTAGACATTGATGCTTGACCTGCCGCTCAAACTCGACCGCCTCGACCACGGTCAGGGTAGACGGTACGCTAACGATGCAGGTGGTGTCAGGCCCATCCGCAGGAGGGTGATCTGTGACCATTTTAGAATCCTGATCTTGGGCAATGGATGAGGTCATACCGACATCCCTGATAGTGGTTAACGGCATTAGGTACTGTCAAGCTTCCCCCAGCCATGACCAAACTATAGGAGCCATATCCGTAGGTTGCCCTGTCTCTGCACTCAACTTCAAAGAGTCTTAATAGGTCTTTGATGAATTGGCCAGGAAAATCTAGTATCTCCCCCATTGACGGAGACAGGTGGACCTAATTATCGCCTAGACACCCATACCCCTAGGCGGCTAGCAGCTGCCGCAGCACGTAGGGCAAGATGCCGCCGTGGCGAAAGTATTCTACCTCATCGAGGGTGTCGATGCGGCACAGCAGCGGGACGGTAGTGGTGTCGCCGCTGCCTCGGTGAACAATCAAGTTAACCGCCATACCGGGCTGAATACCGCCCTTGAGGCCCGTCAGATCGAAGGTTTCGGTACCGTCTAGATGCAGTATGGTCCGCTGTATACCCTCTGTAAACTGTAGCGGCAGCACCCCCATGCCCACCAGGTTAGAGCGGTGAATGCGCTCGAAGCTCTCGGCCACCACCGCCTTGACTCCCAGCAGTCGGGTGCCTTTGGCGGCCCAGTCGCGGGACGAGCCGGTGCCGTACTCCTTGCCCGCAATCACCACCAGGGGCGTGCCGCTGGCCTGGTACTTCATCGCCGCTTCATAGATGGACATGTCGGTGCCATCGGGCATGTACCTGGTGACGCCGCCGGAGGAGCCAGGCACCATTTCGTTTTTGAGGCGAATGTTGGCGAAGGTGCCGCGCATCATCACCTCGTGGTTGCCCCGGCGAGAGCCGTAGGAGTTGAAGTCGGCGGCAGTGACATCATTGCCCACCAGGTAGCTACCCGCCGGGCTGTCGGTCTTAATCGCCCCGGCGGGGGAGATGTGGTCGGTGGTGATGCTGTCGCCCAGGATAGCTAGGGGACGAGCGCCAAAGATATCGGCAAAGGCCTGACCATTGACGCTGGGGGGCATGCCGTCGAAGTAGGGCGGGTTTTGCACATAGGTGCTGTCGCCGTTCCAGGTGTAGGTTTGGCTTTCGGGGGTGGCGATTTTTTGCCAGTCGGCGGTGCCGGTGAACACGTTGCTGTAGCGGCTGCGGAACATCTCGGGGGTGAGGGCGGCGGTCATCACCTCAAAAATTTCGGTGCTGGTGGGCCAGATGTCTTTGAGGTAGACGGGGCGACCCTCGGAGTCTTGGCCGATGGGGTCGGTTTTGAGGTCGATGGCCAGGCTGCCGGCGATCGCATAGGCCACCACCAGCGGCGGCGAGGCCAGGTAGTTGGCCTTGGTGTGGGGGCTGACCCGGCCCTCGAAGTTGCGGTTGCCCGACAGTACCGCGCCCACCACCAGGTCGTTGGTTTCAATGGCGCTGGCGATGGGGCCTGACAGCGGCCCCGAGTTGCCGATACAGGTGGTGCAGCCGTAGCCCACCAGGTTAAAGCCCAGGGCGTTGAGGTCGTCTTGCAGGTTGGCCTTCTCTAGGTAGTCGCTCACCACCTGGCTGCCGGGGGCCAGGGATGTCTTCACCCAGGGCTTGACCGTCAGCCCCTTGGCGCGGGCTTTGCGGGCCACCAGGCCAGCGCCAATCATCACCGAGGGGTTGGAGGTGTTGGTGCAGCTGGTGATGGCGGCGATCACCACGTCGCCGTCGGTGAGACGGTAGTCGCTGCCGGCCACGGGCACCGACTGTTTCTCGCTGTAGTCTTTGCCGCTAAAGCCGGGGAAGTCAGAGGTCTTGAACTGGTGCGCCAGGGCCGCCAGGGTGACGCGGTCCTGGGGCCGCTTTGGCCCGGCCAGGGATGGCTCTACCGTGGCCAAATCTAGCCCCAGGGAGTCGGTAAAGACGGGTTCGGGGGCGGCGGCATCGCGCCAGAGTCCCTGGGCCTTGGCGTAGGCTTCTACCAGGGCCACCCGCTCCGGCTCACGGCCTGAAAACTCAAGGTAGCGCAGGGTTTCGCCGTCGATGGGGAAGAAGCCGCAGGTGGCCCCGTACTCGGGGGCCATGTTGGCGATGGTGGCGCGATCGGCCAGGGTGAGGTGGTCGAGACCGTCGCCGTAAAACTCAACGAACTTGCCGACGACGCCCTTGGCCCGCAGCATTTCTACCACGGTGAGCACCAGGTCGGTGGCGGTGGCCCCCTCGCGCAGCGCCCCGGTGAGCTTAAAGCCCACCACTTCGGGAATCAGCATGGAGATCAGCTGGCCCAGCATGGCCGCCTCGGCCTCAATGCCGCCCACGCCCCAGCCCAGCACCGAGAGGCCGTTGATCATGGTGGTGTGGCTGTCGGTGCCCACCAGGGTGTCGGGGTAGGCGGTGGTTTCGCCGTTTTCATCCTTGGTCCACACCACCTGGGCCAAATATTCTAAATTGACCTGGTGGCAGATGCCGGTACCGGGGGGCACGACGCGGAAGTTGTCGAAGGCGCTCTGGCCCCAGCGCAAAAAGGCATAGCGCTCAAAGTTGCGCTGAAATTCTTTCTCGACGTTTTGGCCAAAGGCGTCGGCGCTGCCGAAGGAGTCGACCATCACCGAGTGGTCGATCACCAGATCGACGGGCGACAGGGGATTGATCTTGTCGGGGTCGCCGCCCAGGTTGACCATGGCGTCGCGCATGGCGGCTAGGTCGACCACGGCGGGCACCCCGGTAAAGTCTTGCATCAGCACACGGGCCGGGCGGTAGGCGATCTCACGATTGGAGGTCTTGTCGGTGAGCCAGTCGGCGATCGCCTGTACGTCGGCGGCGGTGACTGATCGCCCGTCTTCGTAGCGCAGCAGGTTCTCAAGCAGCACCTTGAGGCTAAAGGGCAGGCGGCCGATGTCGCCCAGGGTGGCCGCAGCGGCGGGAAGGCTGTAGATGGTGTAAGTAGAGTTGCCGACGGTGAGGTGGGTTTTGGCGTTAAAGCTGTTCACAGGGGGAAGCTCTCCGGATCGCGACGGGGATCGTGCCTAGCGATTTTAGTACATCCCATGCCCTGCTGTGCTGTAGGCGTTGTTGCCAATCGGGCAGGTGTTGCCAATTGGGCTGTCCTAGAGGCTCGGCCCTTTAGAGAATAGACCGCCAAACAGCGATCGCCTGCCGCTGGCCGGTACCGGTACCGCCCCTGACTTGGCTGGGGCGGTCTCTGTAGTCGTCACGTTGAGCTGCCGCGCATACTTGAGAGCCACGGCGTTGGCGGGGTTGATACGTAGCGCCTGCTTAAAATGCACCTTAGCCATGCCGGGCAGATTGTTGAGCAGATAGGCCTGACCCATAAGACAGTGATAGCTACTGTTTTTGGGGTCAATTTTTAGCGCGTCCTTCAGCTCTTGAATGGCGGCCTGAACATTTTTGCCCTTCAGGTACTCCTGGGCGCGGCCATAGTGCCGCTCGGCATAGACCAGCTCTGAGGAAGACTTGTCGCCAGCCTCTGCGGCGGCCCCGGGGGCCGCCGCAGAGGCTGGCAAATTGGATATGGAGGTGGTAGCCATCAGCCCGGTGCGCTTTTCGCGAATCACCGGGGCACCCATTTTGCGCCGCAGGTACACCAGGTTCAGCTCGCTGAGCTGCTGGGTGTAGGTTTCAAAGTCGGCCAGGGAGAGGTATTGGCGATCGCACAGCTGATCCACCGCCTGTTCGTAGAACACGTCTACCTCGGCTTCGGCGATCGCCAGCAGGGTTTTGCCCTGCTCTGTGGTAGGCAAAATCTGCCCATCGCGGCTAAGACGGCGTACCTTAAAGCGCAGCGTAGCCAGCACCTCGTTGCGGCCCTTGTCTTGCTTGAGGCGCTGGTAGGCGGGGTTGACCAACTTGGGCAACACCTGATCGGCAAACTGGCGCAGTTCCGCCGGCATCTCTTCGATCAAAGCGTCGGGATGCACCTGTTTGGCCACCGTCCGATATCGCCTGAGAATACGGCGCTCATCCGCCGCCACTGACACCCCCAGCAAGGCGTAGGGGTCGGTGAAGCGATTAAGCCATTCGGGGGAGAAGGCGGTAAGGGGCATTCAGCGACGGAGCGAAGATTTACTGTTTAGACTTTACTTGTATTGTCGAGGATGAAGGCTCAACACAAACCAGAATCCGGAGGTAAATGCTGATTCTTTACGGTCGACCTATACTAAATCCACAGAGATTAATACCAAGTTTAAACTCTACGGGCAATTAGGGGCGAAGGATGATGGTTGTGACGCAGCGTAGCCGTTGGAAAGCCGCCGGACTGGCCTGGCTAGGGGTATTGCTCCCCAGCCCCGTTCCACTGTCGGGATTGCACAAATTTTACCTAGGTCAGCCTGTGTGGGGGGTTGTCTACCTGCTCCTGGGATGGACCCAAGTGCCTCGGGTGGCCTGTGCCATTGAAGGCGTTTTACTGCTCACCCAATCGTCGGAAGACTTTGCCCAGCGCTGGAGCAGTCCAGACTCCACGACCAATGGAACTGCTGCTGGGGTGACCTTTGACCCGGCCCAGGTGAGCGCCCTGGGCGTTGCCCTGCGGGAGCTAGATACCCTGCGCCAGGAGGGGCTGATCTCAGAGCTGGAATTTGAGCAAAAGCGTCGCTGCCTGCTGGATCAGCTTGCCTAGGGGGGAGTGGGTGGATGAATGGGTGAGCTGAGCCTAGGACTAGAAGTCCAAGGCTCAAAGTCGAAATCCTCTGAAGAGAATTATGGGACATCTGCCGCAGTCTGCTTTAGCAGACTTTCGCTATGAGCCAGGGAGTTCACTCCCTGGCGGTTATGGCCGTAGTCCCTAGCCTATAGGCGTTTCGGGAATAGTAGCCACCGTAGGGTGGGCACTGCCCACCATTAGAGAGAACGTTAGCAAGAAAGCTCTCCAGAAGTCGCATTAGGTCGGGTCGATTGTGGGCTGTGCGGCTAGAGTTAAGGCATTAACTACGAGCATTATTGGTGTTGAAGCGTTGGCGGTCTCTGAGGGCACAGCTGCATCCCCTAGCTAGTCGGCTGAGCCAAGACCCGGCCCACCGGCTGCGGTCTTACCAGGAAGTTAGGCAGGCTGCCCAACTGGGTTTTTCTATCGACGTCAACCGGGCTACGGTGGACGACTGGCTGCGGCTGCCGGGGCTGTCGATTCGCCAGGCCCAGGGGCTCGTGCGGCTGCGCCAGGCGGGAGTCCAGTTTCACTGCCTAGACGATGTTGCGGCGGCCCTAGGGGTAGCCCCTGACAGTCTGCGGCCCCTGACCCCAGTGCTGTCATTTTGCTACTACGAGGAACACAGCGGTACCCTGCCCTCGGTTAGCCTCAACCAGGCGACAGCTCAGCAGCTCTGCGGGCTGCCGGGGGTGCCCTCAGGGCTGGCCCAGGCGATTGTGCAAGAGCGATCGCGCCGTGGCCCCTACCAAGATCTAGCTGACCTACAGCGCCGCCTAGGGCTGACTCCTGACCTAGTGCAAACTCTCATGTACTACCTACGTTTCTAGGCACTGCGTTCTCTAAACAAATAAATTTTGCGTTAGCTAAATAACAAATAGAGCGCAACAGATGTAGCAAAAATCACAAAATCTAGGTTTTAACCTCGTTTTATGAGAGGCGTTGGGGGGAAATTTACGTCCCTCTATGGATTTAATTGGACAATCAAATCAATTAAGATTAAATATGGGCTGGCATAGGTGATGGTGAGCGCATTCAAAGGCTAGAACCCCTCTAAAAGCGTTCTTAGGGAGTTGTTGGCCTCAGGTCACCACAGCCAAAAATTAATTTTGTCGGAGTATTTTTCAGGAAATTAAAAACGTTCTGTCATCTTAGATGCTAGCCTCAACAAAATGTAACGAGTACTTCTTTCTGGAATGAGTTCAATGGTAGTAGCTTCCCTTCCCCAAACTAAGCCCCTTACTGACGAAGAACTCCGTAAAACCCATGCCTACTGGCGGGCCTGTAACTACCTGGCCGTGGGTATGATCTACCTGCTCAAAAATCCGCTGCTCAAGGAAACCCTCCAGGCTGAGCACATCAAGTACCGCCTGCTGGGTCACTGGGGCGCGTCTCCAGCCCTCAGTTTCACCTATGTTCACTGCAATCGGCTGATCAAGAAATACGATCTAGACATGATCTTTGTGGCTGGGCCAGGCCACGGCGCGCCCGGGGTGCTGGGGCCGGTGTACCTCGAAGGCACTTACTCCGAGATCTACCCCGACAAGAGCCTAGATGAAGACGGCCTACGCCGCTTCTTCAAGCAGTTTTCTTTCCCTGGGCACATTGGTAGCCACGTCACCCCCGAAACCCCTGGCTCGATCCACGAGGGCGGCGAACTGGGCTACAGCATCTCCCACGCCTACGGCGCGGTGCTCGACAACCCCGATCTGATTGTCACCTGCGTAGCGGGCGATGGCGAAGCCGAAACCGGGCCGTTGGCCACCTCCTGGCACTCCAACAAATTCATTAACCCGGCTCGCGACGGCGCAGTGCTGCCGATTCTCAACCTCAACGGCTACAAAATTGCCAATCCCAGCATTCTCTCCCGCATTTCCCACGAGGAGCTAGAGGCGCTGTTTGTGGGCTACGGCTACACCCCCTACTTTGTCGAGGGTAGCGACCCCGCCGAGATGCACCAGATTATGGCGGCGGTGATGGAAGAATGCGTGCTCAAAATTAAAGCAATTCAGCGCGATGCCCGCATCAACGGCAATCTGGAGCGGCCCCGCTGGCCGATGATTGTGTTGCGCACCCCCAAGGGCTGGACCGGGCCTAAGCATGTGGATGGCCATAAAGTAGAGGGCTTTTGGCGATCGCACCAGGTGCCCATGGGCGGCATGCACAGCAACCCCGAGCATGTGCGTCTGCTCGAAGAGTGGATGCGCAGCTACGGCCCCGAAGAGCTGTTTGACGAAAACGGCACCCTGATTCCAGAACTGCGAGAGCTAGCTCCCGTCGGGCACCGCCGCATGAGCGACAACCTGCACGCCAACGGCGGCATGCTGCGCAAGGCGCTAAAAATGCCCAACTTCTGTGAGTTGGCCATCGACGTGCCGAAACCCGGCAGCGTGGAGTATGAGAATACCAAGGTCCTGGGCGTTCTCATGCGCGAAATCATGCGCCACAACCCCCACAACTTTCGTCTAATGGGGCCCGACGAAACCGCCTCTAACCGCCTCAACCCAGTGTACGAGGTTTCTAAGAAGGCCTGGATGGCCGACTTCTTGCCCGAAGACCTTGACGGCGGTGAGCTGTCACGCGATGGCCGGGTGATGGAAATGCTCAGCGAGCACACCCTCCAGGGCTGGCTAGAGGGCTATCTGCTCACCGGTCGCCACGGCCTATTTCACACCTATGAAGCCTTTGCCCACGTGGTCAGCTCAATGTTTAACCAGCACGCCAAGTGGCTGGACATCTGCAAAAACCACGTGCCCTGGCGGCGATCAGTGTCGTCGCTGAATATTCTGCTGTCGTCGCTGGTGTGGCGGCAAGACCACAACGGCTTTAGCCACCAAGACCCCGGCTATGTGGACCTGGTAACCAACAAAAGCCCCAACGTGGTGCGGGTTTACTTTCCGCCCGATGCCAACTGCCTACTGTCGGTGGCCGACCACTGCTTCCGCAGCGTTGACTACATAAATGTGATTGTCTCTGACAAGCAAAGCCACCTGCAATACTTGACTATCGATCAGGCGGTAACCCACTGCACCAAGGGCCTTGGCATCTGGGACTGGGCTAGCAACGACGACTGCGGTACCGAGCCAGATATCCCCGACGTGGTGATGGCCTGCTGTGGTGACATTGTCACTAAAGAATCGCTGGCGGCCACCGCCATCCTGCGGGAGGAATTTCCCTACCTAAAGGTGCGCTTTGTCAATGTGGTCGATCTGTTCACCTTGATGTCTGAAGGGGAGCATCCCCATGGCCTCAGCAACCGCGACTTCGACTCGCTATTTACCCCCGACAAGCCCATTATCTTCAACTTTCACGGCTACCCCTGGCTGATTCACAAACTGGTGTACCGCCGCTCTAACCAAGAACGCATTCACGTGCGGGGCTACAAAGAGCAGGGCAACATCAACACCCCCCTGGAGCTAGCCATCAACAACGAGATCGACCGTTTTAGCCTGGTGATCGACGTGATTGATCGGGTGCCTAAGCTGGGCTCGGCGGCGGCCCACGTCAAAGAGAAGATGAAGAACAAGATCATTGAGTGCCTCAACTACGCCCATACCGAAGGCAAAGACCAGGACGAAATCGTTCACTGGCAGTGGCCCTACGGGGAGGGGGAGTAGTCCTGAGCGATTAAGTCCTAAACAGTTAAGCGCGATGCGGTTAACTGCGATCAAAAGCGGCCCGTCTCTCGGGCCGCTACGGGAACAGGCTTTTGTGCCTGAGGTTACACCGCCAGGGCCGACGGCCAATTAGCGTTTAGAAAAGTGTAGTCACCCAACCCTGCTATGGTCGAAACCCGTGCGATCGCATCCCCCCCTACCCATGGCACCCCCGCCTTAGACTTTCGCGATATTCGCCTCACCTACCCTGGCAAAGGCGGACCGCTGACGGTGATCGACCACATCTCCTTT
>DAIPYU010000064.1:0-25569 GCA_036782635.1 Nodosilinea sp. CTOTU7353
GCCAGCCCCGCCGAATCACCGCCTCGTCATGGATCATGGCGATGTGGGCCTGGGGACCACCAAAGCCAATAAACCCGAGCTTGAGAAACAGCTGGGCCAGCTCCCTGAGCCGAACCGACAGACTTGCTGAGGATGGGGCTATGGCCTGAGACTCTAGAGGGGACGGCTGACTCATGGTGGGTAGGCTGATCAGGGCAGCCCCAATATATCGAGATTCGATAACGACAGCCTATATCGAGTGCTACACCTACTAACCATTGCCAATGCCGCGAAAGTGGCCTGGAAATAGGTCTATGCCTAGGGCCGACTTAATCAGGTAGGCCAGCATAAACAGGCTCATGCTCAGGGCCAGATTAAACCCCAGCAGCAGCAGCACCGCCGCCGCCCAGTTGCCCCACTGGGTCAGCCGCGAAACGGGCACATTGCGAGCTGCCCGGCGGCGGTCTTTGCCCACCATCAGCACAATAAAGTAGCGGCTGATCAGCAGGTCAATGGTGAATCTCAGGTCGATTAGCTTGGGCGCAGGTTTGGGAATCGCCAGCTCAATTACTCGCGCCACCTCGGCGCGCTGCTGGGGGGTAAGGCTATCTTGCACGGCCGGGTCAACCTGGGCCAGGTAGGTGGCAGCGGTGGGCAAGGGCCGCCTGCCCATGGCAGACGCCAGCCCAGGAAGGTTTGGCCAGCGGAGTTTCTGTAGATAGCTTTTCATTGATCGCGCGCCCCCATGGAGAATGTTTTGGCAATGTTTTGCTGACCGTGCCCTACTCAGAGGTTTTCCCAAGCTACCCAGCTGGGCCACTGCAATTGGTAGAGTCTGCCGCCAACCCACAGACTGATCAGCAGGCCCGCCAGCACGGCCAATCGCCTGCTCCAGCGATCGCGCATTGGGTGATGCTTGCTCAGGCGATCGCCCACCATGGCCAGCAGGCCGGTGACGGCTAGGCCCAGCACCCACAGGGCCAGCACGGTATAGGCCCAATATTTATACAGGATGTTGCCTGGCCAAACGGGCGGAAAAATATCGAGCACCACCACCACGGTAACCACCATAGAAATAGCTGCACTGATGGGCACAACGCTTCCCCAGCCAGCCCCTAGCCCGTAGGCCAGCAGCAGCACCACCATCCCAACAAAGGGCGGGGGCGCAGAGAACGCCGCCAGCCACCAGCCCCCCAGGCCCACCCCTAACCCTAGGGCCGCCAATTGCCAGATAAGTGAGAGTGTCACCCTGATCTTCATTGCATAATTACCTGGGAGTCTGATAATCCAAAAAAGGTATACGGTTTACGATTTGCGGTTTACGGCAGGTCGTGAACCGCAAACCGTGAACCGTGTACCCTGATCCCTTTGCGTTTGCCACCATCAACTTGGCCAAGTATTAAAACAAAATCCAAGCTGATCGCAGGCAGGTCAAACTGGCTGACTCTAACTATCGACTCTTCTAACGTTGAACCCTAGCCTATGGGCTGAGCAAAACATACTATTCACACAGCATTAAAGCCAGGTCACCCGCATGAAGCCCTATCAGACTATTCCCATCTGCGATCGCAGCGAACCTCTGGTGCCGATTCCCCCTGGGCAATTTGCGGTGGTGCAGCCCCACCCCTACCAGGCGCTGGGTGCACCCTACGGACACCAGTCGCCCTACTCCCTGCGCCAGGGGGTGTTGGCGGCACTAATTGAGGCGCAGGAGAGGCTTCAGCAGCAGCGCCCCGGCTGGCGGATGCAGATTTTTGACGCCTTTCGGCCCCTGGCGGTGCAGCGATTTATGGTGGAGCACACTTTTTTAGAGCAAGTGAGGGCGCGGGGGTGGTCTGGGGATGCGCTAACCCCAGACCAGCGCGAGACGGTGATGGCCGAAGTGGTGCAGTTTTGGGCGGTGCCCAGCGATGACCCGGCCACGCCGCCGCCCCACAGCACCGGGGCCGCTGTCGATATCACCCTGGTGACCGCTTCTGGAGCCGTGGTAGATATGGGGTCGCCCATTGACGAGGTGTCGGCGCGATCGCACCCCGACCACTTTGCCCCCAGCGGCATCCCGCCTGAGCAGGCCTGCCACGCCCACCGCACCCTGCTCAACCAGGTGATGGAGTCGGCGGGGTTTCGCCGCCACCCCCAGGAATGGTGGCATTTTTCGCTGGGCGATCAGCTCTGGGCCTGGCTACGGCGGCAGGAGAGCGGCAGCGACAAGTTTTTGGCCCACTATGGGCGTGCCTCGGTAGACTTGTGGGTACAGTGATACCAGCGCATGCGGCCATACCATGCGGCCCAATTACAAGGAGTGAGCGGCGATGAACGGGGCAATGAAACTGAGGTCATGGCTACACCTGCCGGCGATCGCTCTGGTGGCGGCCCTCGCCCTGGCGGCTCCGGCCCGAGGCCAGTCCACCACTCCCCTGCAAGCCTCGCTACAGCTGGCGGTCTGCCTCAATGACTGGGATAGTGCGATCGCCCGCGCCAGCCAGCTTGAGAAAGCGCCCGGCCTACCGATCAAAACCGTGGCCCAGCTGGTCAACCTGCGCCGTCAGATGCAGGTCTTTCGTCAAACCCAGACCGTCGTTAGCAATATCTCCGGCTGTGAGCCAGTACTGGCCGGGTTTGGCCTGCCGGGCTATACCGGCAGACCGCTTGAGATCGAGCGCGCCCTGTACTCCAGCGTCGGCATTGGCAGCCCCAGGGTGATCTCTGACCAGACCATTCGCCAGCAAGAAGCCCTCTGGCAGGCGGGGCTGGGGGTGACCACCGACACCCCCCTCGACCCCCTTGCCGCCGCCCGCCGCATCAACACCCGTAGCGGCAGCGGCGTCTCCACCGGGGCCGTGAGTCGGTGGATCGATGTCTACGCCTTTCTCGGTGCCGAGGGCGACACCCCCAACCTGGCCCTAGAGGTGGTGCAGCAGCGCCAGGGCATTCTCTACGCCGATGATCGTTCGCTGCTCTTTTTGTTCGACAGCGAAGGCCGTCTGATGGCTGAAGCTCGCACGACCCCAGAGCTTCAGTCCCGACTAGAGGCCGTCACTCTGCCCGCCACCGACATCTACTACGCCGCCGTCACCACCCCCGAGCACCGCCCCGTGCTCGATGAGCAAGGCTTTATCACCGGCTGGCAAGGCATCGGCGCCAGCGCTATTACCTACACCCTCACCCTCAGCGGGCTAACCCCATCCCCCCGCCTAGGCCAACAGTAATGGTGTTGATGGATTACAAATCAGATGTTGCTGGACTGAAGCATGAATTTGAGTAAGGGCAAACGACCGTTTGCCCCTACGGGAGGCGTTGCAGTTTTGACTCATAACCTGCATCCAACAACGCCATAATTTTCTTCATTCTCCCACCCACCCATCTACCCATCCACTCATCCACCCGCCCACCCGCCACTCCCTACGGCTGTCGGCAAATGCCAAACACCGACGTAAACCCGTGCAAAAACGTGGTTTTCCCCACCGGGCCGATCTCGCCGCCGCAGAAGAAGCCCCCCAGCGGCAGACCCGGCAGGTACTGGGCAAATAGGCCAGAGTCAAAGTTGGCCTGGTCGTAGAGGCCCTGCCCTCGACCGACACAGGCAAACATCAGCGCCCCCGCTGGCGCTGTGCCCCCCAGCGACTGTAGCTGGTAGCGTTGCAGCAGGTTTTCTAAATCTTTAGCAGAGGTGCGAGCATCGCGCAGGTGAAACTGTACCCGCTGGCCAGGGCGCAGGCGATCGCCCACCGCGATCGCGCCCATTTTGGGGTCTACCCCCAGCAGCGTACGAATCAAAAAATCGCCCGATTGGAGGGTGAGCTTAAAGCTATCTTGGGCAATGCCAATAAACAGCGAGCTTTGGGCCAGCTGGCGCTCGTCTTCGGGCAGGGTTTCAAACAGCGCCTGCAATAGCTCCAGGGGCGGGTGGGCCGCGTCGCCATCGTCGGGGTCGCCCAGGGCCAGCAAAATGTTGCGCTCGGCTTTGGCCACCCGATACACCGGCCCAATCGGTCGGCAGCCCTGGGCCACAATAGTGTCGAGCACTAGCGGCCCCGAGAGCGCCACCCCAACGATGCCTTCCGTGTGGTAGGTGCGATCACAGAACAGCCCGCTGTGGCGGTTAAACGCATCGACGCTGGCCAGCCCGCCGATCTTCACCCCGTTGGGGTAGGCAAAATCTAGCCCCTGCAACAGGTCAGTCACCCTCGACGAAAACGGGTCAGCCATCAAAATAAACTGCGGCTCTTGCCCTGGGGCCACCCCCACCAGTTCTGTCCAGGTGTCGGGGGGGCTGTCTAGATCCGGCAGGTTATCCGCCATGAAATGAAAGGTTTGCACCGATACCCCCGGCAGCGTCGCCACCGTCAGGCTCAGGGCTGGAATATCCTCCAGCTCCAGGGGCCGCCCCTGGGCATCCATGCCCACAATACCGCCACCGCTGCACCCCACCAGGGCTGTCAGCGGCAGCAGGTCTTGCAGCAGGGGCAGCAGGCGGGCAAACTCACTGGTAAACGACGACGAAATAAACAAAATGCCCAGGTCAGGGGCCGCCGGCAACCGCCCCTCAAGCTGCGCCACCACATCCCTTACCGCTGCCTCTAGCGACGGCTTGGTAGACACAGCGTTGGCCCACGCCATGGTGACGGCATCTGATAGGGGAATAGTGGTCATCGGGTCAGGCCCCTCCTTAGTGGTTACAGTCTAGATCGGATTGCTTATTGCTCTAGCAACAGGCCCGCGACGTTTTCACAATTAGCCTGGAGAGTAACGAGCATAGGCCAGCTCACGGTCCCAGTTTTATCCCCACCCAGGTTTAGTCCCAGGCTCGACCTTTGGCTCTCAGCAATGTCTTGAGCGCATATCTTGAGCAAACGGGCCAGCGCTACACTAAGGGATTCGCGTCGAAATCAGGTACCAGAAAGGGTAGATACTCTAGGCTAGATTCCCGCCTGCGCGGGAATGACGCTGGGACTTTATTTATTGGCTAGTCCCTAACCCCCGGCTCTGGCTCTGGCTCATGACGAAGAACAGTAAACTGTAGCAAGTATTTATACTACATATTGTGTATACCCAATCATGACAGGCCACCGCTGGGGCGCAACCCCTGGTCATCAAGGACGCTGCCCGCCCCTGCCGGGGTACGGTTTTCATCGCCAGGCCACCAAAAAGGGTGAAGTATACTTATTCTGGGGTTGGCATTGTCCCTTCAAACTGGAGGGCTATTCCCCGCTATTCCCCAGGTCGCAGCCTCCCACAACAGTTGTTTACCCACCACCATATAAGGACGGACATGAGCGAGAACATCAAAGAGCGTATTGAGCAAGAAATCGAAGGTGCCCGGGCCGCCTGTGATACTGCTGGCAGCACTTCCCAAGAGTGCGCCGCCGCCTGGGATGCCGTAGAAGAACTTCAGGCTGAAGCCTCTCACCAGCGCGACAAGGGCACTGACAAAACCTCCCTAGAAACTTACTGCGACAACAATCCCGAGGCCGACGAGTGTCGAGTTTACGACAACTAAGGGATTCGCGTCGAAATCAGGTACCAGAAAGGGTAGGTACTATAGGCTAGATTCCCGCCTGCGCGGGAATGACGCTGGGGCTTTATTTATTGGCTAGTCCCTAAACTCTCGGCAGGTAGACCGTATCCAAGTCCAGCTGTGGGGTTTTGCCCTTGGGAAAACTACAATCTCTGAGCTGGACTTGGTATGGCTGCTTCATTAAAATACCCTTAAGAGACGTCCTGGCCCGCCGGGGCGTTTCTGGCGTTTAGATCTCCTTTGCCTAGCCCCGACATCTCTGTCAAATCACCTCCCGGTCAAATCTTTTACTGCCGCATCATGTCCCTAACCGTCTACGGCATTCCCACCTGTGGCACCTGCAAGAAAGCCCTCCAGTGGCTCGACGGCCGCTCCATCGCCTACGAGTTTGTCAACACCAAAGAAAATCCTCCTAGCTCCACCGAGATCGCCGCCTGGGTAGACAGCCTGGGCAACAAAGCTATGCGCAACACCTCGGGGCAGTCTTACCGAGCCCTGGGCGACGAGAAGCAACCCTGGGGTGATACCGACTGGGTCAATGCCTTCAGCCAGGATACCATGCTGCTTAAGCGCCCCTTGTTTGTCAAAGATGGTCGGGCGGTGCTGGTGGGATTTAGGGCACCAGAGGCGGTGTTGGTGGAGGTGTTGGGGGGGAGTGGGTGATTGGGTGAGTGGGTAGATCTGCTAGGTACGGTCAAGAAGTGAATACGGCGAAGCCATGGGCGCTGCTAAAAAAGGTTCCGATTCTTAGAGAATTGGAACCCGAAAGAGGCTACAAAGCCTCAAGCAGTATGGCTGACAAGACTAGTCGATGGCGCGCTTGACCTGATCTTTGCCGTCTTCTACACTGTGGCGCACGTCGGCTTCGACCTGCTTGGCCTTGCCTTTGGCCTGGGCTTCGCGATCGCCGGTAACATTGCCAGCGCCTTCTTGAATCTTGCCTTCAAGGTCTTTGGCGGTGGCCTTAGCTCTATCTTCAATAGACATAATCTCGTCTCCAGTGAGGTACTTCTATAGCTTAGAGCGAGGCTGTAGAAGTACCATCTACAGAGGGACAGAGAGGGATCTACGTCAAAATGTAGGCATTCCCGCAGGCATTGTTAGGATTGAAGCCTGAATGTTTGCCGAGTTGGACAGTGCAGGTTTGCTCCCACGGAGTATCCTGAAGCATCATGGGAGCCAGTCTCCCCAAAACTTTGAACTCAGGGCTAAAACTGGGACTTGATCTATGGGGTATTGGGAATTTCTGCTGCAAAAGGAAGGCGACCAGAGCTGGCTGCCCCTTGACACCTCCCAGGTAGAAATTTTGGAGGGCCGTTACCGGGTGATGGCCCATACCAGCCAGGTCAATACCCCCGTGCGCATTCAGATCAGTCAGGTTTTGCGCGAACTCACGTCCCCCAAACGCCGCACCCTGCGCCGCCAGGGCGAAATTAACGAAAACGGCCTCATGGTGGTGATGCCGTTTACCCGCCTGGGGGCAGGTACCTGGAATATTCTCTGCGCCAGCGAGGACGCTGTCGAGGACAGTGTTATTGAGGACTCTGCCAGTGAAGCCCCTGCCCGCGCAGAGACCAGTGCAGGGGCAGGGGCCAACCTACCCTGGAGCTATGCGGTAGAGCTGCGGGTGGTGGCCCAAGACTCTGCCGACGACGGCGACTGGTTTGACGATGACGATGGTATTGGGGGCGGAGCCGCAGATCGTTCTGCGGCGGCAAGTATTGTGCTCAACCAACCGGCGGCGGTCAATCTTCAGGCCGCGGCCGCCGCTATGGATGAGTTTCAGGCCCAGAGGGCAGCGGGGCCGATCGCAAGTGACTCTCCCTATGGCCTGGCGCTGCCCCACACGGCCCTTCTGGGCAGCGAAGGGGAGAGCCTGGGGTTAACCGCCACGGTGACCGGCGATTTGGTAGATGCCCGGCCCCTGGCGCTGGTGGTGCGCCTGTCTGACCCCCAGACCACGGCGGCGGTGGCCCTGGCCGCTGTGCCCTTGATCATTGCCACTTTGCCGGCCACGGTCAATCTATCGGTGACGGCCCCGGCGCAGCTTTCTACCCGACTGCTGCTGGGGGAGGTGGGGCTGCTGGCGGGGGCTGAGGTGGTGGCGCTCCAGCGGTTTACGGTGACGGTGGATGTGGCTTCGCTGTTTGATGCGATCGCCAACCATGCCGAGACCGAGGCTGACCTCGGCGTGGTGTTTCCCGCCGACGAGGGCGGTGGCGAGGGCGACAGCCCTGACGCGATCCCCAGTGCCGAGCTCAAAACCTGGGATATTGTCGGTCGAGGGGCACCCCCACGGGAAATGCCTATTCTCACCCTGCCTCGCAGCAGCTCCGAGCTGCCCCCCAAAATCTACTATCCCTCGCCCCACGAGGCTACCAGTCACCAGCCATCCCTGCCGCCGGTGGGGCGCACTAATCCAGCGGCCCCAGCCCGCCCCCCCAGCCCAGGTGGCCCCAGCTCTCCCCCCCCCAACTCTGGATCCCCCAGCCCAGAGCCAGCCCGAGGGTTGAGTTTACCCCCGGTATCGTCGACCCCCAAGGCCGACGACCCGATCGCCGTACTCACCGGGCGGGCACCGATGACCCCGGGTCGCCAGCTCCGTGGTCCAGAGCCACAGCTGATCTCCCATGAGGCCATGGGGTTTAAAGACCTCAACCTGCAAGACCGCTTTTGGAACCGACTCAACGATCTGGCCATCAGCCTTCAGCAAGAGGCCCGCAAAAATCGCGCCGAGGCCGAGGTCGGCCCCGCCCCAGCCACCGGTGAGCAGCAGGAGGCTGAGGCTGAGTCGGTATTCGTCCCCTTTGCTGGAGAAGTCGTCATCTATGAAGATGAAGATCCTACCCTCAGAGATCTGACCGCCGCGCCTGCGACAGTGCCGCCCCCCGAGGCCGAAACAACCCCCGAGGCCGTCACCCCACCAATGCCCAGTCTAGAGCTGCCCGAGGGCGATCTGATCGCCGGAGAACCGGTGGTGGCAACCCTGCGAGTGCCGTTTCATCCCAACCGGCTATACGTCAAAGTTTGGATCACAGACCCCCAAACTCGCACCCTGGCCGATGAGCCTCGCCAGCTGCTCAACCTGCTGCCCAACGGCCAGGGTCAGTTAGAGGGCAGTCTCCAGCTGACGGCACCCCTAGGCTGCTTAGAAGCCTGGTTTGAGGCGATCACCATCGACATGGTGACCCAGCAGGAGAGCTACAAAACCTCCGTCAGTCGCGCTATTGCCCCCGCTGGGCTGCCGCCCTCGGCCCTAGATGACGAGTTTCAGCTCTAGATGATCGGCCAAAGCTTGCGGGCGATTCAGACGGATGGCAGCAGCAAAAGAACCTTGAGGTTTTGCAACGAATCCTAAGTAAATATCGCAAAAAGTAGGGTCTTATACCGAGGATGACCCTACAATAAATGGCGGCTTTTCTCAGTGGACCAATCAATCAGTCCTCGGCAACTAGCCCTCGGATTGATGAGGCCTAGTCCAGATTCTGAAACTGCTGGTCGTTGCCTTCGGGCGATGGTTATTCGAATAGGGGCTAAAACAGACAGTTCAGTCAGAGTAAATCAGACTGAACATTTGATGGTGATCCACTTATCTGTTGATCAGCCGGTCTGGTAAGTGGTTGAGGTTAGGGTTTGTCCCCGCTTGCCAGGGCCTAAAGTGAATAAACCATCCCCACATCACAAATCGCTATCTACTAGGACGGGTGACAATGAAATTGATGTCAATTCTCAAAGTGGCTGCGCTTACGGCAGCTACCATTGGCTTAGTGGGCGGGGCGAAGCAGGCCGTTGCTCACAACCACGCTCCTCTACAGCCTGCGGTTGGTCAGACCGACACCCTGCTGGCTCAAACCTTTGACACCATTGCCATTAACGAGGCCAATTTTTTGGTAGTCTCAGTGCCGGGCAGTGTGGCTCAGCCTCACCGGCTCTATGTGGTTGAGCAAATTCAGCCCAGCCCCCCCTGCTGGAGCGTAGCCAATACCACCGGTGGTCTGACGCAAATCAATGCGCTGTGGAACACCTTTGACTTTACGGGGGTTTGCCGCCTCCAGCGCGACAGCAACGGCTATGCCGTGCGCCTCAATGGTCAAGATGTGGCCGGGGCGCGCTTTGAGGTCAACCAGCGCGACGGCGATCTGCTACTTCAGTTTGCCCCCAGCACCATTTCGCGTGATCGCATCACCATTGGCCGCACCAACGGCATTAGCTCCACCGGCTTTGCCCAGATCCGGCTCAACCCCGGCTGGTCGCTGACCAAGCGCACCTTCAACGGGCAAATTGTCAGCTCTAACCTGGTGTACTTCACCAACGACCAGACCTTAGCCCAGCTCCAGGGTGGTCAGACCGGCACCCCCACGCCGCCGGTGACCCCGCCGGTAACGCCGCCCGCCTTGGCCTTTAACGACATTCGGGGCAACCGCTACGCCACCGAGATCACCCGCGCCGCCAGCCTCGGGGTGATCTCTGGGTTCCCCGAAGATGGCACCTTTAGGCCCACTGCGCCCCTGACCCGTGAGCAGGCTGTCTCGGTGGTGATTGAAACCGCCGGCAGAATTTTACCTAGCTCGGTGATTGCAAGTCGTGATCAACAGGTCTTTAGCCCGCCCTTCCCTGATGTCGCCGCCAACCGCTGGAGCGCAGTGAAAATCCGTCAGGCCCAGCAGTTGGGCATTGTCAGTGGGGATGCTGGCTCGGGCAATTTCCGCCCCACCGACAATGTCTCTCGGGCTGAGTTGATGGCGATGATGTATCGCCTTCAGGTGGTGCGGGCCAATGCTGGCGCTGGCGACACCACTAGCACCGCTCCGGTGCCAGGGATTGACCAAGCCACTGGTGGGCTGGTTCCCAACATCAGCAACCCCCCGGTGTTTTCCGATATTGATGGCCACTGGGGTCAGAACCCGATCAGGCAGATGGCGGCCTACTGTGCGATCGCCACCCCCCTAAATGAAACCGGCACCAGCTTCGCCCCCAACACCAACGCCCTGCGCGACTACACCGCCGCGGCCGCCGTGCGGGCGATCGACTGCCCCGCCGCTCGGCCCCAGTAAACCGATAGGCTGCCGGTGCATTTCTCTAGATGCTTCTCTAGATGTTTAAAGGAGGGTTCACTGAACCCTCCTTTTTTTTGACCGCCAGAACATCGGTGCAGTGTGGCTAAAAACCCGGTTTTTTCGTCGCTGCTCTAACGACATGACTAGCCGTCTGCCCCAGAAACCGGGTTTCTGTACCGGCGTTCTAGCGCACCGCGCAGAGCAGCCCGTAGCGGATCAGGCCACTGTATAACCCCTGGCGCATCGGCCCCAGGGCCAGCGCCCCCTGAAGGGTGCCTGGCCCGGCTTTGACCAGCCCGGCTAGACCCTCCGGGGTGAGGGCCGAGGCAATCACCTCATCCCAAAACGGGGCTACCGCCAGTGACCAGTCGGCCGCAGTCAGCTGGGTAAAGCCGCAGTTGTGGGCGATCTCCTCGTAGTCGGGCAAAGCAATCACGTAGGGCAACCCATAGACCTGATAGATCCAGCTGAGCTGCTGCCGCTCTAGCCAGGTCAGCGGCCCCGCCAGCGAATCAGTCGGCCGGTGGCACCAGGTGGCCATCAGCAGCTTGCCGCCGGGCTTCAGCACCCGGTAGCACTCCTGCAAAAACGCCACCTTGTCGGGCATATGCTCGCCACTCTCCATCGACCACACTAGGTCAAAGCTCTGATCCTCAAAGGGCATATTCAAAGCATCCGCCACCTGAAACCGGGCAGAGGGTGGCCCATTCCCCGCCAGGTTAGCGGCCTCAGCTCGCTCCGTAGCCCGCTGGGCCTGCACCGGGCTGAGGGTAATGCCCACCACCCTGGCCCCATAGCGATGGGCCAGTTCGAGGGTGCTACCGCCAATGCCGCAGCCGCAGTCTAAAATTGCCTCTGCCTGGGTTACCCCGGCCCAGGTTAAACACTCATCGATTAGGTCAATCTGAGCCTGGCGACGGTCTTTGCGCTGGCGGCCATCGGCCCCGTAATACCCGTGGTGCATATGCTCACCCCAGATCTGCTCCCACAGACCAGACGAGTCGTCATAAAAGGTCTGAATTTTCTTGTACAGCGCATTGGCCATGGCAGCTTAAATCTAAAGAACAGCGCCCTAGGCAGGGCTCAATCGGTTAAATCTTGCGGCATATTGGCCGAGAGCGTCAACTCATGAAAATATAGGGTGGCCTCTATACCTAGCCACGGCAGGATGCCCAGCCCATGCAGATGACGGTTCCGCGCACCATATGCTCTGGTTTTTTAGTGTTGATCACCGTCGGTACTATGCTGCTGCTGCTGCCCTTTGCCACCGCCAGCGGCCAGTGGAACGACCCGCTGGTAGCCCTGTTTACCGCCACTTCCGCCGTCTGTGTCACCGGACTAATTGTGGTCGATACCGGCAGCTACTTCTCGGCCTTTGGCGAAGCCGTGATTCTCACCCTGATTCAGGTAGGAGGGCTGGGTTATATGACCGCCAACACCTTTCTGGTGCTGCTGCTGGGGCGGCGGCTGGGCCTCAAAGAACGCCTGGCCATTCAGCAGTCCATGGACAACTCAGCCCTGGCCGGAGGCAGACCGCTGATTCTCTCGATCATTGCCATGACCCTGGTGTTTGAGCTGACGGGTCTGTTTTGCCTCTACCCCGTCTTTAGCCGAGACTACGGCCCCAGCTATGGCCTCTGGCTGTCGATGTTTCACAGCATCAGCGCCTTTAACAACGCCGGGTTTAGCCTGTTTGAAGACAACATAGTGCGATATGCCCTCAACCCCTGGGTCAATGCTGTGATCACGGCCCTGGTGATTCTGGGCGGCATTGGTTACCAAGTGATTATGGAACTGCTCACCTGGCTGCGGAATCGCCTGGCCGGCAACCGCAGTCGCGGCGTGTTTTCTCTCAACTTTAAGGTGGTGACCAGCACCACCGCCGCCCTGCTAGCCCTCGGCACCGCCGCCTTTTTTATCACTGAGTTCAACAACCCGGCCACCCTAGGCCCGGCTGCCCCGCCCCTCAAGCTGCTGCTGGCCTGGTTTCAGTCTGTGATTGCCCGCACCGCCGGGTTCAACACCATCGACATCGGCGGCATGGGCAACGCCTCGCTGTTTATCATGATTGCTCTGATGTTCATCGGGGCCAGCCCCGGCAGCACCGGCGGCGGCATCAAAACCACCACCATTCGCATTTTGCTGGCCTGCACCCGCATGGCGCTCCAGGGTAAAGAGCAGGTGCTCTGCTTTCGGCGGCAGATTCCTACCAGTCGGGTGCTGAAGGCGATCGCCGTGGTGGTCGGGTCGGGCCTGGCGGTGGTGTGCGCTACGGCGCTGCTGGCCATCAGCAACCCCAATTTGAGCTTCATCAGAGTTTTGTTCGAGTCGGTGTCAGCCTTTGCCACCGTTGGCCTTTCCACCGGCATTACGGGTGAACTGTCTGACTTTGGCAAATACGTCATCATCGTCACCATGTATCTAGGCCGGGTGGGCATTTTGCTCTTTATGAGTGCCCTGCTGGGTGACCCCAAGCCCTCGGCAATTCACTACCCAGAGGAAGAACTGCTGATTGGGTAACCAGACCCGGACGATAACAATCACTCCCCGTCACCAATTCTGAGGCCATAAAAAAGGGGAGCCGTTTGCTCCCCTGAAGAATTTGGTTTGTCCTGGGCGGGAGCGCTGAGGCGCTGGCGCAGGGCTTGGTTTCGCTTTTGCAGCTGGCGCTGGCGGGCCGTGCCGCCGCGTCCTTTGTGATTGCGGCCCCACTGGCGGGGCGACTCCCATCGTTTTAGTTGAGGCCGAGGGTTTACTCCCACTCGATGGTGCCAGGCGGCTTAGAGGTGATGTCGTAGACCACCCGGTTTACCCCTTCCACCTCGTTGACGATGCGGTTTGAGATCGTCTCTAGCAGGTCGTAGGGCACCCGCGACCAGTCGGCGGTCATGCCGTCTTCGCTGCTGACCAGGCGCAGCACAATCGGGTAGGCGTAGGTGCGCTGATCGCCCATAACGCCCACGCTGCGCACGGGCAGCAGCACCGCAAAGGCCTGCCAAAAATCGTGGTACATGCCCTGCTTGGCGATCTCGTCGCGCACCACAAAGTCGGCGTTGCGCAAAATCTCCAGCCGCTCTTCGGTGATTTCGCCGATGATGCGAATGGCCAGGCCAGGGCCGGGGAAGGGATGACGGCGGACAATCTCTTCGGGCAGGCCGATGGAGCGGCCCACCTTGCGCACTTCATCTTTAAACAGCTTGCGCAGGGGTTCGACCAGCTTAAATTGCAGGTCTTTGGGCAGGCCGCCGACATTGTGGTGGCTCTTGATTTTCACCGCCACCCGCTCGCCGGTTTTGGGGTCAACGTTGGTGTCGGCAGACTCGATCACGTCGGGGTAGAGGGTACCCTGGGCCAGGTAGTCGAAGGGGCCAAGGCGCTTAGACTCTTCTTCAAACACGCGAATAAACTCGTGGCCGATGCGCTTACGTTTGACTTCGGGGTCGGTGACGCCTTCGACCTGGGCGAGAAAGCGATCGCGCGCTTTGACATGAATCACCGGAATGTGGAACTGTTCGGCAAACAGCTTCACCAGGCGCTCAGGCTCGTCTTTGCGCATAAAGCCCTGGTCGATGAACATGCAGGTGAGCTGGTCGCCGATCGCCTGGTGCAGCAAAAAGGCCAGGGTAGACGAGTCGACCCCGCCCGATAGCGCCAGCAGCACCCGCTTATCGCCTACCTGCGCCCGCACTTCTCGAATGGCCTCTTCGACAAAGGCTTCGGTGGTCCAGGTGGGTTGGCACTCACAGATGTGATAGACAAAATTGCGAATCAGCGCCGTGCCCCCCTTGGAATGCACCACCTCGGGGTGAAACTGCACTCCGTAGAGCTTACGGGTGTGGTCGGCGACGGCGGCGCTGGGGGTGTTGTCGGTGTGGGCCAGCACCTCAAACCCAGCGGGCAGACGAGTCACCGAGTCACCGTGGCTCATCCACATGGTGGTGCCGTCTTCGACGTTGGTGAGCAGGTCGGTAGGGTCATCGATAAACAGGCCAGCCTTGCCGTATTCACCCCGGTCAGCGCGGTCAACCTGGCCGCCCAGCTGCTGTACCATCAGCTGCATGCCATAGCACACCCCCAGCACCGGAATGCCCAGATCCCAAACGGCTGGGTCGCAGTGGGGCGCACCCTTGTCATAGACCGAGTTAGGCCCGCCCGAGAGAATAATCCCCTTGGGGTTGAGCTGTTTGAGCTGCTCAGCGGTGGTGCGATAGGAAAGCACCTCCGAATACACTTCGGTCTCACGAATGCGGCGGGCAATCAGCTCAGAATATTGGGAACCAAAGTCTAGAATCACCAGCATCTGGCGGTTGAGTGGTGGCAATGAGACGTCGATCAGGGTGGGAGTGGGTTCAGTTTGAAGGGTCACGGGTTTAGATCCTGCGGGTGATGGGTGGGTGGGTGAGGGTGGTGCTCGGAGATGAGGATGGAGGCGATTCTAAACCTTATCCAAGTCCAGAAGTAGAGTTTTACCTGGGAGAAAATGACAGACTCCGAGATGCCAAGTCTGAATCAATGCCCGGCCTAATCAATTCCGCAACGGTAAGAGGGCTATGGGGAAGACCCCGCTGACCTCAGGACAGCAGGCAAAAAGGTGAAACAGAAGGCTTTTATGGGAATTTGTAAAAAAATATTCCTTTTAGTCTACCAAAACTTGATCGAACAGACCCTTGGCGAGATGACTGCTCGCGATTACCTGTCTCTGACGGTCAAATACCATCGTGCCGATGGCCAGCGACTGGCCTGTGTGGGCGTGGACGTAGGCGTTAGCCCGCTGATCAATGCGTTCGACCATATATTGATAGACCCGCTCGACGGCGACTCCGTCGTGTTCGCGCAAAATTTTTAACCCCGCCTCGACGGTTTCTGCCTGAAGCATGGCTTGAACGATGGCCAGCGGCATGCCCTCAGCCGCACAGCAGGCGGCGAGAATTTCTTGGCGACCGTCGGCGACGTGGTGGTGGGTATGAAAGATGCCCCCGGCCAGCTTGACTAGCTTGCCGTGGTAGCCCAGCAGCAACACACCTTTTACCCCCAGCTGCCCGGCCTCCACCAGCATTGGCCCCAGCCAGTTGGCGGTCTTTACTCGGCAGTCGGGGTTGATGCTCAGTTTGACGGCTAAATCTAAGCCGTTTTCGCCCAAACAAAAGACTAGGTAGGGATATCTAGCGGCTTTGGCCCGCAGAATTTCGCGAGACTGATCGAGTTGGCCGGGGGCACTCAGCGGTGCTGAAATGCCGGAGGTGCCCAGCAGCGAAAGCCCCTCGACCACCCCAAAGGCGGCGTTGGAGGTGCGATCGCCCAGCGCCCTGCCCTCGGGCAAAATGATCGTCACCCGCAGGGCTTTACCCGAGGGCATTAGCGGCGCTAGGTGGTGCACCATGAGTTCTCTGGCGTAGCGGTAGATCGCTGGAGCATTGCCCTGGGTGGTCTGCCGCCCAATGCCCTCGCCGCCGTCAATGTGAATGGGGTCAGGCTGATCGGCGCTGCCCCAGGTCACCACCGACCACAGCGGCGTATGGCGGGTGAGGTCAAGGTTGTCGCCGGGGTCGCTGTGGGTGATCGCCAGCACCGAGCCATCGGGCAGGGGCGCTAGCTGGGCAATGGGAATCTCCGCTGGCTGGGGCGGGGTGAGCAAATTGAGCGTAACGGCCGGGGGGGAATCGCCCGCGTCTAGGAGGTATCTCAGAGCAGCGATCGCCCCAGCACAGGCAAACACCGGCAGCGTGTAGCCAGAGCGCGGTAGAGAAGCCGGGGCATTTGGCATAGATTTATAGAAGTGGAATAGTCAGCTATTGCGCTTCCATCCCATCGCCTTCACCGGACTGTTCTATCCTCGCGATGGGGCTGAAAGAGTCTCAAATTCTGAACTTACAATTGCTGCCTGGGTTTGAGTTGAGCTAGTTTGTCACGGCAACTGAGACAATTGACGGCAAAAAAGAGTAGATCTGCCGCCAAACTAACTCAACAGGCCAGATAGAGGCTCTAGTTCGCTTATAAGATGGAATATTAAAAACCTAATAACCCCCACCTCCATTGCGTCTGCTCTGGAAATAGGGGTCAAAAACCAATCCTTAGGCCGTGTAATCTGAGCAAAGTCAGAGTTGCGCAGCTCAGAAGGAATGACAGAGAGTAACCTTAGGCTTCGTCTTCGTCGTCTTCATCGGTGGGGTACACAAAGCTGGTAGATCGCCCGGTAAGTACAGACTTGCCGAGGGATAGTGCTTTCTGAGCCTGGAGTGCGCCAGTGCGCTTCCATGTGGCGCGACGCTGGTCACGCTTTTGTTTGGAGGTTTTCTTTTTGGGAACCGCCATGACAGCAACCGTTAATAGTTCACAACCTTCCAAGCATATATCAATAACCAGGCCCTAGGCAATTTTCTTTTCGGTTGATGACCGGATCAGCACAGCCTAGTCTCAATCAGTCAACCATTCCTGATACCTAAAACCCGACATCTAAAACCCGTAGCAAAGTGGCTCATTTACGCCGCAGATTACTAGTCATTCCCAGCGCCTGGGGCATCGTCCAGCACCAGATAGCGAGAGGCCTCAAAATACTGCGCCCACTGAGTGACGTCGGGGATGAGCCGCCACTCACCACGGCTCACGGGCACGGTCAGAATGGGTACCGAGATACCCTGGTTGTCGCCAATCACGGTGACAATCACATCGGTCATCAGCACGTCGGCATCAAAGCTGCGCTGAACAGCGGCGCGGGCAATAATTTCAGAACGCTGCACCAGAGTGGTAAAGCTTTCGCCCTGCTCGCGCACCACGTAGAGGTTGACCCGCGAGGTGTAGGCCTGGGCGACAGGGGGAGCAACTAGGGCCGGCAGGGCCACACCCCCAAAGCCCACCAGCGCGGCCAGCGACAGCCGCAGCCCCAGGGCGGCTCCTCGAAACTGGCGATTACCCTCCCTCGAACTAGCCCCTTGCAAAGAACTGAATAGATTAAATAGCGATTCCATGGCCTGCTTGCTCCACACATCCCCGCAGGATGCCCAAAAAGTGCCTTAACTATAGCGACAGAGCCAGCAATCATCAATAGAAAATTGTCCTAGGAGTTGCCCCAGAAATCGCCGCCAGTGATCGATCTCCCCCATGAGATCCCCTTTGGCTGCTGCCGGGGCTTCCGTTTGGCCCCACAGGCGCTACTATTGCAGGTGAATTTTAAACCCCTATTCTCGCTCTTCGGGAGGCATTTACAAGGCATGGCAAGCCACTGGCCCGTGATCGTTGGCATCAATCAATATCAATCGCTTCAGCCCCTGATGTACGCCCAGTTCGACGCCCTCGAACTGCGCGATTTTTTGGTCAATGAGGTGGGCTTGCCTCCCCAGTACTGCTCGCTGCTGACCGATGTGTCGCCCATGGTTTACCAGGGCGCGGCGGCTCCCACCCAGGAGGTGCTGCTAGAGCGGCTGGCCCAGAGCTGCGATCGCGCTGGCCCCGACGACACGGTGTGGTTTTTCTTTAGCGGCTACGGGGTGCTGTGGCAGGGGCAAGACTACCTGCTGCCCATCGATGCTGACCCCAACCGCATTGAGCAGATCGGCATTCTGGTCAAAACCATTCTGGAAAAACTGGCCCAGGGCAACCAGCGCCAGTCGATTGTCATGCTCGACATCAACCGGCCCCAGAGTGCCCTCAACCCGGCCTCCGGGAGTCAGGGGCTGGGTGCCCAGGCGATCGCCTTAGCTCAAGATCTAGCCATTCCCCTGGTGCTCTCGTGCCAGCCCGACCAGTTTTCGCAAGAAACCCTGGCAGTGCGCCACGGCCTATTTACCGAGGCGCTGATTGAGGGCATGCGGTTCCACGGCTGTGTGACCCTGGCGCAGCTGATCGAGTATTTGAGCGATCGCCTGCCCGAGCTGTGTCAGCACCACTGGCGACCCGTGCAAAACCCCGTGGCGGTGGTGCCCCCCGGCCAGCAGCACGCCATGCTGGTGCCCCCGAGCCTGGTGGGGCAAATGCCCATTGGGGTGCCCCCCGAGGAAGAGGAGGCTTTTCTCCCCGATCAGTCTGAGCCTGAGCTGGTGATGCCCCTGCCGGGTGAAGTGCCCCAAAGAGACCAAGACCGGGGAGACCAAGACTGGGAACCAGAGTGGGGCCTTCAGCCTACTGACCCAGCCGCTGAAGCGACCAGCCTCTTGGCCCCGGTGCCTGCCCCAGAGCCCGACCTGCCCCCAGGCACCCTACCCACAGTCACCGACCCTACAACCGTGGCTAAGCCCGCACCGGAGACTGAGTCTACCCTCTGGCAGCGGTGGGGCCTGGTGGGAGGGCTGGCGGCGGCGAGCCTGCTGCTGCTAGGGGTGCTGTGGCGCAACCAAGAGAGCTTTTTAGGCCAGTCCCCCCCTCCAGAGACTACACCCCCCCCGGCGGCGGTACCGGTAGAGGAATCTTCGGCTACCCCCGCGCCTGAGCCACCGGAGGTGCTGCCCCCAGTGGCCGGTGAGGCGCTGTTTCCCGGCACCGCCGCCAGCGGGGCAGAGGCCCTAGAGCGGGCTAGAATCGCCCTGGACCAGCGCCGGTTTGGCGAAGCCCTGAGCTGGCTGAGCCAAATCCCCGAGGACGAGCGGCCGGTAGACTACCAGGCGCTGGTGGAGCAAGCGGAAACAGGCTACGCCAATGCCGAACTGTCGGGCGAGGCCGCCCTCAACCAGGCCCGCCGCCTGATCGAGCCAGTCTCGGCCTCACTGTTTAACGATGCCATTGAGCAGGCCCGTCAGGTGCCCGTGGGCGACTCCGCCTACGACCAGGCCCAGGTCGATATCGCCCGCTGGAGCCAGGTGATTTTAGACCTGGCCCTGGGGCGAGCCGCCTCCGGCGATTTGGCCGGGGCCATCAGCGCCGCCCGGCTGGTGCCGGACGACCAGGGCGAAACCTGGGGCCAGGCCCAGAGCCAAATTCAACAGTGGGAGCAGCGCCAGATCAACCGACAGCTGCTGCAAGAGGCCCAGAGCCTCTTGCAGCCCGACCAGGCGGCGTCGTTTCAGGCGGCGATCGCCCTGGCCCAGCAAATTCCACCCGATTTCCCTGAGTCGCCCGTGGCCCAGGAGCGCATCGATCAGTGGAGTCGAGATATTTTGGCGATCGCCCGCGCCCGCGCCGCCGCGGGTCAGCTCCCCGGCGCGATTTCTGCCGCTGGCCTGGTGCCCCCAGGGACGAGTGCCTATGAGCAGGCTCAGGATGAGATTCGTGGATGGGTGGGTGAGTAGGTGAGTGGATGGGTAGGTGGGTGGATGGGCAGGGGCAAACGGCGTTTGCCCGGCTACGGACTACACGACCAAAGTTTCTAGGCGGCTGACGGCGCGCTCGACGATATCCAAGCTGGCATGCCAAAATTCGGCTTGGCGAATGTCTTGGTGGAGGTGGTGCTGCACCAAATCTTCTGCTGTCATAGTGCCGGTATCGCGCAGCAGATTGGTGTACAGATCTTTAAACCCATCGCCTTGGCGGTCTTTTTGAGCGTAGATGCCCAGGCTAAACAAATAGCCAAACAGGTAGGGGTAGTTGTAAAACCCCAGCCCGGCGATGGAGAAGTGCAGCTTGCTAGCCCAAAACATGTCGTCGTAGCTGCCCAGGCTGTCTTCGTACCAGTGCTGCCAGCTGTCGGCCATCATGGTTTTGAGCGTGTCGGCGAGCACAAAGCCCTGCTTGCGGGCCTCCACCAGCTTTTGTTCGAAGGTAAACCGAGCTGGAATGTTGAGCAAAAACGTCATGGCGGCAGCCCCCTCTTCCCAAGCAATTTTGAGCTTTTGCTCCGGGGTGCTGGCCTGCTCAAACAGAGCGTCGCGCACCAGGGTTTCGCCAAAGATGCTGGCTGTTTCGGCCAGGGTCATGGGGTAGTAGGTTTTGTAGCGGGGTAGGTCGGCCATCACCCAGTTGTGCCAGGCGTGGCCCAGCTCGTGGGCCAGGGTCAGCACGTTGTTCATGCTGCCTTCGAAGGTCAAAAAAATGCGCGGCTGCTTGGGTTCGGCAAAGCTGGTGCAGTAGGCCCCGGTGGCCCGGTGCGGGGTGGGCTGGGCGTCAATCCAGCCCTTTTCGGCCATCATCACCACAAAGTCTCCCATCGCCGGGGTGAACTGCCCAAAGGCTTTAGCGACCAGATCAATTGCCTCCTCAAAGGAAATCATCTCGCCCTGGCCCTCGCTCTGGCCCGCTGCTGGGGGCGGCGCAAACAGATCCCACGGCTCCATGGTTGAAATTTTGAGCACCTTGCCCATGGCGGTCAATGCCCGCTGGCCAAGGCTGCGTCGCTGGTAGGTGGCCACCATCATGGCGTCGAGGGTGGCGCGGTCAATCCGGCTTTGGTGGCAGCTTTTGTCGAGGTAGTGCAGGCGGCGGTGATGCGATCGCTGTTTGGTTTCTTCCAGCCGCCAGCCGTTGATGGCATTGAGCACCGCCGCCACCGTTTCGGCCCGGCTTTCCCAGGCCCCGTTGATGCCGTGCCAGGCCTCAGCGCGAATCGCCCGGTCGGGGGAACTCAGGAGATTAGCGGCTTTAGCCATCCCCACCGAGCTGCCGTCAACGGTGCATTGCAGGGTGCCCGCCAGCTCGGTGTAGAGGTTGCCCCAGCCCTAGAGACCGTTCACAGCAAGACCGGTGATCAGCTTCTCTTCGGCTAGGCTGAGCAGCTGGTCGTTGAGCCGGCGCTGGTGCCACAGCGAAAACCTCAGCTCTTCGAGCACCGGATCGGCCACCAGGGCATCCATAAAGTCGTCGTTTACCCGCAGCAGAAAAATATCCAAGGCCTTCGTGGCCTGGCTGATCTCTGCGCCCAGCTGCTGGAGGGTGGGTTTCCACTCGCTGGCCTTGGCATCGCGGGAGTCAACGCTGAGAATGGAGGAGATGAAGGTGCGCAGGTTGCCCAACAGTTTGGCGGTTTCGGTGCGCTGCTGGTGAGCGGCCCTAACCTGGGTCAGCAAATCCTCAAACTGGCTTTCAGCTAGAGGCTCGCCAGCCTCAATGAACTCGCCAAAGGGGGCGCAGAGATCTGCCAGAGTTTTAATCTCAGCCCTGAGGCGGTCAACCGTAGCGGCGATTTGAGGGTCGTCACTGCCAGTGTAGAAATAGCTGTTATCCCAGGTTTGTTGCAGGTTAGCCATAGTGCGATGGAACGAATGGAGTGGTTTTAGCTTAGGCCAGGCCCAGGGCAGAAGATACTAAAGTTGGGGTTAGCTAACAAAGGATTTTCCTAGAAGAATCTTTTTAGCCGGAATACTCTTTGTCTCCCTGCTCTCCCCTCTTACTTTCCCCCCTTGGTTTTCTTCGAACGGATAATTAGCGCTATGTTCTCTCCGCCCAACCGCACCACCCCTGGCCCTGGCCAAGAATCAGTGTGGGACTACCCCCGCCCGCCCCGGCTCGAAGACTCGACTCGGCGCATTCGCATTGTGTTCAACGGCGTGGTGATTGCCGATTCGCAGCGCGCCAAGCGAGTGCTAGAGACCAGCCACCCGCCCACCTACTACATTCCCCCAGAGGATGTGCAGATGCAGTATTTTCAGCCGGTGCCCCGCTCAACGATGTGCGAGTGGAAGGGCGCGGCGTTATATTTCACCATCGTGGTGGGAGAAAAAATGGCCGAGCAGGCCGCCTGGGCTTATCCCCAGCCCACGGAAGCGTTTCAGGCTATTACCGACCACATCGCCGTCTACCCCAGCCGCATGGAAGCCTGCTACGTCGACGACGAACTGGTACAGTCTCAGCCCGGCGATTTCTACGGCGGCTGGATTACCTCAGATATTGTTGGCCCCTTCAAAGGCGACCCCGGCACCTGGGGCTGGTAAACGATGACTTACAGCGATGCGCAGATCCAGCCCATCGCCCAACCCATCTACCCATCCACATCAGGGCAGACACGTGGGTCTGTCCCTACTCATCCACCCATCCACCCATCCACTCCCCTACTCTCCCCCCGCCTCCGGCTCCGAGCTACAGGTGGGCGCAATCCCCAGGGTGTCGCGGCTGCTGGTCATCACATCGACGGTGCGCTTGAGCTTGGCCTCTAAAAATCGCTTGTGGTCGAGCAACTGCCGTAGCTTTTGGTGCCGGGCGATCGCCAGGCTGATGGTAGACAACTGCTCCGGCGGGCAGGGAAAATACTGCACCCGCCCGTCGGCATCGAGGCTGCACAGGCGGTAGCCGGGTCGGGCCAGGTCGCTGCCAGGAGCTGCGGTGGACGGGAGAGAGTCCGCGGATTGACACAGGCGCTCCACATAGCCCGATAGCGCCTGGGGGTCGCCGTGGCGCAGCACCGCCGCATCTAGCTCCGAGGCCTGGTTGGCTGGGGTGGTATCTCCCACGGTTTCGAGCCAGCCATCGACAATGGGGCCTTCCATGTAGAGCGCCTGGATGCGCTGCACCGTTTGCCGCAGGTCGTGGTGCCAGGCCTCTACCGCCATTTGAATATCTTGCAGCACCTTGACCGCTAGGGCCGGGTTGGCGTCGTGGCGGTGGCGGCTAAAGGTAGGACGCTTGCGGCGGGGCAGCAGGGGCGAACTTGAGGCCGGAGCCTGCGCCGGAAAGGTCGACAGATGAGCCGGAGGCCCGGCGGGCGGCGGGGCAACTTCAGGTTCTGACTCTATGGCTGGGGTGCTACTAGCAGTTTGGCCAGCCCCAATGGTGAACGAAACCGGTCGTTTGGGAGGACGCCCCTCCCCAGGACTGGGAGTTGCTGGGGGCTGGGGAGAAAAAGATAAGTTATCCATAGGGCGTGAGAAGCAGCTAAGCCAGATGAATGAAGGGCAATAACCTCATCAAAATCCAGCTCGGAATCTGGAACAAAAGCCGATTTCAGTGACAGATTACCTGGTTCACTCCGGGCAACCGCCAGAGTCAGACTTATCTGCCTCAATTTATACCTGAATAGTTTGGCTTTAGACCAGTAATTCTGGCCAAACTATGGTTTTTGCAGGGATCAGGACCAGGGCCAGCCGCTTCTAGCCACCAATTTGTGACATGGTGCGCCCGTAGGCTCCGGTGGTGCCCGACTGGCGCATCTTGTAGTTAATCTCGGGCTTGTCGGCCAGCAAGGCCGCTACCTGACGCTTGAGCTCTGCGGTGGGGATGCCCTGGCGCAGAGGGGTTTTGAGATCAATCTGCCCAGTTTCGTTGAGCAGGCAGGGGCGTAGCCAGCCGTCAGCCGACAGGCGCATGCGGTTGCAGCGATCGCAGAAACACTCCGACATCTGACTAATAAACCCTACGGTGCCCTTGGCCCCTGGAATCTGAAATACATCCGCCGGGCCGTTGCCCAGTACATCCCCCTCGGCCAGGCCCCAGCGCTGACGAATGCGATCGCGCAAGGTCTCCGAATCGACCCAGCCCTTTTGCTCAAACAGGCTGTCGTTGCCGATGGGCATAAACTCAATAAACCGCACGTGCCACTCGCGCTCCAGCGTCAGCGCCGCTAGATCCAGCACCTCGTGGTCGTTGACCCCAGGAATCACCACCACATTGAGCTTCAAGGGCGAAAACCCCACCCGGTGCGCCGCCTGAATACCCGCCCACACCTGGGGCCAGCGCGACCTGCCCCGGCCCCCAACAATGCGATCAAAAATCACCGGGTCTAACGAATCCAGGCTGATGTTGATCCGCCGCAACCCCGCATCCCAGAGATCCTCAGCCAGCCCGCCCAGCAAAAAAGCGTTGGTGGTCAACGCTAAATCCTTCGTCCCCGGCATCCCAGCAATATCGCGCACAATATCCACCACCCCCGGTCTCACCAACGGCTCGCCCCCAGTCAGCCGAAAGTTGGCAAACCCCAGGGGCATAAATACCGTCTGTACCAGCTGGCGCAATTCTTGCCGCGTCAGCCATTCCCCCTGGGGCAGATACTGCAGCTCCGCCCCCTCGGGCATACAGTACTGGCACTGAAAGTTGCAGCGATCCACAAGGCTAATGCGAAGATAGTCAATGGCAGGCATGGGCAACGGGGTACTCCAGCGGTGGTGAAAGTTAGACTCTACAGGATCTTGCCGGGTTAGACCGTCGTCACAGAGGCTACGGGCGACTACGGCTCTAGAGTTGACGATCCACTGGTTAAAATAAAAATAAAACTGAGGGGTATTCTCGGCTAGCTGTCTAGGGCTAGGGTATCTTGGGCGCAACCCAGAAAACCCCAGCGGGGCGACTCATCCCTGGGTTTAATTATGCCCTGAATCTCTAGTCGATTGTCCCCAGGAGAAGGGCACCCATGAGGATGAAATCGTTTTGGCAGGGGCTGCTCACAGGCCTAGTGATAGGGCTGCTGGTGGCCATTGGGCTCGTCCAAGCCCTTGAGAAACCTCGCGATATCTCCATTGCTGGCCGGCTTCGCATTGTCACCTGGACCCATCCCGATAGCTACCTAAATGCCAGGCTCTACGTAGCTGAGCCGATTGCGCTGGTGGGGCCGGTGTACCTCAGCAGTAGCCCCACCACTGATGTGAACGAGCTGGTCAAATCCCTTGACCGGGCGGTCACTGTGCGCGGAGACGTGGAGCAGATGACCCTCAATACTGGCGAATCTATTTTGACGATCAACCCCAGGGAGGTAACGGTCGCCACCCCACCTCCATAGCGCCATGCTGGGGCCAGCGGTGGGGCAGAGATACGGCGGCGAACCCAGCAACCACAAATCTTTCCTTTTAGGCAGGCCACGGATTTTGATCTCTGGACTAACGTTGAAGCATGTCTACAGCGACCACCCCATCGACCTCACCCGCTACCAGGTGCTCAACTGCTACGCCGGGCGCATGGGGCAGATCAACTCCGACGGCGGCTCCGGCGACAACGACTTTGCCGATGCCGTGCGCACTGCTGTGATCAACAAGCGGGCCGGGGGCATGGGGCTAATCTCGGGCCGCAAAACCTTCCAGCGCGACTTTAAAGAAGGGGTGAAGCTGTTTCACCTGATTCAAGACGTGTATCTGTCAGATGACATCACCATTGCCTGAGGCTGGGGGGCGGCACTCGCCCGCACGGCGCGAAACATGCCAAAGCGGCACAGCCCGGCCCCAAAGGCCAGAC
>DAIPYU010000065.1:0-25408 GCA_036782635.1 Nodosilinea sp. CTOTU7353
TAGGTCTCGTACTGAATCAGCCGCTCGGCCCCGGCAATGGCAGCCTCGCGGGCGGCGTAGATCTCGTCGACATCGCTCCAAAAGGCGGTTAGGCGGCCCGTGGTGGCCGTAGAGTTGGTCAGCCCCACCAGGGCGAGGTCAAAGTTGGGGTCGTCAAAGGCGGGTACATTGGCGATCGCATAGTCAGACGCCACCCGAAAGACACCCCTCAGGTAAAGAAAACCACCGATGCCCAACCCCAGCCCCACCAGGCCTGCTAGACCCAACAGCCAGGGCCCCGCAGCACCCTGGCGTTTAGCAGCCTTGTCTTTAAGCGAAGAAGAACGGCGCATGGGCAGCAGCAGATAGGACAAAGCAGCTCTCTACCGTACCCACCGGCCAAGTTACCTGCATCTACCGAGGGAGAGGTTAGATTCCCAAGTCACAGTTTCCCCCAGCACCCAACACCCAACGCCCAACACCCAAAACCTATTTCCTACCCCCTCACCGGCAGCACCCGGCTCAGCCCCGCATAGATCACCAGAGCCGACAGCACGCCGTTGATGGGCACAATGCCCCAGCCCGCCTCGCCACTAAAGTAGGCGATCGCCGAAGCCACCACGTAGGCGATCACCCCAGCCCAGTTAAAGGCAGGCTGCGGCTCGGCCAGGGTGGGGAACTGCTGTCGGCGGTTGACCCAGTAGTCGGCCATGATGATGCCGCCAATGGGCGGAATAAACGTGCCCAGCAGAATTAAATACTGCACCAGGCCCTCGTAGATACCGCCCCAGGCCATAAACAGGGCGATCGTTGCGCCGCCGAGCACAAACAGCGTCCGGCGACTGCTGCGAAACATATTTGACCCGGCGATGGAAAAGGCGTAGATGGTGTTGTCCTGGGTGGTCCACATATTTAAAAAGAACAGGGCCAGGCCGCCCAGTAGCAGCCCCTGCTGAGCCATCACCTGCACAATGTCGGGTTCGCCGTAGACCTTGGCGCAAAACGCCCCCGAAAAAATCAAGAAGCCGTTGCCCAAAAAGAACGCAATCAGCGTGGCAATAAAGCCCGCCTTGCCGTCCTTGGCAAACCGGCTCCAGTTGGTGGCCTGGGTACCCCCCGATACAAAGGTGCCAACGATGATGGTGATCGCCGCCCCCAGGGGCAGCGGGTCGGCAATGGTGGTCGCCTGCAGGCCCGCAAAGCCGCCCACATCGCCGGCGGCGATGGTCAAACTGATCGCCATCAGCAGCACCATGGCGGGCACCGCCAGCCGACTCAGCCAGTCCATGGCTTTATAGCCAAAGTAGGCGGTCGAGCAAAAGGCGTAGGTAAAGAACAAAATAATCAGCCAGTTCCACGACTCGGGCACCCCGGCCAGGGTGTTGAGCAGGCTGGCCATCAGCGCTGAACCCCAGGCATACCAGCCAATCTGCGTAAAGCCCAAAATAAAATCGACCCAGCGCGACCCCACGCTGCCAAAGCTAAACCGCGCCATCAGCACCGTGGTCAGCCCGGTCTCGCCGGCAATGTAGCCCAGCAGCGCCGCGTACAGACCCAAGATTAAATTGCCGATGACAATTAGCCCCACCAGGTTGGGCCAAAACTGAAACGAGGGGCCGACCAGCCCCCCGGCAAACAGGGTGCCAGAGTAGAGGGTAAAGCCCGCCAAGATCGGAGCCAGGGAGATCAGCGATCGCCGCGCCCCCGCTGGCACCGGGCTGAGGGGATAGTCTTCGGTGGCTTTGCCTTGACCGCTGAAAGTGGGTTCGGTGGTGATAGACATAGGTGCCAAAAAGCGCTTTATTTGTTGGACATCTTATTAGACATCGCCAGAACAATTAGGGCCTCGCCCCCCGACAGCCACGGCTGTACAACCTGGCGCTGTCCCAGGCTTTGCCCCTGGAAAAGAGAGCTGTCCCAATCGTTCTGGCGATCAATATAAAGGAATTGTAAGGATAGGCCAAGGGATAAAAAGTATTCCATTCAACATTCTTTTGGTTGCGCTGTTGCCCCCGGATAGCTCGCTGCAAACCGACAGCAAAAAGCATCCCCGGCCATGGCCAGGGATGCTCTGAGGATTTGCTAACTCTATTCGTCTGAATCTACAGCACCGCTAGGCTACCGGCGGCGGCGGCACTAATCGCCGAGACTGTGGCGGTGGCAAAGATCCACCAGGCGGCGGTTTCAGCGGTTTTGCGGGTGTCTTCGACCTGCTGATAGGCCTGGTGCTTGATCTCCGCCAGTCGGCTTTCAACGGCGTGCTCCAGCTGTTCAGCTTTGCTGAGAGCCGTGTCGCGCACGTCTTCGACCTGGCCAACGATGCGATCAGCATCGACCTCTGAGATCGCGTCGTGGGAACTGAGCAGCGCCACCAGAGTGCCGCGATCAACCTGGCCCAGCCGTACTCGCAGCGACTCTAGACCCGCCTGGGGGTCGTCCATCAGCTGCTGTAGGTCACGGCGAATGCCGTAGTAGTCTAGCTCAGGGCGACCAAGGGATTCGAGGTAGTTGCGGATCCGGGCAAAAATGCTGCGCACCACGGAGGCAACGCGTTCTTGCACCTTGCGGATCTGGGCGACGATCTGGTTGCGCACCGCCAGCACCTGGTCGACGGCGGCTTCGGCCTCGGCCTGGGTCATGTCGGGGCGCTGGGCCAATAGGGCCACCACGGTGTCGCGATCAACTTGCGAAAGCCGGGTTTGCAGCCGCTCGGCCCCCAAACGGGGGTCATTCAGCAACAGCTGCAGATCGCGCTTGATGCCCTCGGGGTTGAGAGCCGCCTTGTCAGTGTTGCGCAGGTAGTCTTCGAGCGCCTGCTCAAAGGAGACCACCTGGGCCTGGGCGCGACGGGCCAGCCGCTGGGGCATGTGCAGAATGTCGCGGGTGGTGACCAGCACGTCATCGATCACCTGGTTGACTTCCGCTTCGCTGAGGTCGTCGCGCTGGCTGAGCAACTGCACCAGGGTGTCGCGGTCCATGGCGGAGAGGCGATCGCCCATCGCCTGTAGCCCCGCCTGGGGATGATTCACCAGCAGCCCTAGGTCACGCCTAATGCCCTCGGGGTTAAGCTCGGGCTTGCCGGTTTCGAGCAGGTAGCGCTGAATGGCGCTGGTGGCTGCGTCGTACTTGGCCTTGGCCTGGGCCGTGATCGCCGCCGGGGCGTTGATCGCCTGGTGCCAGTTAGATTCGACCTGGTCGAGGGTGTGGTTGATCTCGGCCTCGGTGAGATCTTGGCGCTGGTTGAGCAGCTGCACCAGGGTGTCGCGATCAAACTGGGCCAGTCGCTGCCGCAGGCGATGAATGCCCGCGTCGGGTTCATCGAGCAGGGTTTGGAGATCGGCCTTGATGCCCTCGGGGTTGAGCTCGGTTTTGTGGGTGTTTTGCAGATAGTGCTGAATCGCCTGCCACTGGTTCTCAACCTTGGCCTTAGCGGCAGATTGCAGCCCGGCGGCATCGGCCCGCACGGAGTTCATCGCTCCCTCTAGGCGGGTGGCGATCGCATTGACCTCGGTTTCGCTCAGGTCATTGCGGCTGTGGAGCGCCTGGGCAAAAGCGTCGTAGCCAAAGGGCGCAAACCGCTCTTGCAGATCGTCGGCATCGGCGTAGGGGTCGTCGAGCAAGCTTTCAAAGGCATTAGTGCCCATGTCAGACAGCAGCTCTTCGCGGGGGGTCTGGCGCAAAAAGGTGTAGATCTTGGCCTGGGTATCTTTGGCTGCTTCGAGCCGGTAGCGCTCAGACACTTCGCCCAAAGCCTGGCAGCGCACGGCCTCTAATTGGCGCGATACGTTTTCGATTTCGCCCTGGGTGAGCAGCCCGCGGGTAGCCAGGGTGTCAGCAAAGAAGGCTCGATCTAGCTCCATTAGCTCCTGGCGCATCAGGCCGGGGGCGGCGAAGGGGTCGTAGATTACGTCCCAAAACTCTTTCTTCATGCGCTCGGGGTTGAGCTGCCAGGGGTAGGCATTGAGCAGGTAGGTCTCAGCGTCGGCCTTGACCACGCTGTAGCGATCGCCGTCGCCGACCTTGCTGGCCAAGCTATCGACCTGACTGCCAACCTCTTGCTTCAGCTGCTTCAGCCGTCCAGAGATTTTCTCGACGTCTAAATCTGAGAGGTCGGCCCGCCCCATGACGATCGCCATCAGGGTGCTCATTCCCTGGCTCATGAGGCCGCCTTGAGAGCCTTTGCGCTGCTGACGAAACTCGTCAAGAAAAGCATCGAGGCGATCGCCCAGGGCATCGGTCACCAGTTCTTCGGGGTGGGCCGACTTCAGGTAGTCCACCAGTTCTCCAAGGGAATCGTTGCCGCCCGAGGACTTGCCCAGGGCCTTGCGCCAGGTGCCGTAGAGGCGATCAGCAATGCGGCTGACCTCCTTGCGAGATAGATCAGTGCGGCTGCTCACCAGCTTCTCAAAGCTGTCGCGGTTGAGCTGGCTTAGGGTGTCGCGATCAGCGATGGAGGTCAGGTCTGACTCACGAATCAGGCGCTCAAATTCGGCCTCTAGTCCTTCGGTTTCGAGGGAGGGCGAGCTGAGGGTTCTCATATAGTCTTGCAGGGTGGATTTAATATCAACGCCGTCCCAGCCGGAGGTCAGCTCTCGGCGCACGGCTGCCGCCGTGGCCTCGGCGGTTTCGACCACCTGGTTGCTGGCCATTTTGGCCCCTATAGCCCCGGTGGCGGCCCCCAGTAGCGACTGAAAACTGGAGGTGGCGGTTTTAACTACCGAGCCAATTAGCGACCCCACGGTGGTGGAGCTAAACCAAAACAGCAGACAAAAATACAGGCCCCACACCACGAGACCGGTGATTGCCCCCAGGGCTACGCTGGTGTAGAGGCTGAGCCTGACAGCTAAGAAGCAGGCGAAAAAGAGTGCCAGACTGACCGTGATCAATGTCCAAACACCAAAGGCGGTGCCAATTTTCTTGCCGCCGCCGCCGCCCGACGAGCTACTCGACGAAGACGAGTTACCCACATAGGACAGCCCCGCAGCCACCGACAGGTTGGTCAGCAGCAGCTGAAAACCAAAGGTCAGAATCAACCCTGACAGCAGGGCAATAAAAAACTGCGGCCCCGAGAAAATGAGGGAAGCCTCTTCTGGGGTCGTAATGACTCGCCCTGGTGCTATTGGTGCTACTGGTGCTGCTACCTGAGCCAGGGTATCTATTGGTAGGTTGAGCGATAGGTTGAAGAAGTGGTCAATCACGATGCTTTTCCTTTGAGCAATTGCAAATATCTGAATGTCGATTTATCTACCCAAGCCATGCGTTCTTACAATTCGGGCGATTGGCCCACTGCTAAAAATCACTGAATGTATGGGAGCTAGCCCAGCGCCGATGACTCACACCCGGTAGGGAGATGTCGAAGACGGGGCTGGTGCATAAAGACAAAAATTGAGCCATCAGTTTTCAAGGATCTAAATCCTCTAAGACTCTAAACTTCAAGATTCTAGGATTGCGTACAGTCCGTAGACTCCTATCAAACCCTACGGGAACTAATAAAGCATCCCTCTCTCTGCCTAGGTCTTTAGGGAGAGATGGCTATAGGGGAAGACGGCAATTTCTGAACCAGCTAGACGTACTACTACCTGCCCGATGTCCTAAGCAACGGGCTACGGCTAGCCATCAGCCGTGACTTCCACACTACTAATATGCTGCTGCTAATAGGCCACTGCCGAGAAAATCGGCGGGTGAAAACTGTTCCTATTGACCGATGGGGCTGCCAGAATAGTCTCTTATGGTGAAAGGGTGTTAAATCAACTCAGGAGAACACCCCATGGGTATTCAAGATCGCGCCGAAGCTACCGGCAAAAATGTTGAAGGTAAAATGCAAGAGGCCGCCGGCAAAGTTACCGGCAACACCTCCGACGAAATGAAAGGTAAAGCCAAGCAAGGCCAGGCCAAAGCCGAGCACACCAAAGAAGATGTAAAAGATTCAGTCAAAGACGCGATTGACTAATTTTTCTCTAAGCCGCTAAGTCAAGGAGCAGTATGATACTGCTCCTTTTTTTTAATAATCAATAGCTATTTTTTTAACCGGCTAATTTAATCAAAACCCGGAGAGGGTGATCGCCAACCGAACCGATGGGGTAGCGGAGGCTATGACATCTGAACGTCTAAACTGGCGCTTGCTGGTGAATATGAACCTGGGCTTTGGGGGGGGCTGGGCCTGGCCGCTCTGCTGATGCTGCACATTCCAGAGCCGGTAGCTGAGGCCGGGAGGGGCGATCGCACCCTCGCCACCGCTCCCAAATCATGAGAAATGTCGTTATGCCAAGGCCAGCTCGGCCCCTGTAGTTTCCCCCCAGACAGAACTCCACGTTTGGACTTGAACGGGGTTTATCTGCCCTGTCATGGATGCAGTTTTAGAGAGAGATTTTTTGCCCGCTCAGGGTATTTTCTTAGGGCTAGTAGAGAGATAGAACCTGTTACCTTAGGGCGATGTTGACAGACCCGGTGGCTCGTTAGATTAAGAGCAGTTGTAATTAGCTGAGAAGAACTATGAATACCGAAAATTCTCAAGAGCTTGATCAGCAAAATGATGATCAACAAAACAATCAACGAATTCCTATCAGTCAGCCTCTAACCCCGGAAGAAGTATCGCCGGAGCAGAAGGCCGCCCACAAAAAGGCGATGGAAGAAAACGATTTAGTGCTCAACCCAGGTGATCACGTCGATGGCGAGAAAACCCTGGAAGAAAAGTCTAAGCAGGTGGCAGTAGATACGGGCGATATTACGGGCGATCGCATTGTCGTGCCGACATACTTTGTCGTCGATGACCCCGAGGAAGGCCAGAAGGCGCTCCACCACGTCACGGATGCCGAAGAAATTTCCGACGTCATTCGCCAGGCCCGCGTTGACGAATCGGGTGAGCGCACCTGGTGGTAAGCCACCCCATGACGCATCACTGGCGTTAGTTTTGGTGCGTCACACATAGCCATGACGCACCCCCAAAACCTGAAGCTCCAAGCCTTCGGGTTTTTTTGGGATTTATTCGGAAATGCCCCAGCAGCAGTGGAACGTCTGACCTATAGAGACCATCCAGCAGCGGAAAGTATCGGGCTGACGTGCTCAACCTCTCAAGCCCGCCCCGGCCAGGTAGGATGAATAGGGTCTTATCGGTAATGCATCCCATGGGCTGGAACCCTGAGTTGAATAGTGTGCTCAACAGTGTGATCGCACAGCTGGCCTCTCCGGGGCCAGTGGCCTTTGAACTGGGGCCAATCACGCTCCGCTGGTACGGGCTGCTGATCACCGGGGCGCTGCTGCTGGGCATTACCCTGGCCCAAAACCTGGGGAAGCGGCGGGGCATCGACCCTGAGCGCATTGGCGACCTGGCAATTTGGTTGGTGATTGGGGCGCTGCCAGGGGCAAGGCTGTACTACGTACTGTTTGAGTGGGATCGCTACGCCAATCGCCCCCTCTCTGCCCTGGCGATTTGGCAGGGGGGCATTGCCATTCATGGGGCGATTTTGGGCGGGGCGATCGCCACTCTGCTGTTTGCCCGTCGCTACCGGCTATCGTTTTGGCAGCTGGCCGATGTGGTAGCCCCGGCCCTGATTCTCGGCCAGGCCATTGGCCGCTGGGGCAACTTCTTTAACTCCGAAGCCTTTGGCGGCCCTACCGATCTGCCCTGGCGGGTGTTTATTCCCCCCGCCCAGCGGCCGCCGGGGCTGGCCGATGTGGCCTACTACCACCCCACCTTTCTCTACGAGTCGCTGTGGAATCTGGGGGTGCTGGGGCTGGTGCTCTGGCTGTTTTTCTGGGGTTTGCGCTACCCTAGGCGACTCAAACCCGGCACGATATTTTTGGTCTACTTTGCCGCCTACAGCCTGGGTCGCCTTTGGATCGAGGGGCTGCGGCTCGATAGCCTGATGCTGGGGCCGCTGAGAATTGCTCAGATAGTCAGCCTGATCGGCATTGCCCTGGGCGTTGTCGGTCTGCTATGGCTATATCGACTCGGGCGCCCTTTGCCAGATGTGGTGCAGAACAAAGAGCCAGGGGTCTAACACCAAATCCGCCTTGGCTAGCCCCGGTTGAGCTGGGCAAATACCGTTTGCCCCGACACAATCCGCCTGTTTGGTATCGGGGTAAGCGCCATGGGGCTAATCGCCCAGGGTGGCAAGCAGCCGACCTAGGGCCTGCCCCTGCCGCCGTAGCGCTTGCAGACTGATTGTTTGCTCGGGGTTGAAGGCTGGGTTTTGCCCCTGGTGATCGGCGTAGGCCAAGATTGTGTCCACAGCTCGGATGGCCGAACTGTGCGACGGCTCAGACAGATCGGGCGGTTCAGATCCGCTTTGAGCCAGGGCTTCTAGCTGCGCTTGCTGGGCGATTACCTGTCTCTGCAAGTGCTGAATGATTAGGTGATGGCGCACCCGCGCCTGCACTTCAAACGCTTGAAAAGGCTTGGTAATGTAATCTCCACCGCCCAGCTCAAAGGCTCGGGCTTTGTCCAGCTCCTCATCAAGGGCGCTGAGAAAAATAACTGAAATATGCTGCGTTGCGGTGTCAGCCTTAAGCCGCTGGCAGACTTCAAACCCATCCATCGCGGGCATGCGAATATCTAGCAAAATGACGTCGGGTGGGGAGGCCTTGGCTCCGATCAGGGCCATTGAGCCGTTTCTTACAGCTCTGACTCGATGCCCATTTACCGAGAGCATATCCGATAGCACTCGCAGGTTATCGGCCAGGTCATCGACGATGAGAATGTCGCCCTGGACAGTATTAGTTTGAAAATTCATGAATTAATAAACGGAATTTTTAAATCAGGACTTTAAAGCGAATCTCATTCGAGTAAATACACCACGAAGATCGCCCCGCTTCCTTAGAAAAGGGGTTACAGCGTGAAACTTGGACTGCCAGAAACTGGGGGATCTAGAGCTCAGCCAATGCATATCTCACAAAATCGGGAACCGCTTTAGCAAAAATGTGTTTTTTGTAGTTCGTGATTTTATAGCATTCTTATAAGAGAGAAATATGGAATGTTGGTCAAATCTGGGGCCGAGCCGCAATGAGAGATCGATAAGACCATCAGTGGGCGCTGGCCTGATGAAGCAGTTCATGGATACTTTCAAAGGCAAAATTGTCTCTGAATTATTGGTTAAGTGCCCAGACAAATCTGACTGCCGCCTTGCCCCTTGGCTCGGTAAAGCGCATTGTCGGCCGCTGCCAACAGCATCGCTTGGCTGCCCACCGAGCTAGGAATTTGGCTAGACACCCCCAGACTCAGACTGATGTGCTCACACTCCGGTCGCGGCACCGTCAGCCGCAGGTTGGCCATGGCCGCCTGCACCTGCTCGGCCACCTGGGCCGCGCCCGCCAGATCGGTGTGGGGCAGCAAAATGGCAAATTCTTCGCCGCCATAGCGGGCGACCATATCGGCGGGGCGCTTGACTACGGCGGTGATCGCCCCAGCGACCCGACGCAGGCATTCATCGCCGACGGCATGACCGCACAGGTCGTTAAAGCGCTTAAACCGGTCGATATCGGCCATAATCAGCGACAGGGGCTGCTGTATTCTGGTCAGCCGCTGCCACTCCGTCTCCAGGTACTGATCAAAGGCTCTACGATTGGCTACCTGGGTCAGCCCATCTTGGGTGGTCAAAACCTGTAGCTCGTTGATCATGATCTGCATCTGGGCCACCACCTGTTTGTAGTGAGTGATGTCTTTGAGGCGGGCCACTAGGCCGTCGCCCAGCCGACTGGCAATCAGCTCAAACCACAGGGGAATCTCGCCATCGGGTTCGCAGAGTAGCTCATAGCGCAGTGATTCGTGCTGCTCGACCACCTGAATAAATAGATCAAACACATCGTCATTGGGGTGATTGACCAAGATCTCAGAGAGGGTGGCCCCGGCCAGCTCAACGGGCGATCGCCCCACCCAGTCAGCCAGTACCCCATTGCCCAGCAGACAGCGAAAATCTTCAATCTCTCCCCGCTGGTTGCGAACGGCTCTAAACGCTGCAATGCCGTCCGCCAGAGAATTCAACACCTGGCTAAGCAACTGGTAAGACCGCTCTAGCCGACCGATGGACTGACGCTGCTCAACATTTTCCTGGCGCAGACGGTTGTTTTCGACCCGTAGCTGGCGCTGCTGCTGCTGCACCTGAAACTGATAGCGCACTCGCGCTATCACCTCATCAATCTCAAAAGGCTTGGCAATGTAGTCAACCCCTCCCAGAGCAAAGGCCCTCACTTTATACTCAATATCGTTGAGGACACTCAGAAAAATTATCGGAATGTCGCGGGTTCGAGAGCTGGCCTTGAGCCGCTGACAAAACTCATAGCCGTTCATCTGGGGCATGCGAATATCCAGCAAGACCAAGTCAGGCAGGGTCGTTTCTAGCGAAGTCAGGGCCAGGGTGGGGGTCTTGGCACATCGGACCCGATATCCCTCCCCAGACAACGCCCGCAGCAGCAGCCGCAAATTATTGGGGGTGTCATCTATCACCAACACTTCCTTTGGCCCCACGGCCCTCGGGTTTACCCATACAGAATCGTGTGACATAACCTCAGGAACCAGCTCAGGAATCAGTAACTGACAGTAACCTTTACTACCTGATTGTGAAAAGCCCGATCAGTAAATTTAGGCCTGGGTAAAGTTAGGCTAGGGCAGCGGGTATTTTGGCTTGCTCCCTTAGTTTGGTAGAATCAAGAGCTTGCTAGCAAAACGCCATCGCCCGTCGATTTCCTCGATTTCCCCATCCATTTCCCTCATCCATCTAAAGGAGAACCCCATGGCCCGCATGTATTACGACACCGACGCTAACTTAGACTTGCTCAACGGCAAGACCGTCGCCATTATTGGCTACGGCTCCCAGGGCCATGCCCACGCCCTCAACCTCAAAGATAGCGGCGTCAACGTGATTGTGGGTCTGTACGAAGGCAGCCGCTCCACCGCCAAGGCCGAGGCCGAGGGCCTAACGGTCAAGCCCGTCGCCGATGCCGTCAAGCTAGCCGACTGGATCATGATTTTGCTGCCCGATGAAGTGCAGCGCACCATTTATAAAGAGTCGATTGCCCCCAACCTCGAAGCAGGTAACGTGCTGCTGTTTGCCCACGGCTTTAACATCAACTTTGGCCAGATCGTGCCCCCCGAAGATGTAGACGTGGTGATGGTGGCCCCCAAAGGCCCCGGCCACCTGGTGCGCCGCACCTACCAAGAGGGTCAGGGGGTGCCCTGCCTGTTTGCGGTCTATCAAGATGCTACGGGTCAGGCCCGCGATCGCGCCATGGCCTACGCCAAGGGCATCGGCGGCACCCGCGCCGGCATTCTCGAAACCACCTTTAGAGAAGAGACCGAGACTGACCTGTTTGGCGAGCAGGTGGTGCTCTGTGGCGGCCTCAGCGAGCTGATCAAAGCCGGGTTTGAAACCCTGGTGAATGCTGGCTACCAGCCCGAGCTGGCCTACTTTGAGTGCCTCCACGAAGTCAAGCTAATTGTCGACCTGGTGGTCGAGGGCGGCCTGGCCCAAATGCGCGACAGCATCTCCAATACCGCTGAGTACGGCGACTACACCCGTGGCCCCCGGATCATCACCGACGAAACCCGAGCCGAAATGCGCAAGGTGCTGAAGGAAATTCAGACCGGCCAGTTTGCCCGCGAGTTTGTGCTCGAAAGCCAGTCGGGCAACGCCGGGTTTACCGCCATGCGCCGCCGCGAAGCCGAGCACCCAATCGAAGAGGTGGGCAAGGATCTGCGGGCGATGTTTAGCTGGCTGAAGAAAGCGTAGGGGTGGATGGGTAGATGGGTGGATGGGTACGGCTGTATCTTACCCATCCACCCATCTACCCTATTTCCCATCCACTCAAATTAGGCTTCCACCTTCACCTTGTTGCTGTAAAACGCCACGTAGCCCTTGATATTGCTGGCGGCAGATTTGGGCTCGGCATAGTACCAGGCCGCTCCGGCGTTGGTTTCGCCATCGACCACAATGTCGTAGTAGTTGGCGGTGCCTTTCCAAGGGCAGCCGGTGGTTTTGCTGATCGGCTTGAAGTAGTCTTTGTTCAGCGAGTCGGGGGGGAAGTATTGGTTGCCTTCCACGACTTCACAGGCGTCGCTTTCGGCCAGTACAACGCCGTTCCAGGTAACTTTTGCCATGGGATACGCTCCAGATTTTCCTTTGAAACTATAGCGAATTTCCTATGGGGGCGAGGGCGGAGAACCCCCCTGCCCCCTTAAAAAGGGGGGTATGTGATGGGTCTTTCAGAGCAAAAAATTGGGGGATCGACCTTGCCTGAACGGGCATGGGAAATACTTTAAATGATGAATCCTGCCCCCTTTTTAAGGTGGCTACGGGATTGATGTTTACGGCAAGAAATTAGGGGATCGATCTTGCCCAAAAGCATCCCATCGAGATCGAGAAGCAATTCACAGCTCGTCTAATCGATCCACACTGCCATGCTCGATCAATCGCAAACCCCCATTCTCTCTGCGTTACAGGCCAGCAGTCGGCGGCCCCATGCGGCGTTCTACGCGCCGGGGCATAAGCGTGGGCAGGGGGCATCCCATCGGCTAAGAGATTTGTTGGGAGATGCAGCGTTAGCGGCAGACTTGCCAGAGCTGCCAGAGCTGGACAACCTGTTTGCCCCTGAGGGCGTGATTCTTGAGGCGCAGGCGCTGGCGGCTGAGGCGTTTGGGGCAGACCACACTTATTTCTTAGCCAACGGCTCGACCTGCGGCATTGAGGCGGCGATTCTCGCCACCGTTGGCCCTGGGGAGAAAATCATTGTGCCGCGCAATGCCCACCGCTCGGTAGTGGCAGGGCTGGTGCTGGCGGGGGCAATGCCGATTTTTGTGGCCCCAGAGTACAGCCGAGAGCTGGGGTTAGCCCTGGGGGTGAAGGCGGAGGATATTGCTGCGGCCCTGACCCAGCATCCCGACAGCCGCGCCGTGCTGCTGGTGTCGCCTACATACCACGGGGTTTGCTCGGATGTGGGGGCGATCGCATCCCTAGCCCACGCCCACGGCATTCCTCTATTAATCGACGAAGCCCACGGCCCACACTTCGCCTTTCACCCCGACCTGCCCACCCCAGCGCTGGCCCAGGGGGCCGACCTGGTGGTGCAGTCGACCCACAAGGTACTGGGGGCGCTAAGTCAGGCGGCTATGCTGCATACAAGGGGCAGCCGCATTGATTCATCGCGGCTGCAAGCGGCGCTTCAGCTCACCCAGTCCACCAGCCCCAATGCGTTGCTGCTGGCGTCGTTAGATGCGGCCCGTCACCAGATGGCCACCGAGGGCCAGGCGTTGTTGTCTCATACGCTGGAGCTGACCCAGAACATGCGAAGGGAACTGGCGGCAATCCCCGGCCTGACGGTGATCGATCAGCCAGCGGTGACGGCCTTCTCTAGCGTGAGCGATCTCGATCTGACCCGGCTCACGGTGGATGTGTCGGGCCTGGGGATCACGGGGTTAGAGGCCGATGACATGCTCCATACGGAACTGGGCGTTACCGTCGAGCTGCCGGAACTGCGCCACCTGACCCTGATCATAAGCCTAGGCAATACCGAGGCGGATGGAGAGCAATGCGTGGCGGGATTGCGATCGCTGGCCGAGCGCTGCGCCGCGTCGCGTTCTATCTCTAAACAGGGGCCGCAGCCTTGCCCCAACGGTCAACCCGTAGGGGCGCATGGCACGCGCCCTGCCGAATCGGGGAGAGCCCAGGATTTAGTATCAGCTCCTGCCGACACCCCCTTCACCCTGCCGGAGGTGACACCCCGCACTGCTTTCTTTGCGGCTACCGAAACCGTTGCGGCCAGCGCTGCCGTCGGCCGCCTCAGCGCCGACACGGTTTCAGCCTATCCCCCCGGCATCCCAACTCTGGTGGCGGGGGAGCGGATTACAGCAGCGGCGATTGCCCATCTCACCGCCATCAAAAACCAGGGGGGCTACGTTACCGGCGGCGACGCGCCAGAAAAATTCCGGGTTCTAGCCCAAGAGCGAGAATAATCTGCCCTTAGATAGGCGAATTCAGCCCTAAGAGCGACCTATGCTCAAAAGCGCAATATTTAGCGAACTCTCAATATCGTCGGCTGTATACTGAATGCAGCTCATGGTGATGGGCTTCTAAAGGACATTCGGGGATCATGGCTCTACAGGAATCGGTGAGGGCAAACATTGTGCGGCTGAAGGATCGACTCAGTCAGCGGTTGGCGAAATCCGACGGGCTGGGGGAACTGCTGGGCAAGGGGGGCAAGCCCGATCTGCCCAGCCCCAGCGTCATCATTGAGTACATTGTGCCGAGCAACAAAAACTGGGCCTTTCGCAGCTGGCATCGCCGCATGGTGAAGGCCGCTCAGCGATCGCCGGGCTTCCTGCGGGCCGATCGCTACCGCCCTCTAGCGGTGCAGGAAGGCTGCCTGAAGTGGTACACAGTGCTGCATTTTGAGCAGTCCGATCAACTTCGGCAGTGGTTGCAGTCGAGCGATCGCGAAGCCCTGCTGCAAGCGGGGCGCGACATTTTCAAATCCTATAAGTTCACCTCCTTTGAGACCGGCATGCAGGGCTGGTTTAGTAACGAAGCCGGGGAAGAACTGAACGGCCTTGGCCCCCCGGCCTGGAAAGAGATTCTGGCGGTGGTGCTGGGGCTGTACCCAATCATCATGGTGCAGGGCTTTATTTTGGAGCGCCTGGGCCTGTTTGAAGATTGGGACCCGGCCAGCGCCATGCTGGCCAACAACCTAATCACCACCTGCGTCTTTACCCTGGTGGTGATGCCCCGCATTGTGCGCTGGCTCAACTTTTGGCTGCGCCCTGCCCACCGCCGCGCCTCGGTGGGGGTAGAGGTGGTGGGTACCGCCGTGACGGTGCTGGCGATGGCGGCGATGGTCTATTTCTTCAACGAAATTGCTTAGGATCATGGTCAAATCGCCAGGTGACGATTCAGGCGATCGGGCGGCGGCTGATTTAGGTGAGCTACGGGCTGATCAATTTCTACATCCCCATTTTGTTTGTCAACCAGATGGGTTTTTCGGCCACCGCCGTGGGGTTTGCCCTCAGCCTGTACGCCGTGACCGAGGTGGCGGGGCACTTTGTGGGCGGCACCCTAGCCGACTCACCCCGGTTTGGTCGCAAGGCCGTGGTGAGCCTGGCAGCGGGGCTGGTGGCCCTGGTGTCGGCGGTGCTGGGGGGCTGGGCGATGGATCAGACGGCGGTAATGGCCCAGCGGTTTTCGCTGGGGGTGGGGTTGAGCGCGACGGTGTGCATTGCCCTGCTGTGGGTGTTTGAGACCATGCGGCTCAGGGCCTCACCGGTGGCAGAAACCGCCAGCCCCGAGCTGTCGTGACGGCGGTAACAGCTTGCCCCAGGGGAATTGGGGTAGGATGGCCAGAATTCCTCTGGAATGGTCTTTTATCGTTAGCGGTTTTCAGGTTCTATGGATTCTCTGCTCAATTCGGTTGACCCTCAGCTAGTGCTGCTGATTGCGGCGATCGCCGTTGTTGTTTTAGTTTCCCAGCTGTTCTTCAGGGTTTTGAGCGTGGGGCTGGTTCCCCTGATTGGCCTGGGGGTGATTTTTGTGGGGCTGCAATACCTGTTTGGCATTAGTCCCAAGCAGGTGTGGTTTGAGGTCAGCCACCTGCCCCAGATGGCGATGAAGTTCTTCAACAGCCTGGCCTGAAGGTGTCGGGCGATCGGCCAGCCTGACCCACCCCGTCCACCCCAGTAATCTGCGGCATACGTCGGCCAACCACTCCCGATACCCGGCACCTGAAACCCCCGGCAAGGGGTTAGGTTTACCAGCCGATACTAATTAGTCTCCCTCGATCCCAGCCCATGCCTGTGCAGTCAACACCTCTGATGTTGTGGTAGAAACGGCCTTTACCCAAGGGGTTGCCGCCCTCAGCCCAGTCCTGATCAGCCTGCTGACCGATGCGGGCGACCTCGCCATTGAGCGCCATCTCAAGGAATTTTTGCCGGTGCTGCTGGTGGCCCTCAGCGCCGCCAGTCTGCCGCGCATTTTTGCCCCCCTGCGCCAGGTGCCCTACACCCTGCTGTTGTTGATAGTAGGCCTGGGGCTGGCCCTGGTGGAAGTGCGGCTGATCGACCTGTCGCCGGGGATGATCTTGCTGGTCTTTTTACCGCCAATTCTCTTTGAGGCGGCCTGGAAGATGCGGTGGCCCGACCTCAGGCGCGAGCTGGTGCCCAGCAGCCTGTTTGCCATCGGCAGCGTGCCGGTGTCGATTGGGGGCATTGGCTGGGCGCTGCACCACTGGATGCAGGTGCCCTGGACCACGGCCCTGCTGACCGGGGCCTGCCTAGCCGCCACCGACTCGGCCTCGGTGCTGGGGGTGTTTCGCGAGGTGGGGGCGGGCAAGCGCCTCACCACCCTGCTCGAAGGCGAAAGCCTGTTTAACGACGGGGCCGCTGTGGTGGCCTTTAGCGTGCTGCTGGAGCAGGCCATCGACCCCCAGCCCATCGACCTGTTTACCACGCTGCTGCAATTTTTGCTGGTCAGCATCATTGGCCTGGGGGTGGGCTGCGCCATTGGCACCGGGGTGGCGCTGCTCACCCAGCGCTACGACCTGGCCTGGGTCGAGCAATCGCTGAGCCTGGTCACCGCCTACGGAGCCTACCTGCTGTCAGAAGACTTGGGCGGCTCTGGGGTGATCGCCGTGGTGGCGGCGGGGCTGGTGATCGGCAACCTCAGCCTGGTGCCCGGCACCCGCCCCCAAAAGCGGCCCACCATGATCGAGTTTTGGGAATTTGTGATCTTCTTGATCAACTCGATTGTGTTTTTGCTGCTGGGGGATCAGGTGCTGTTCCCCTACTTCATCGAGCACATCGACACGAGTCTGGTGGCGATCGCCGCCGTCCTCGCCTCCCGCGCCGTGGCAATCTTTGGCTTTAGCGCCCTCAGCGGCCTGATTACCCACAACCCCATACCCTGGGCGGCCCAGACGGTGCTGTGGTGGGTGGGGCTGCGGGGTTCGGTGGCGATCGCCCTGGCCCTTAGCCTGCCGGATGCGATCGGCGATCGCCAGCAGATTATCTCCAACTCCTTTGGCGTGGTGCTCTTTACCCTGCTGGTGCAGGGGCTGACCACCAAACCCCTGCTCGACGCGCTCAACTTGCTCGAAACCGACCCCACCCAAACCCAGTACCGAGAGCTGCTGGCCCAGCGATCGGCCCTGACCCAGGTGCTCACCCACCTGGCCGCAGGTGAGCTGCCCGCCGTCCCCAGCGAGTGCCAGCCAGAGCGAGAGGCGATCAAGGCCCAGCTTCAGGAGATAGACGCAGCCCTAGAGGCACTTCAGCAGACCCATCCCCAGATCGCCGACCTGATTCGCCAGCGGCATCGGGAAAATCTGATGGCGATTGAAGCCACGGCCTACACCAGGTTTCTGCAAGAGGGCTGGCTCAAAACGCCCCCGGCTTCGGTGGTCACACCAGCCCTAGACTCCCTCAGCTCGCAAACGCCCATCGCGCAACAACAGCCGCCATGATTAAAGGGCTCAGGGGTAACCAAACAGGATTTAGCCTGAAACCCCTTGCCTTCCTTCACCCCCTTGAAAAATCTCAAATCTGTATTTAATTGAATCCCTCGGGGCAATCTTCTAAGGTGAGCAAGGGTAGATCGGCCTCAGATCGCCCTTGGAGCCTTGCCTTAGATCTATTCGCCAACAATGACCAAACAACTGATTCTCTTTCGCCATGGCAAGTCTAACTGGGATGCCAGCTATGGCCGCGATCACGATCGCCCCGTAGCCGAGAGAGGCATCGCCGCCGCCAAAACCATGGGTAAGCTGATGTCTAAGGCCGGTAAAGTGCCCGATTTGGCCATCACCTCTGCGGCGGTGCGGGCGCGCACTACCCTAGAACTGGCCCATGCCGCTGGCGACTGGGCCTGCCCCATCGCCGTCACCGACGACCTCTACGAAGCCTCTATCAAGCAGGTGCTAGAGGTGATTCACCAGGTGCCCAACCACCACAGCTCACTCATGCTGGTGGGCCACGAACCCACCTGGTCAGATGCGGTTTCGTACTTTACGGGCGGCGGGACGGTAGCTATGCCCACCGCCGCCATGGTCTGTCTTGAGTTTGAGGCCGTCACCTGGCCCCAGATCGAGTATGGCCGGGGTACGCTGCTGTGGCTGCTGCCCCCCCGACTGTTTACCTAGAAGCTTTGCCTCAAAGGCTGGCTCACCGCCGCCCGGCGGGGGGCGGGGCTATAGGCCTTGAGGTTGTCGCCTTCAATGATGACTAGGCCCACGGCGGTCTGCACATAGACCTTGCCATCGAGGGCATACACGGTCGGAGCTAGGGTGGGGTCTACGGTCGCTTGAGGCGCAGCGATCGCCGGAGCCGGGGCAGCCGGTCGAGGCGAAGGCGTCATCGGCGGCGGCGGCAGTTTTTTCACCTGCTGAATCGGCTCGGCCTGGGGCACGGCCTGAGGCACGGGCGGCTCCAGGAGACAGGTATGGTCTACCTCGTCACGGTCTTTTTCGAGCCACACCACCATGTCGTCGCCGTGGTGAACAGTCTCGCCGCGCATGGTCTCAACGTAGAGGGTGCCGATGTTAATGGCAATATTTCGCACGGGGTACCACTGCTTTTCGGCCAGCATAAACAGGTCGAGCTGGAGGTGGCGATTGTTGAGTTGGCTGGGGTGAGTCCACCACTGCTTCCACAGCTGGCGGGCCTGGCCGTAGACAATGCGGTAGCCATCAGGAATGGGGTAGTGGGCGTAGCACAGCACCTGGCTGTCTAACCCCTGGCCAATGGGCACAAAGTGGTGATCGATCAGAATTTGGTGCAGCACGGCGCTGTAGTCGGTGCCGCGGCGCACCTCGACGCTGGGAGGCATGGCGGTATCGTAGGCGGTGGCCAGCAGCGTTCCTCGGCGGCCCAAAAGCTGGCGTAGCTTGTTGGCGGGCTGAATGCGCAGCGATTGGTTTGCTTCTAGGGTGGCATCCCCGGAGACAAACCACTGCATTAGGGTCAAGTCATCGAGTGAGGTCATTACAGGAACAGGCGGAAGGAACGTGACGATGCCAGCCCCCTGGGATCTTGGTTGAAGTGGGTAGCGACCCGATCAGCTAATCGGTCAGCCTAGGAGCCTTGCCCCGTTCTCAAGCCCGCCAGGTCTGGCGCTTGAGCAAGTTACCCAGGGCTGTGGCCCGTTTTGGGTTGGTTAAAGGGTCACCAATACAGCCTCGGGCTATCTATGCTTTCTCTTCTTATTACAAAGGGTGTCCCTCTAGATCAGAGTATTTTGGGGACAGTTTAGATAAGTTCACTTATCGTAGCGCTGGCCCACTAGCGAAAAATACGGTTGATCGGGTGAGCTAGAGGCAGGGGCGGCTAGCTGACTCACAACCGCTCAAGCTCCCCTGGCAAGACCTTGTGACCCCGGTGGCGCTGGCTAGGAAAACCCAATGTAGGGTCTGGGCCTGCCCTTGGCTGCCTGAGAAATCTCATACTGAATCCGCCTTGGCTAGCGCCGGTGGGGCTGGGCAAACACCGTTTGCCCCTACGCAAGCCGCCTGTTTGGCATCGGGGTTATACGATTCGGAATTGGTATCAGTATTTGGTATCAGTATATTGAAGGAGATGGTGAACCCGGTGGGGCAATGGCGGCGGGTAGACAGCACGGATTTTTAGAAACCAACGGCCTGCGGCTGCACTACGTGACCCAGGGCCACGGGCCGCTGCTGCTGTTTTTGCACGGGTTCCCAGAGTTTTGGTACTCCTGGCGGCACCAGCTCGCCTACTTTGCTGACCGCTACACCTGTGTAGCCCTCGACCTGCGCGGCTACAACGAGAGCGATAAGCCCCAGGGGTTAGAGCACTACCGCCTAGATATGCTGGTAGAGGATGTGCGGGGAGCGATTTCCGCCCTCGGCTACGACCAGTTGACCCTGGTGGGCCACGACTGGGGCGGGGCGATCGCCTGGGCCTTTGCCTACGCTCACCCCGATCTGCTTGAGTCGCTGATCGTGATGAACATTCCCCACCCGGCCAAATTTATGGAGGGGCTGCGCACGCCCCAGCAGATGCTGAAGAGTTGGTATATCGCCGCCTTTCAGCTACCGCTGCTGCCTGAGCTACTGCTGCAAGCGGGCGACTATTGGCTAATTGAGCAGGCCCTACGGGGTATGGCAATCGATCAGAGCACCTTTAGCGATGCCGATCTGCGCCTGTACAAGACTGCCGCCGCCAAACCCGGTGCGCTCACCGCCATGGTCAACTACTACCGCTCCGTCGGGCAGAGCGGCGACTTGCAGCGCAACTGGGGGGTGCTTGACGTGCCGACCCTGCTGATTTGGGGCGAAGACGATGTCGCCCTGGGCAAAGAACTCTCCGTCGGCACCGAGGCCTACGTGCGCGATCTGCGACGGCGCTACATTCCCCATTGCAGCCACTGGGTGCAGCAGGAGCGACCGGAGCGGGTGAATGGGCTGATGGATGAGTTTTTGGGCGGGTAGGGAAGTGGATGAGCGGATGAGGGAGTGGGGATGGGGGATGTGGGCATCCTAGGCGTGCCCCCTCTTTTGGAGTGCTGCCATGCGCGTGCTTGTGCTCAGCCACACCTATATCGTTGACCTCAACCGCGAGAAACTGCGCGCCCTGGCCCAGCTTTCTGCCGATATGGAGGTGGTGGTGGGCGTGCCCCGGCGCTGGCAGCCGGGCGGCGTGCAGAACCGGTTAGTTGTCTCAGAGCCACTTCAGGAGGGTAACTTTCGGGTGCAGCCCCTGGGCAACCTGAGCCAAAACAACCAGGGCTTGCTCACCTTTGGCCCCGACCTGGTGCAGCTGCTGCGAAAATTTCGCCCCCAGGTGATCCAAGTCGAGCAGGGTTCCAGAGCGCTGGCCTACGCCCAGACCATCACCCTCAACCGGCTGCTGGGGCTGCGGGCCAAAAATATCTTCTTCACCTGGTGGAATCTGCCCTACCAGCTCAAATTCCCCATCTCCGCCCTGGAAGCCTACAACCTGCGCCACACCCACGGCCTGGTAGTGGGCAACCAGGATGGAGCCGATATTCTGCGACAGCAGGGCTACCGCGCCCCCTACCGAGTCATGCCCCAGCTCGGCGTTGACGAAACCCGGTTTCGCCCCCAGCCCCAGCCCGAGCTGGCCCAGTCCCTCGACATCCCCAGCGAGGCCTTTGTGGTGGGCTACTGCGGCCGCTTTGTCGCCGAGAAAGGGCTACTCACCCTCTGCGATGCCCTGGCCACCTTGCGCCATTTACCCCAGCCCTGGGTTTGGCTGCTAGCGGGCCGGGGCGAGCTACGTGATCGCATTCAGGCCAAAGCAGACGGGGCAGGCATCGGCGATCGCCTGCGCTGGGCCACCGACATTCCCCACGCCCAGGTGCCCCACTACATCAACCTGATGCACACCCTAGTGCTGCCCTCCGAAACCACCGACAGCTTCAAAACCCTCACCGCCAAAGGCTGGAAAGAACAGTTCGGCCATGTGCTGATCGAAGCCATGGCCTGCGCCGTCCCCGTCATCGGCTCCGACTCCGGCGAAATCCCCAACGTCATCGGTGAAGCTGGCCTAGTCTTCCCCGAAGGCAACGCCCCCGCCCTCGCCGACCACCTGCGCCTGCTGATGGAGAATCCCGACCGTCGGCAGGAGCTAGCCCAGGCAGGCTACCACCGCGCCATGAGCGCTTATACCAACCGAGCGCTGGCAAAGCAGCTATTGGAGTTTTATGAGGAAATTGGAGTAGGTGGGTAGGTGGGTGGGTGAGTAGGTGGGTAGGTGAGTGGGTGGGTGCATTGATTTAGGAGGCGGAAATGGGCCAGAAATTTGTTGGGCGGCATGAGGATCTGGAGGTTTACCAGAGTGCGTTTCAGGTAGCTATGGAGGTTTTTGAAGTCTCAAAGCGGTTCCCTGTAGAGGAGCGATATTCTTTGACCGACCAAGGACGTCGTTCTTCTCGGTCTGTATGTGCCAACTTGGCTGAAGCATGGCGCAAAAGAATTTATGAGGCTTCCTTCGTCGCTAAGCTTTCCGACTGCGTAGCTGAAGCAGCGGAAACCCAGACCTGGATTGCTTTTGCCATAAAGTGCCAATATCTCGATGCCCAAACGGGCCAAGAACTAACCCAATCCTACGATCGCATCATCAGCACCCTCATCAGCCTCATCCACAACTCCAAATCCTGGACCCTATCCCCCCCAACCCGTCGCTAACCCACCCCACCCACTTACTCACCCACCCACCTACTCACCCACCCACTCACTCCCCCTCCCCCCATGCGCCTCCTTCAAATCATCCCCTCCATCTCCCTGGTCTACGGTGGCCCCAGCCAGATGATGCGCGGCTTTGCCCAGGGGCTAGGGTTGGCAGGGGCCGAGGTGACGATTCTGACCACAAACTCCAATGGCGACTCAGGCCAGCCGCCCTTAGACGTGCCCCTGGGGGTGCCGGTGGCCGAAGACAACTACACCGTACGCTACTTTGCCTGCTCCCCCTGGCGGCGGTACAAATTTTCCCTGGGGCTGTTGCGGTGGCTGCACCAGCACGCCCACGAGTACGACCTGGCCCACATCCACGCGCTGTTTTCGCCTCTGAGCACGGCGGCGGCAACGGTGGCCCGATCGCGCCATCTCCCCTACATCCTGCGCCCCCTCGGCACCCTCGACCCAGCCGATCTCCAGAAAAAAAAGCGCCTCAAGCAAATCTACGGTCGCCTGCTTGAGGCCCCCAACATTGCCGGGGCGGCGGCGCTGCACTTTACCAGCACCATTGAGGCCCAGGTGTCCCATCGGTTTGGGGCCACGGCTACAGACTGGGTGATTCCTCTCGGTGTGCAGCCCCAGCCCCCGGTGCCCGAGGCAGAGCGCCAGCAAATTTTGGCCCAGATGGGGATACCGCGCGATCGCCCCATCGTCCTCTACCTGTCTCGCCTCGACCCGAAAAAAGGGCTGGATTTACTCCTGCCTGCCCTAGAGCAGCTGACGGCGACAGGGGTGGATTTTCACCTGGTGCTAGCGGGGGGCAACCCCCAAGACCCAGGTTATGAGCGGGCGATCGCCACCCGTATCAAGGCTGGGGGGTTGGGCGATCGCACCACCCTGCCCGGCTTTGTCACCGGCTCCGCCAAGACCGCGCTGTTGCAATCGGCGGCGCTCTTTGTGCTGCCCTCCTCCTACGAAAACTTTGGCATTGCCGTGGCCGAGGCCATGGCGGCGGGGGTGCCGGTGGTGGTGTCAAAGGGAGTCTATATCTGGCCCGACATTGAGGCCAGCGGCAGCGGCTGGGTATGCGAGCTGAGCGTGGAGGGCGTCGCCCAGAGCCTGGCCGCCGCCTTGAACAATTCAGCCCAACGGCAGCTGCGGGGACAGCGAGCTAGGGCCTATGCTGGGGAATATTACAACTGGAGTGCGATCGCCCACAAAACCCTAGCGGCCTACAAAACCGTGTTTTTGCCCCCCGCCCGCTGACCCTACAACCCCAAACCATGACTAGGCGACCTCACGATAGTGTCATAATCCACACCCCCCGCCTATCGGGCAACGGTGTATAAAGATACGTATAACAGTGCGTTAAGAAAATCTCTGGAGTTTTCACCCTTTGGGGGAAAATTTAAATCTAGAGAGCGATCTACCCCTAGCCACCGCCGAGTTATAGGTCAACCTTCCATGCTTCAGGATGCCAAAGCTATTCGGTACTATCAACGGATTACCGATGCCTTCGTCGACCAGTGGAACCGAGGCTATCGCACCAGCGAGCTGCGCCTCTACCTCGAAGGTTACCTCGCTGCCCTTCGCCACTCCGATGCCCTAGAGCCTTACTGGGTGCATCGTCTCGAAGAAGACACCATTCGCTACCTCAACGACCCATCAAATTTCGCCATCCCCATGCCCGAGCCCGAAATTTATTGACGCGAGCCGCCGCTGAATTGACTCAGCGGTTTTTTTGGCGCTTTTGAGCCTGACCCGTCGCTATTGGCTTAAGAAACTGGAAAGGGCGAAAATTTCTGCATTTTTCTGGAAGATGCCGCCGCCAGTGGGTTTTCACTCCTATAGTGAGAACACTCGCGAGCATCTGCCCCCGCCAACCCACCCCTGCCCTCCCTGGAGGGGATTCTGAGCCGCTGTCCCCTCCTCGGAGGGGTGCCCGCAGGGCGGGGTGGGTCAACTTAGACCGCAAGAATTTCACCACCGCCAAAGTGCCTGGGAACTCATCCCTGTCCCTCCCAGGAGGGGACGGCGTTTTACCACCTGCGGTTATACCCAGACGGTCTACCACCATTCACCCCTCCCGGCTCAAGCCGATGTCGCCATGTCTAGGACAGCGACGATGCCAAAGACAACAAACAGTAGCCCGCCAACGGTGGTGAGCCAGCGCTCTGAGATGCGTCCGGCGATCAGCTTGCCGCAGGCGATGGCGATCGCTGCACACACCGCATGGCCCAGGGTCGCTCCCAGCACCACCCCCACCGGGTGGTTGGCCGCCGCCAGGGCAATGGTGGCAAACTGAGTGCGATCGCAAGCTTGAAGACTACGCCCTGCCGGGCATTCCAGAATACTGGATTACTGACTATCAAGGGCTAGGCGGCGAATTCTTCATTGGTCGGCCTAAACAACCCACATTAACCCTCTGTATTTTGGATTCACAGGGGCGTTACGACCGGCAGTTGCTGCGCGGCGATCAGCGCATTATGTCCTCTGTCTTTCCCAACTTGCACCTGACCGCCAAAGCCATCCTTGGGGTTGGATGAGATGGCTCCCTATCTGTTATGGGTGCATGCCAGCATTCAGCGACCTCGGACAGCAGCACCAACAACCCCGGTACCGCAGCTGTTGCCACCAGCTGCTACTCAGCTGTAATGAAAGCGCGATACCCATAGCTTTCAAGCAAACACCTCCCCAGGCCCCTCGGGAGTAAAACAGGGGCTGGATGGAGCTGGATCAAACATAACGGTGTACTGAGCTGAGGGGCTCAGCCGCCGCAGAGCTTTCAAATGGGCATCAGCATCATTGCGCCGCCGAAATCGAGCCACCATGCGCCGCTGCATGTAGGGGAGGAGTTGAACGACGCACCAGGGATGGAGCAGCTGGTTATAGGCCGTAGGAGAGTCCACCTCGTAGGCAGCGGATGAAGAGTACTGCTGGCTCTCTAAACGGTAAAGGACTAGCCAATAAATAAAGTCCCAGCGTCATTCCCGCGCAGGCGGGAATCCAACCTAGAGCATCCACTTTCTCTGGTACCTTATTTTGATGCGAATCCCTTAGGTGAATCCAGCTATGGACGTTTGGCGATGCCTGCCATCACTATCGAACTTGCCGCAGCCCAGTCTCTGGCGAACTCAGGACTCAACCTTGTCCGATCGCTCCTATCCCAGGGTGATTTCTAGGTTGGCTTTGCCAGAGCCTTTGACGAGCTACGGCGGTCAGTTGCCCAGACTCAATCGCTAGCTCCATACCAAATTTCACGGTCGCCTTTTTGGGTCTGGCTTTTTGAATGGGGGTGGCGCTC